>NZ_BAABHV010000018.1:0-26670 GCF_039542285.1 Erythrobacter westpacificensis
GCTTGTCGACCGTCCTTCTATCAGGGCCGGACTCTAATCCAACTTGGAGGGAAATCAGGGGGTCACGTCACGGGTAGCCGCAGCACGCAAGCGCAGGCCGCCATCAACCGCCGATAGAAGCAGACACGCAAATCCATCGAAAGAGCTTGAGACATCCATGGCGGCCTCCTTCACCAGCACGGATTCTGAGACCACTCTAGCACCAAAATCGCCTTGCCCTACCAACGATCAAGGTAAGGAGCTGTAAAGTTTCTGCCTATCCATTAAGCTTTGGATCTCTCAACAACTCCTCCGGGGGCCGACGATCTCCAACGCTGAGCAGACGGCGAATGCGGGCAATTGCGCGGCCGCTGTTGAAGCCTACCGCCCCACATAGTTTATTCTCGCTAAACTGCAGTAAAACACCCTCCTGACCATTGAACGGCTTTAACCAATGAGAGACCGTACGATCGACTTTGCCTACGGCCTGAATATTTATATCGAACTGATCGGACCAGAATCCCGATGGCTGTGCCTTAGGCAATTCCAGGCCAAGGATAGTAGAGGCTGCCTCCCGTGCCTGGATCTGCGCGTTCAAAATAGTCTCGCTTCGATCTCCTAATCCTTCGACGGTGCTTCGGCGTCGGGTAACGTCCCCGACAGCAAGGACTCCTGGCAGCGATGTTCGACAATGAGCATCAATCAAAATGCCGTTATCATTTTCCGCGCCCGCATCATTTGCAAGCTTGGCGTTGGGAACCATCCCGACACCGATAACTAGGACATCGCAAGGTAGAGTCTCGCCGCTCATGAGCACCACGCCGCTAATCCGTGACGGCCCTAGGACTGAGGCTATACCTTCACCCAACCTCAGTTTAACCCCTGCCTCTTCAATAACAGTCGCCATGACCCGCCCTGCTCCCTCGCCGATCGAACGGAGCATCGGTAACGCCGCAATGTCCACAATCGTAGTATCGCAACCACGCCTCACAGCACTTGAAGCAACTTCACAACCGATCACGCCTCCGCCCATTACGACTACACGAGCTCCTGGCAACAGCGCCTCCCTCAACGCCATTGCATCGCGCGAAGTACGCAGGGTGTGGATGCCTTGCAATCTCGGAACTTGTGCAGGCCATCGAGCCAACCCACCCGTTGCCACAACCATAACCTCCGCGCCTACCTGCCGCCCTCCAGAAAGATCCAACCGCCCCGCGGTCCCAATGCCCAAAACACGATTGCCGAACTCAAGCTCCAGGTGCATTTTCTCTAAAATATCGGCCCGAACTAGAGGGGTGTCCGAGGGATCGCTAAACTCACCTGAAAGCATTTCCTTCGACACGGCAGGACGATTGTACAGCGGCTCCATCTCGGCATCAAAGAGCATCACTCGCCCATCGTATCCCAAGCGCCGAAGCTCCATCGCTGTGGTCAAACCTGCAGCGTTAGCGCCAATGATCGCAACGGTGTTCGTCATACAAGCCCCCCCCATCGTAAGAAAAATGTCGTTACTGAATGGAGGCGTTTGATCATAGCAGGAATCTCATGAATTTGACGATGACGGAAGATCGTATAATTATATACGTTGCTTCTGATCCTCTCGATCATAAACATTATACAAGAACAACAAGCGTTTTACGCTTAAAGGAAAGATGATACCCTCGGACCGAACGTCGCAACGATATCTTCTCCTACGGTAAAATATTGATTGATTAAATGGACAAGGCTTAAGGGGGCGCTGCCAGAACCGACTAACATTAAGCTACTAGTGAATGCGTCTGTGTCCCTGACAAAAGCAAACCGCGCAAACAGCAACCCGCTCCGCACCTACCGATAACGGGACAACCGATTAGATAAACGTATTAAAGTTCTTGGATAAAAATACTGTCTGGGCAATAAACACCTCTCTACGCACTAATCTAAGACCTTCTGGGGTCTGACGAATAAGATCTATTCGCCGACCACCAAGCCAGTCCTCTTCATCTTCATTGCGATTACGCAAACTTATTGCGACCGAACGAACTAACCAATCGTTCTCTCCTTCGCTAGGTTCTACTTCGATATTCGAAATATAGTGTATGTTGCGTGTAGGTGGGTCTTCACTCCAAGCAGTTCGTTGCTTCCACCGAGAAGCCCGCAACTTTAACTCCGCTAGACTATCGTCAAAGTGAGCCATTCGATCACGTTCATATGTGCCCTTCTTGTCGCGACGATAACGGGCTTGGGGAACGGGGACCCAATAGGTGAATTCCTCGTCCATCAATTGAAACCAATCGTCGTACCGTTGTTCGTCTAAGAGCCTCGCCTCCCGATATAGAAATTGTTGAATCAGATGAAACACTTCTAAAGAAGCCTGGCGAGGCGCATTATTTTTGGGATTGGCTGGAGCAGTTACCATGCTTATGTCCTTAATTATTGTCGAGGCTGGACCAATCGCTGGCTGACATGAGGTCAGCCCAACGTTTATAGAATGCGCGCTGGTTTGCGTCGTTCAATTGGACGCGATGGATTTTTCCTGGAAACTCTTCGTGATCTATCGCCGAGTCCAATCCTAATCCATAGTGCAGTTTCTGACGGCGCGTAACGACACCAGCGTTTGAGTGCGTGCAATGCTCCCAGTTTTCCCCGTCATCAGATTCAAACATGCCGGTTGGGGAAAAAGTTCTCGAAATTCCACGACGGTAGGCCTCCTTGAGACTCTTTGGAGCATCGCGGTTGACGAGCACCCACGTATTCAATTCAATCTCGTGGGCCCCCTTGGGGAGCCATGTTCGCCACGTGTTAAGTCCCGGGAGGTATGCAAGATTTGGAAAAACATTAGCCGAACTCATAGACCCCACCATTTTCGCTCGCAGCTTTCCGAGGCGTTCGGCGAAACGCGCTTCATTCTCCTTCAAATAGTCCACAACCTCTGGCTCGCCCAGCGCCATGGCATTACCAATCAAATCCAATCCAAATTCGGTACCGTGTCCATTGACACTCGCTTGAAAGGACTTCTCTGGATTTACTTTTACACCGCGGCCAAAAATCGCTGCAGCGGCTGATGCATGTGTCCAACCGGCGTGATATGCGTCTCCGACGAAGTTCTCAGCCGCGAACTTCCAGTTTGACCGCAATCGAGACTTTACGTTCCCCTCAAGGAATTCGGTACCACCAGGATCGTTATCGAGCAGGACATCCAAGTAATAGCGATAGTCGCCTAAATATTCATTTAGCGACGGCGCCTTAGGATCAAAGGTAGCGAAGATCAAACCCTTGTAGGATTCAGTCCTCGCCCGATGTAGGCCTAACTTACTCTTATCGAAATTCGCGCAGCCTGAGTAATGCTCCTCCTCATGTATGCTAACAAGCCCCCCATCTAGACCAAAAGCCCATCCGTGAAAGTTACACGTGAATTGACGAGCGGTGCCAGTCTCAGCAAAGCATACTCTGTTACCCCTGTGGGTACAGGAATTTAAGAATACGTTAACTTCCCCTTTTCGATCTTTCGCGACTATAACAGCATCTTGCCCAATATAAGTAGTTAGGAAATCGCCGGGCTCGATGAACTGCGATTCATGACCTACGAAACACCAGCAGCGGGCGAAAATTCGCTCTAATTCAAGCTGGTAAATATCCGTATTCCAAAAAATTCGCCTGTCGATCCATCCGGCTTCAACATCCACGAGTTGGTGAAAGTCAAGGTCAGATGCCGCGAGGTTATTTTCGCGCTGAAAAGTCTCAACCATCGGTGTTCTCCTATTGGCACTGCGGGGATGAAGCGTGGGTGTCGTCATTTTTGTTCGGTGTCGTGTTCACCAGCAACTTACCGCCCTCGACCCATACTTGATAAGTATTGATCGGTTCTGTGGCCGGAAAGCAAAGAGCCTTGCCCGATCGAATGTCGAATTCACCAGAATGGGCTGGACAAATTACGGTGAAGCCCTCCAGCCAACCTTCTGTAAGAGAGGCTATCGCATGGGAGCAGACGTCATCCGTCGCGAACCACTCATCATCGACGTGATAAACGGCGATCTCCCCAAGGCCATCGATTGAAAATGCCTTCATTTCACCTTTCGGGATCTGCGAAGCTTCACCAAGTTCGACTAGATTTGAAACCATACCCTCCTCTTTTCCATTATTACCCGCCCTCAAGAAGCAACACAAAGTTCAGCGAAGCCTAGGCCGGTCACTCCACCATCCCAAGGCTCATAAGCGATGACCTTGCCCGCCCCTCTGACTGCGCCCATTGCGCAGAGAAGTTGACGAATTTCCATCGCACCATTTCCGCCGTGTTCTAGAATGTAATCATCGGTTAAATTGATGAGAGCCTCAGGCTCCCCCCTCTCCACCGCATCGAGGATCAACTTATCGAAGGCTTTGTTGATACGCCCCATTTGCGGAAGGCCAACCCAATGGCTGAGGCCACCTGATCCAATGACAACGACCCTCTCGTCGCCAGGATAAGCTTCGATGGCCCGACGTATCGAACCGCCAAGGTCATAGGCCCTTTGCGTGCGAATTAAGGGCTGAACACCTGCTGCCAGATAGACGGGTATAGTTGCCACAGAACCATCTGAAGGCAATGAGCGGCGAACTGGAATACCTACAGAATGATCGACGTTCATTGATTTGGCAGCCGCCCAGTCGAACCCCTCCTCATGACCCACACGCATTATATGTTGCGCCAATGACGGGTTGCCTCGGATGTCCCCGCGCTCAACTCCAGGCAAAGGATCAATTGGGCCCTGCACATCTCCGATGCCGATCGCCATCTGAGGTAAACAATTCGGACCAAATAAAATATAGTGATCGGCACCAATTATAACAGCAGTTGTCGCATCTAGCTGACGCACGCGTTCAAGGACCGTCTCGTATGCTGCCAAGACAACTGACGAGTCAACTTTCCGCGGGTTAATGAAAACCAGCGGGTCGTGGGACATTAGAAACCCACCAACCACATTTGCCATCACACCGCCTCCCTAAGGCAGCCGGAGATCGCGTTTAGGTACTCGGGCAGCTCTTGTGGCCCCCGCACACACATCCATAAACCAAAAGTGAGCATGGGACTCACTCCGACATCAAGCATGGAAGATACATTCATACCCCCAATCATTTCCTGCTCATCCCGACTCAATCCATATCGTTCCAGTACTTCTGTGGGCTCTGCAACGAAGCGTTTTCTCACTGAAGTCTTGGTGGTAATGTCATACAGCGCCAACTCAATTGCATGGACACTCATTCCGCCCCTCCTAAAAACCGTGGCGACTAAGAAATTCGCTTATCAAGCCAACAAAAGCCTTTGGCCGCTCCAACTGAACCCAGTGGCCGCACTCTCCGAAGATATGCAACTCGCTATTTGGCAAATTTCGAGCGGCGCTTACCGCCACCTCCATAGGAATGACTGAATCTTCGCGCCCGTGCAGCAGTAAAGCCGGCTTATCGATCGTAGCTAGCTTATCAGCCGGCATTCCACGAACGAGCCGCGGCCCTTCTTCATTCGATTGGGGCATTAGGGCGCGCAGCGCCGTGCGCCCAGAATGGCGCAGGCTCATTTCATACCGCTCCCGAACCATGGACTCGGTTACGATAGATGTATCGTACGGGAAACGCTCGAGGATGGCCCGCATACCCTCAAGAGAGGGCTCGAATGCAGCGCCTTCACTTAGGGCACTCGTCTGCTCGAACTGACCAGCCGGAGTACCCATCAATACCAAGCTCAACACAGCCTCGGGCTGCCGAAGGGTAGCCGCAAGCGACAGCGCTCCACCGAAAGAATTACCAACAAGAACTGAGGGGCCGACATTAAGAGCTTCCAGAAAGCCCAGAAGTTGACTGACCCACACCTTCATATTGAGCGTAAGCTCAGACTCGCAGTCAGTCAGCCCAAATCCAGCCATATCCACAGCAATGACGCGGTGATTTTCTGCTAAATGAGGTATTACATTACCCCAATTTTCCCATGCACTCACTCCTGGGCCGGAGCCATGCAAAAGTACGAGCGGAATGCCAGATCCTTCATCATGATAATGGGTACGAATGCCATTATTCTCGAGAAAATTGCCTTGCTGTATGGTCAAATTCTCCACTCCCGCCAAATGTTCGTCGCATAGTCGATAGCCATACTCTTAAGTATGGTTTAGGATCAAGATTTCGCGCTGTCAAGGGATGTTCAGATTGTATGGCCACCAGAAGAGTCGCAAGGTTAAGACCAGCCAATCTCCCGCTGCCTGCGCCCATCAGAATTGGAGTTGGCGCCCTCTGACATCACAACCCCGCGTCGGACCGCTCGGGTGTGGAGTTTTCCTGAAGTTGACTTGCTCCCCTGAACAGACGGGTTCTTGCTAGATTCTTACGCAAAGAAGTCGGACGAGAATGAAGCGAAACTGGTCCAGCGATGAACAGATCATCGCGGTTTGAAGCTGGGATGCCGCCGTTACGGGGGTAAGCTCCGCCACGTTCTACAAGTGGAAGTCGAAGTTCGCTGGACTGGGGGTATCCGATGCCTGTCGGCTGCGGACTTAGAGGCCGTGTTGACAAAAGGGATCCCCATTTGCTCCGAGTTCTGATTTAAGACTGCTTGTTGTTAAGCAGTCATGGGTCGCGGAGACTTGTCGGATGCGGAGTGGGAGCTGATCGGGCCGTTGCTGCCGCCTGAGCGTGGTCGCTGGGCACGACCGGCGGGCGATAACCGGTGCTTCCTCAATGGCATGCTCCACTTGCTGAGTGTTGGCTGCCCCTGGCGCGACATGCATGTGCGCTATGGCAAATGGAACTCGGTCTATGTCCGGTTCAGGCGGTGGGCTGAACAGGGCGTATGGGATGCCCTTCTGCAAACGCTGGTCGATCTTGGTCTGACCGACGACTGGCAGCACATGATCGACAGCACCAGCGTTCGCGGCCACGTCTCGGCTGCGGGCGGAAAAGGGGGGCTTGTGCGAACCCTCTTGGTCGAACGCGCGGCGGCCTAACGAGCAAAATCCACGCCCGGTGCGACAATCAGAGATTGTCTCTCAGCTTCATCCTGACCGGCGGCGAGGCCTCCGATTACACCGCTGCGAGCCGCTGATGGATAACCCCATCGCCACGCCCAGGGCGCTGCTGGCTGACAAAGGCTATGACGGTGATCGCTTCCGGGAGGCTTGCTGATCCGTGGTATCCTGCCGATCATCCCACCCCGCTCGAACCGCAAGATGCCCGAGCATCCCGACTATCGCCGCTATCGAGATCGCAACTGCGTCGAGCGCATGTTCGGTAAGCTCAAGCAACAGCGGCGCATCGCCACCCGGTACGACAAGACGGACCTCTCGTTTGACAGCTTCCTCAACCTCGCCGCCGCGCGCCTATGGCTGAAATCTTTTATCAACACGGCCTAGGACGAGAACAGCCGGCTGAAGAAGCTGCTGGCCGAAGCATTGCTCGACAACGTGGTGCTGAAGGATCTGGCACCAAAAATTGGTAACGCCCGGCGCGAAGCGGGAAGCCGTCGTCCATGCCCGTGAGGAGCATGGGCTGAGCGAGCGTCGGGCGTGCCGTCTGGTTGGCGTGAGCCGCACGGTGATCCGTTACGAGCCGGCGAGGCCGGATGACGGGGCACTGCGGGAACGGTTGCGCGAGCAGGCGGCGGAACGTCGCCGGTTCGGCTATCGCCGCCTGGGCTACCTGCTGGCGCGGGAAGGCATGCGACCGAACCACAAGATGCTGCTGCGCATCTACCGTGAGGAAGGGCTTCGGGTCCGTCGCCGTGGCGTTCGCAAAAGGGGACTGGGCACGCGCAGACCAATGGTATTTCCGGACGGACCGAACGAGTGACGTTCGCTCGACTTCGTTCAGAATCAGTCGGCGACGGGTCATAAGCTCTGCGCATTTTGATGCAACAGCGGTGGAATGCACACCGACTCCTCTAGCGTATCACTGGAATAACGTCTCGCCTTGCGCTCACTAGCGGCGAGTTCGCCTAGGGAGGCTTCGGTCCATATCCATCCAAAGATTGAAATTTTGCGCCAAGACGGAAGCAATACATCGTTATCTCGAAGACGTTTCCGAAAGGGTATTTCAAGGACGCGTCGCCATCGGTCCGCAAACTATAGGCAAACTATAGAAAGCGGGCGGTTGACTCACGTGCGTTGGTCGAAAGAGCCCTCTGCTGGATCTCGCGTGTCGCCATTTAACTAAAATGCCACGATATTGCATACTCGTGCGTATTGACATTATGCCCCGACCTCTACACCTACGGGGGAATATTTCGACGAAATGCTGCTTGGGAGAGGGGTATGGCCTCAGGTATTGGAGACAAGGCCGAAATGAGTAAATTGACTGCAATCCAGGACGGTTCAACAGATATCGATCCGGTATGGGCTGGCGGAGGGGCGCATATTCCCGATTGGTTTTCCTGGGCGATGAGTGTGCCCCGTGAGGAAGGCTTCGTAGAGGTTGATGGCGCGCGTGTACATTATCTTCGCTGGGGTAGGCGTGGCCGGGCCAAATTGCTCATGTCGCACGGGTTTCTCGCCCATGCCCGCTGCTTTGCCTTCATCGCACCATACCTTGCCCAAGATTACGATGTGGTGGCTTTTGATCTGGCCGGTATGGGCGATAGCGAGATGCGTGGCGTCGCTGATGAAGCTGCGCGGGGAAAGGAATTCGCCGAAATCAGCGAAGCGCTCGATCTGCGCGCAGACGGAGCCAACCCGGTGATCATCGCCCACAGCTTCGGCGCGCGTGCAGCACTTACGGCTGTTTCTCAAACGCCGGACGCCTTCGCAGGCGTTATTGTCTGCGATCTCATGGTAATGCGGCCACAAAAACTCGAGGAATACTGGACTATGGGTCTGTGGAGCCCAGGGTCGGGTAATCCAGATAAACCGGTCCGACGCTATCCCAGTTATGCAGCGGCGCGCGAGAGGTATATCCTGGCACCGCCGCAACCGGTTGGTGAGCCTTTCTTATTGGACTACATGGCTTTTCACTCTCTCCGCCGCGATGGCGAAGAATGGGCATGGAAGTTTTCTCCGGAGGTCTTCCGTCGCGACAATAACTCCGACGAATGGCTGAGCGTGGGCAGGAAACTGGTTGATGCGCCCGGTCGCAAAGCAGTTATACACGGTGAAAAGAGTCAACTTTTCGATCGAGATTCTGCTTGTTATATCCGTGAGCTAGGAGGGGGGGATATTCCAATTGTCGCGGTGCCTAACGCGCGCCATCATCTCATGCTTGATCAGCCCCTCGCATTTGTTGCTGCGCTTCGCGCGGTTTTGGCATTTTGGAACATTTGAGACCTCCCCATGCCAAAGGCTAAGCGGTAAACTGAACGGCCTCGAGGCTTTTGGTTCTTTTTGATGCAGGCTTTCCTTTGCGAGGGAGGCATGACGCCAGGCGGTGATACCAACTGACCGGCATGGAATGGTCATTCGTTGAGCCGCTTTTGCCCTCCTAGCTAAGTAGCTTCCCGCGAGTTGACGACCGGAAGGTATTGAACGGCATGCTATTGCGTATTAACACTAGCACATCGGCGGCAAAGATACCCGAACGCTATGGACCATTGTCGACCAGCTACGCTCCGTTCGACTGCTGACGCGAGGCTTGGGTGTGGGACTACCTGCGTTCTGTGGCTTCAGCTACTTCTTGACGTGCTCCTCTGAGAAGAAGGGCCATCTGTCCCGAGGAGGGTACCCTTTTGCATCCTCGAAACAGTGACACTGCACCTGCCGAGATCGCGCTTGGAGTCTGGGTGGGCGCGGCCCGGTTGGCACATGACCGGTAAGCTCAAGAAGCCTGCCAACATCAGCATTGTCGCGCTATCGGCCAAGTGCCTCGAGTTGAACCCGATCGAGAACGTCTGGCAATTCATGCGCGACAACTGGCCCTCCAACCGCATCTTCACCTTTCACGACAACATCGTCGGCCATTGCTGCGAGGCCTGGAACAAGCTCGTCGATCAGTCGTGGCGCATCATGACCACCGGTCGCCACCAAAGGGCCCGTAGGTTCTGATCAGTGCACGTTGGCACTACGCATAGGAGTCGGACGAAAATGAAACGAAGCAGGTTGAGCGAAGAGCGGACCATCGCGCTTTTGAAGGAGAAGGAGGCTGGCATGCCGAGGTCTGGAGGTGTAAGATGCCAGGCGGGAGCGCACGCTCGAGCAGGAGAACGGCCGGCTGTAGAAACTGCTGGCCGAGGCGATGCTGGACAATATTATGCCGGAGGACTGGCATCAAAAAATGGTACCGCCCGGCGCTAGCCGGGAAGCCGTCGCCCACGCCCCTGAACAGCACGGGCTGAGCGAGCGTCGGGCGTGCAGTCTGGTTCGCGTAAGCCGCAATGTGATCCGTTACGAGCCAACGAGGCCGGATGACGGGGTGCTGCAGCAACGGTTGCGGGAGCCGATGGAGGAACGTAGCCGTTTGGGCTACCTGCTGGCGCGGGAAGGCATCAGGTCCAACCACAAGAGTTGCTGCGCATCTAACACGAGGAAGGGCTGCGCGTGCGTCGCCTTGGCGTTCGCAAACGGGAACTGGGCACGCGCAGACCAATGGTATTTCCGGACGGACCGAACGAGTGTCGTTCGCTCGACTTCGTATCCGACAGTCTGGTCTGCGGGCGCCGAGTCCGCATCTTGTGCGTAGTGACGAATTCTCGCGAGAATGCCTAGCGCTGGTAATCGACACATCGCTCTCAGGCGCACTGGCGACCAGAGGACTGACCAGCCAGATCGGAGTGCGTGGCAAACCACACACCTTGGTCAGCGACAATAGCACCGAACTGACCTCTTCCGCCGTCTTGCGCTGGTCGCAGGAGCGACGCGTTGAGTGGCACTGTATCGCGCCAGGGAAGCCGATCCAGAACGGCTTCTTGGAGAGCTACAACGGCCGCTTGTGGGATGAAAGCTGCTTCGCCTCGCTGGCGCACGCCAGGCTGCGTGCTGGCTGCCTAGCAGTATGACTACAACCACGTCACACCAACTCGAACTGTGAGAGAAGAACTCCGCTGCTCTGCCCCCTGAATTCTGGACCGTTACGAGTTAGAGTTTTCCGCCGTAGACATCCTTGGCTGGGCGAGGAGTTGCAGCATGAAAGCATCGAAGTTCATGGACGCGCAGAAGGCGTTCGTCATCAAGCTGGGTGAGAAAGGCACGGCGGTGGCGGAGATCTGCCGCAAGGCAGGTATCAGCCATGCGACCTACTTCGACTGGTAGAAGAAGTACGCGGGGCTAATGCCGTCGGAGATGCGGCTGCGTGATCTGGAAGACGAGAACGGACGGTTGAAGAAAATCGTCGCCGATCTGACTCTGGATCGCGAGATGTTGCAGGATGTCATCCGCCGAAAGCTCTGAGGCCGGATTGGAAGCGCGAGCTGTTCGACGGGATGTTGACGGACTGGGACGTGTCGATCCGGAGGGCCTGTCGGGCATTTCCGTTTGACACTTCCAGTTATCACTACCACCCCCCCGAACCGATCCGACCTTTCTGATAAAGCACATCAAGGAAATCTGCGAGACGCACGTCCGCTACGCCTACCAGCAGGTGCACTGCATCCTGCGCCGGGATGTTTGGGCTGTGAACATGAAGAAGATCTACTGGCTTTACAGGGAGTTGGGCCTGCAACTCAGGAACAAGACGCCAAAGCGGCGGGTGGAGGCGAAGCTACGCGAAGATCGTGCACCGACGATCCGGCCAAACGATGTCTGGGCCATGGACTTCGTGCACGACCAGCTAGCGACGGGGCGCAAGCTGCGCATCTTGACGGTGGTTGATACCTACTTTCGGCTATCGCCGGTGATTGATCCCCGGTTCAGCTATCGCGGTGAGGACGTGGTTGCCACACTGGATCATGCCTGTCGGAAGATCGGCTACCCCAAGACGATCAGGGTGGACAATAGCAGCGAGTTTATCTCTCGGGACATGGATCTGTGGGCTTACCAGCGCGGTGTGATCCTCGACTTCTCCCACCCAGCAAGCCCCCAGACAATGCGTTCAACGAAGCGTTCGACAGCAAGCTGCGCAGTGAGTGCCTGAACGCCCGCTGGTTCTTGTCGCGGCAAGATGCATGCGAAAAGCTGGAGGCCTGGCGTAGACACTACAACGAAGAGCACCATGCGATCGGGAATATCCCCCCGATCATGCTGGCAAACTCAGCCGGTAAAACCAGCCCACCGGATCTGGGAAAGGCGGAAACCCCAGACCCAAGTGGTCCGACGTTGGGTAGCAGTGCACCGCCGAGATCGCCGGCGAAGTGTCGGGGGCATAGCCCAGTCAAGTGGCCATCCCATCATACATCAATCATGAAGGAACATGGCTCTACCTCTGAGTGGTAACAATCAAGGGAACACGTCACGCTTCTCAGATTGGAGAGCCACAATACTTAAAACGAATTCCCGCGGCAATCCGCAGGGCAGGTCCAATCATAATCAGTTCTTCTGGCAAATGAATTGCGTAATGATTGCTCGTAAATATTCCGAACGATCCCGGTTTGGCTGAGAGCGTAATAGAACGTTTATTCCAGTGAGCTGAGCAAGGGCGAGCGTTGCGGTTTGACGCGCCTCGAGTTCGCTGTGGCCAAGTTCGATATAAGCATCTGCTAAGAAGCTGATCCTTTCCTGATCAACGCGTTGCGTAATTTCTGTAGCAAGGGTTGAAATCCTAGCCCATTCTTGCAAGGCCCGCTCGACTGCCCCCCCGGGGACATCGTATCTTATATTCAAAGCTAGCTTATATACATATCTTAGGCGATCCCGAGGATCGTCAAAATTTCGTTTGGCCGCTTGGCTGATCAATCTGGTTGCTGAATCGTACCAATAGACCAGCGCTTCCCTTATTAACTCCTGTTTGTCCTTAAAATGCCAATAAAAACTTCCCTTAGTGACACCTAATTCACGGGCAAGTAATTCTACCTGAATACTTGCGACACCAACTTCGCCAATTTTTTCCAGTGTCTTTTCCATCCAGACAGCCTTGCTGAGACGCTGTTTATTATTTGATCGCTCAATAGTTCTTGGCATAAGTACCCCTACTTCATTCATCAGATAAAATCCGAACTTGTCCCGATACACCATGACAACCGTATTTCAATCTACCCGTTTATCGACCCGATAGCCCCTAGTTTTCTAGACGCCCTCGGCGCTCATCATCTGCTGCCGTTCGAACTCTACGGGTGACAGCATCCCGTTTCTCACATGCTTGTGTATCGGGTTGTAGAACATCTCGATGTAATCGAACACATCCTGTCTGGCCTCGTCTCTTGAGCGATAGGTCCGCCGCCGGACGCGTTCGCGTTTGAGCAGGTTGAAGAAGCTCTCGACCACTGCGTTGTCATGGCAGTTGCCACGGCGGCTCATCGAGTGCTCCAGATTGTGGGCCTTCAGGAAGGACGCCCAGTCTATGCTGGTGAAATGCGATCCCTGAACCGATTGGATCAGAACCTTCCCCTTTGGCTTCCTGCGCCACACCGCCATCAGCAATGCCTGCAGGACCAGGTCGGTGGTCTGGCGGTTCTGCATCGACCAGCCCACCACGCGGCGGGAGTAAAGGTCGACCACCACCGCCAGATAGGGAAAGCCTTCTTGTGTTCTTATGTAGGTGATGTCGGTCACCCATGTCTTGGCGGGTGCCGCGACATCGAACTGGCGGGCCAGCGGTTGTCGACCACCCTAGATGGCTTGCCGCCGTAGCTGCCCGGCTTGCGCTTGTAGCGGATCCTCGCTCTCCCCGCCAGACTGGCGAGACGCGCCACGCGGTCCGGACATCAGGTCTCGCCCTGATCGAGCAGATCATCGTGCAGCTTGCTGTTGCCATAAACCTTGCCGCTGTCTTCCCACGCCTGCCGGAGCGGCTCGGTCTGCCGAGCATCTTCCTTCGCCCGTCTGCTCAACGGGTTCTTCAACCAGGCGTAGAAGCCGCTGGGCTGGATGCGAAGACACCGGCACATCGCACGCACCGAGAACAGCGCGCGATGCTCGGCTACGAACGCGTATCTCACTTTGCATCCCTGGCGAAGTACGCGGTGGCTTTTTTAGGATGTCGCGCTCCTCGGTGACCCGCGTCAGCGCGCGCTTCAGCTGACGGATCTCGCATCCTTCGACCCATCTTCGGGGCCGGCGTGCGAACTGCCGCTTCCATGCATAAAGCGAATGCTGGCTCACCCCGAGCCGCTGCGAAACCTCCGCCACTCGATAGCCACGCTCGGTGATGTGCGTCACCGCATCGTGCTTGAACTCGTCACTGAAATTAGCCTTACCCATCGTCGCCTCCTGTCCTCAAGATTGGGAAAGAAAGCGTCCATAAATCTGGAGGGCTATTCATCGGTGATGCCATTGTCGAGTGCCAGAGCGTCCTCGCCTTCCGTCATAAGGCATTCCTATCGATCGGAAAAAATAGTAAAGGACTTTCGTATTTTGTTTTGACCGCTATATCGCTCGCGCAACGGCTCAAACGATGGCGAGAAGCGAAATACCATGGCGGACGAGACAGCAGGCGTTAGCGATCAAGGCGAACGTCCGAAGGGGTTTTCCAGTCCGCGGGTCCGGCTGGGTCTGCTGATCGCCGGCATTCTGGTCCTGCTCGCCGGGGGCTACTGGTATTACAATCATCAGACGTACGGCAGATTCCAGCAGTCCACTGACAACGCTTATATTGCCGCCGACAGCGTCATCATCTCCCCCAAAATTGCTGGCTACGTCGAGCGCGTACTGGTGACGGAGAATCAAACGGTCGCGTCGGGCGATGCACTTGTCCAGCTGGACGTGCGGGATTATCGTGCCCAGACAAACCAGGCCGAAGCCCAGATTGCCGCATCGCTCGCCGGAGCAGATACGGTTCGCGCCCAGCAGCGAGAGCAGGACGCGGCTATCGCGCAGGCTCGCGCCCAACTGGCTGCGGCATCTGCGCAGGCCGATCTGGCTGCGGAGCAGGTTGCCCGTTATCGGCCCCTTGCCGCTTCGGGAGCGGAGCCGCGCGAGAGGCTCGACCAGCTGCAGGCCCAGGCCAGAGAAGCGCAGGCCCAGGTCGCAGCGGCGCGCGCCGCGCTCACGGCTGCACAGCGGCGGCAAGGCACGCTCGACGAGCAGATAGACCAGGCCAATTCGCAGGCCAACGCAGCTCGTGCGCAGCTTGAGGCCGCCCGCCTGAACCTGTCATCGACCACGCTCCGGGCCAGCATTTCCGGGCGGGTGGGTGACCTCACGGTCCGGCCCGGACAATTTGTCCAGCCCGGCCAGCGGTTGATGAGCGTAGTTCCCACCGACCGCCTCTACGCGACGGCGAATTTCAAGGAAACGCAACTCGGTCTCGTTCGCCCCGGGCAACCCGTCACCCTGGCAATCGACGCGCTGCCCGACCTCGAGTTATCGGGAAGAGTGGAAAGCATCGCCCCCGGGACCGGGGCAGAATTCTCGATCCTACCTCCGCAAAACGCGACGGGTAATTTCACCAAGATCGTTCAGCGCGTCCCGGTGCGCATATCCATTCAGGCTTCGCCCGAGATCCTGCGTCTGCTGGTGCCGGGCATGTCTGTTGTCGCGAGTGTCGATACGCGCGCCGCCAGAGACGAACTCGATTCGATCCGCAACGCGGCCGGAGACTGACCGATGGCAGGCACCGCTGGAGCGGTTTCGCCGCCGGTCGAAAAGGCCGACGCTACAGCCTGGATCGCCGTAGCCGCCGGCGCGCTGGGGGCGATGCTGGCAACGCTTGACATCTCGATCGTCAATTCGGCGCTGCCGACGATCCAGGGGGAAATCGGCGCGACCGGAACCGAGGGCACCTGGATCGCGACAGCCTTCCTTGTTGCCGAGATCATCATCATCCCTCTGAGCGCGTGGCTGGAAAGACTGCTCGGCCTTCGCACGCTGCTCATCGTCGCGGTATCTGCTTTCACGGCCTTTTCGGTGTTGTGCGGCATTGCCACCGATCTGACGACGATGATCATCGGTCGCACCGGTCAAGGGTTCATGGGCGGCGCGCTTATTCCAACCGCCATGACCATCGTCGCAAAGCGACTGCCTCCATCGCAACAGCCTATCGGCATGGCGCTCTTCGGAATGACCGTGGTTCTTGGGCCGGTAATGGGCCCGTTGGTGGGGGGCTGGCTTACCGAGAACCTGAGCTGGCACTACGCCTTCTTCGTCAACGTGCCCGTCTGCGCGTTTCTCCTTGCCTTACTATTCATCGGGCTACCCCATGAAAAGCCCGACTGGGTTTACCTGCGCGAGGCTGATTGGGCGGGAATAGCCGGTATGATCCTTGGGTTGGGTGGGCTGACCATCGTGCTGGAAGAAGGCCACCGTGAGGAGTGGTTCGATTCCACGCTGATCGTCCAGCTCACACTGATGACGGTCGTGGGTTTTGCACTTCTGACCTACGGACAGCTTTACGCGCGCAAACCGGTGCTCAATTTGCGCCTGATGCTCAGCAGGCAGTTTGCCAGTGTCGTGGTGATGGCACTGGCACTCGGCATGGTCATGTATGGCTCGACCTACGTGATCCCGCAATTTCTTGCGATAATCTCCGATTATAATGCCTTGCAGACTGGACTTGTGATCTTCTGGATGGGTGTTCCGGCCTTCCTGTTGATGCCCGTTCTTCCGTTCATGATCCGCAGGATTCACATCCGCATTGCTGTCGGCGCGGGCATGTTCATCATGGCGCTAAGCTGTTTCGTCAGCATAAGTCTGACAGCGGAATCGGGAGGTGGAGTGTTCACCGAAAGCCAGTTCCTGCGTGGCATCGGCATGATCCTCACGATGATGTTCCTCAACCAGGCGACGGTAGCTTCGGTTGCCAAGGAGGATGCCGGCGATGCTTCCGGGATCTTCAACGCGGCGCGAAACCTCGGGGGCTCGTTCGCGCTCGCGGGGCTTGCCTCGTTCCAGGACCAGCGCCTGTGGCATCATAGTCGGCGCATGGAAGAAACCCTCAACGCTAACAGCCCCCGGCTACAGGAATACCTGGACGGCATGACGGCGACGCTGGGCAGCCCACAGGCCGCGCTGGAGATGCTTTCCGGCATCATTCAGCGCGATGCGTTTGTGATGACCTACAACGATGTCTTTTTCGCCATGGGCGCGATTACCCTGGTCACGGTGCCGCTAGTACTGTTCCTCAAGCCTCTCCCGAAGAACGTATCCCTTTCGATGCACTGAGAACTCTATGCGCAAGACCCTAACCCTCCTCGCTCCCATGGCGCTCCTCGCGGGTTGCATGTCCGGTCCCGACTATGCCGGTCCCCCGCAACTTGCGACCGCCGCAGGCAATGCGTTCGTACGGGCCGGCCCCGAAATCGATCCGTTAGCGCCGATTGCCGGCGACTGGTGGACGCTGCTCGGCGATCCGGTTCTCAATGAACTGGAGGCGCGCGCGCTGGCCGGCAATCCGGGCGTGGCCGCGGCGCGCGCTCGCATCGAACAGGCAAGGGCTGCTGTCCGCCAGGAGCGCGCCAACCGGCTACCCGCCGTGGCTGCGCAGGCGACTGCGGTCCAGGCGAATATCCCAGGGCTAGATATCGGCAGCGGCCCGCCACCGGGATCGCCCGGCGCTCCTGCTGACGACGAAGAGCAGGACAGCGTCAGCGTCTACAACGTCGGGCTCAACGCAAACTGGGAGATCGATTTCGCTGGGGGGCAGGCACGGCGTGTCGAGGCCATTAACGCTCAGGCTGCGGCCTCGGTGGCGAACGCCGAGGATGCGAAAGTCCAGCTCGCCGCCGAAGTCGCGCGGGCGTATGTGAGCCTGCGAGAAGCGCAGGGGCGGCTCGAGCTTGTCGAGCGAGAACGGGAATTGCAGCAGCAGATTCTCGAACTGACCTATCAGCGCTATACACAGGGCACTCTCCCACTGTTTCCGGTCGGTGACGCGAACGCCGAGCTCGAACTGCTCAAGTCGCAGATCGCCGAAGCTCAAGCGGACATCGATGTGTTCAAGGACACTCTCGCGGTGCTGACGGGCGAAGCGCCCGGCGCACTCGACGGGCTCCTGGCGGCTCGGGCCGGAATTCCGCTTCCCCCCGAACGGGTCGCGGTGGGCGATCCCGCAGCGCTGATAGCGCGGCGGCCGGATGTTCGTGCCGCCGAACGAACGCTCGTGGCGGCGAATGCGCGCATCGGAGTGGCGGAGGCCGCTCGCTTCCCCAAGCTTTCGTTCATGGGAATTCTCGGTTTGGGCGGATCGCAGCCGGATGACATCTTTGATCTCGGTAACCTGTCGGCGATCGCCTTGCCGAGGCTACAGTGGAACCTGCTTGATTTCGGCCGCACGGCAGCATCGATCGATCAGGCCGAGAGTGCGCGCGACGAGGCCGAAGCGCGTTATGTTGAAGTGGTCCTCGGCGCACTGCGCGACGCTGAACAATCGCTTGCCCGGTTCGGGCAACAAAGAGCCAACGTAGCCGCGCTGGCGCAGGTCAGCCGGCAGGCCGACACGGCTGCGGAGCTTAACGAGCAACGCCGCGCCGCGGGGGTAATTTCGCAAGGCGAACTCAACACTTCGATCCGCAAGCGCGAACAGGCCAGAGCAAATCTCGATCGGGCGATCGCCGCCATGACGAATGGCTGGATCGCGATCCAGAAGTCCTTGGGATTGGGATGGAGGGAGCCCTGAACGGGAGGCCCTCGGCTTGGGATCGAAGGGGATCACCTTAGTACGATGAGGGAGTACATTGCGATGTCCTATAGAGAGGGGAATCGCCTTAAAGCAGGCCTTCCGCACTCGGCCCGAAATCAGCCATTGGACCAATGCAATCTCAATTTTATTAGGGCTTAGCTGCTGGCCGCGAAATCAGACAGGGTCAGCTTTCTCATCGCTTTTTAAGCAGTTGGAAAGCCGTCGAGATAGCTTTTTTCGGGACTCAAGAAAGCATCTTTACTTCCGGGAAACTAGCCAAGATCGATGCCCGCTAAGAACCCCTATTCCGTTGAAAACTAGAGCATTCGTCGTTCGTGGCGCGCATACCGTGCAAGGAACGTCCTGGCTGCCTCGGAGGCCGTAAAGCGACATTCTTCCTCGGTTGCCATTGCTGGTCCGCCGAACAACCGTGCATCGAAAATATCGGTCTTGCACAATTCGCTTAATTGTCGCGCCGCGAAGCTCGGGCGGTCGATCCGCAGTTCACCACGTTCGTGCCAGACACGAAGCAGGGACGCGATCTCGTCCGTACCGCGCCATGGACCGTTGCGAAGG
Organism: Erythrobacter westpacificensis; assembly: GCF_039542285.1. Lineage (NCBI taxonomy): Bacteria > Pseudomonadati > Pseudomonadota > Alphaproteobacteria > Sphingomonadales > Erythrobacteraceae > Erythrobacter > Erythrobacter westpacificensis. The sequence goes on from NZ_BAABHV010000018.1 coordinate 19,126, forward strand.
AACACGTCGGCTGCGGTCTGGAACCGTTCGTTCCCGGCGATGCACATCTTGCAGAACATGAGCATGTCGTCATCGCGGCCGAACAGCCAGGTAAGTTCGAGCGCCACCTTCAGAATACCTTTCCCGGCAGGGAGGCTGGCGAACGAAGGGCTGGCGATGGTAGCACGGTTGCGGCCCAGCATGTACTCGATTGAGGCCAGGTATAGCGCGGACTTATCTTTGAAATGATTGTAGATCGTGGGTTTGGCCACACCGGCCCGACGTGCGATCGCGTCCATATTGGCGCCCTCGAACCCATCGGCGGCGAACTGTTCGACCGCGGCAGCAAGAATCTTTGCGTGAATACTGGGATGGGGCGCAGTCATTTTCGTGGCCTCGCAGTTGTTCATTAAATCGCGCTTTTCGGAAAGGTTCCGACTCTCCTTGCCCGCCGCCTTGCTATAACCCCCGGGGCGAGATGATACGCCTGAATTCGTAATGAAGGTTGAAAAGCTTATCTAGATAGTTCAGGCGAATGAACCGCTCAGTTCATTCCAGATGGGTTCAGGCAAATTGACCAGCGACAGATCCTGCCGGACACGCTTCGTGTTCGGATACCCGCCGATCTTTTTCGCCGGCATGCTGTTATCGGGATGCATGGCCGTGGGCGGCGATTATGAACGCCAGCCCCCGCCTGCCGCGCAAACCAATTGGATCGACCGCGCCAACGTAGCGGTGGCGGAGGAGGAGTTCGTCGCATGGTGGCGGGAAATTGGCGACCCGGAACTCGCTAGGCTGATCGAGGCGGCGTTGCAAGACAATCTGACGATACGCCAGGGGTTGTCGCGCATAGAGGAAGCCAATGCCCGCCGCCTTCGCGCCCGCGCTGCCCGCTATCCCTCGGTCAGTGCGGAAAGCTCGACCACCGTGCTCCAGCAAAGCCTCAACACCCAGCTTGGCCAAGCTCAGTTCCCCGGCTTCGAGCGTCAATACGAGCAATATGCTCTGGGCGCGGCATTCAACTGGCAAGTCGATCTATGGGGCCAGACACGGCGACGGATCGATGCGGCCGATGCCCGGGTGGAAGCGCTGATCGCAGCCGCCAACGGCGCGCGCCTGGCGATCGCATCGGAAACGGCGGCCACCTATTTCACCATGGCCGGCTTCCAGCAGGAGAAGCGGGCACTGCTGCTCGGGATCGAGGCGCAACGCACGCAGCTCGATCTTGCGGAAACCCGTTTGGAAGCGGGCGCCATTTCACGCGCGCAGCTGGTCCTTGTGGAAGCGGAACTCGCGCGTCTGGTGGAGCAGCTGCCAGGTGTTGAAGCGGAAATTCAGGCCAATGCGCTTGCGCTGGGCGTCCTGACCGGACGCCTGCCGGAAACCGAGATCGCCCTGGCCGATAGGGTGCCGCCGCTGCTGGAGCTGCCGGACATTCCGGTGGGAACCCGGGCGGATTTGCTCAGGCGCCGCCCCGATGTCGCCCGGCTCGAACGCGAACTCGCGGCGGAAACATTCGGGATCGGTGTCGCACGCGGGGAACTGTTCCCGCAACTGGGCCTGGATGCATCTGGGGGCTTTACCTCCATCGATCCCGGGACGATCCTGTCCGGCGACAGTACGCGCTTTACCATTGTGCCGTTCCTGTCCTGGCGCGTTTTCGATGGCGGGAGGGCGCGCGCCGACATTCGTTTGGCGCAAGCCGAAGCGCGCACCGCCGCCCTGGCCTATGTCGAAGGCACGATCACCGCGATCGAGGAGGCGGAAATCGCGATCGCGCAATACGACCTCGCACGTGAGGGGCGTCCGCTCGCGTTGCGCACGATAGAACTCGCGCAGGAAAATCTTCGTCTCGCACGGATCCGTTTCGAAGTCGGCGATATCGACCGGTTCGAATTGCAGGATGCCGAACGGACATATAGCGATGCGCTGCGCAACGGCGCGATTTCCTACCGCAATTCGACGCTCGCACTAGCGCAGCTTTACGCCGCGCTCGGCGGCGGCTGGCAAGCCGTTCCGCCTTATGTCGCTATTCCCGTTCCCGCCCCGGCACCTCCTTCGGCGGCGGCCCTGCCGTCCACGATCCTGCCTATTTCCGACTGAACAGAAAGCCGTGATGCCTCTCTTATCTCTTCGAAGATCGACCATTCTCGTCGCCATCTCACTGATGCTGGTCGCTTGCGGCAGCCAGGATGAACCCCCGCCCCCCAAGCCCGTCGCGTGGATCGAGATCGGCACCGGCTCCAACACCGACATCGCGACGAACGTTCCGGGCCGGGTGCAGGCAAGGAACCGGACGGTCCTGAGCTTCGAAGTCGGCGGCACGATCGCCAGCATGTCGGCCGACCTTGGCGACCGGGTGGCGCGCGGCAATGTGATCGCGACGCTCGACCCGGCAAGCTACCGGCTCGAAGTGGCAAGAGCGCAGGCCAATCTCGCGGAAAGCCGCGCGCGCCTCGATCAGGCGCGGCAGGACGAGCAACGTCAGGAATATCTGTACTCCGAAGGCGCAGCATCGCAGGCCCGGCTCGAGGATGCGCGAGCCCAGCTCGGCAGCCTCGGTGCGATTGCCGATGCAAACGAGGCGCAGCTGGGCGTGGCGCGCGAAGCGCTCTCGGATACGCGGATGCGTGCGCACTATTCCGGTCAGATCGCCCGCCGTCTGGTCGAGCCGGGCACCCAGGTTTCCCCGGGGCAACCGGTTTACGAACTGGACGGCAGCCAGTTGGAGGTCAGCTTCTCGGTCCCGCAACGCCAGCGCGACCGGCTGTCGGTGGGGCAGAACGTCACCGTTGCGCCCTCATCGGGCGATGGCATCACAAGCTCTGCCCGCATTACCGATATCGGCAGTAGGGCAAGCGGGCCCGGAGCGTTCGAAATCGTCGCCGCTCTGGCAGCGGCCAGCCCCGAACTGGAAGCGGGTCAGGTCGTCGAGGTCCGCCTGCCCGATCGCCCGGCGCAATCGGAGAACGGGCGGGATACCGCCCGAATCCTGGTGCCGCTGACGGCGATCATACCGGAAGATGACGATAGCGGTTACGTGTGGCGCATATTGCCGCGCACGCAACGGTTGGAAAAGGCTCCCGTCCGGTTCGGCAAGGCCAGTGGAAACGAGGTGGTGGTCCTGTCGGGCCTCTCGCGCGGCGACATGATCGTATCGAAAGGAGCAGCCTTCCTGTCCGAAGGGCAAGAGGTGAGCCGCCTCGGCGTCGGCCCACGACGCTACGCGCGATGACCACGCTTTCCGAAATCGGGTTCCGCTTCCGCCCCGCGGTACTGCTTACCATCGCGCTGGCGATGGTCTACGGTGCAGTCAGCTATTTCACCTTGCCCGCGCGGGAGGATCCCCAGATCACCATCCGCGAGGCGGTGGTCTCCACCAGCCACCCGGGTCTCTCGCCGAGCCGGGTCGAACAGCTGATTACCACTCCGCTTGCCGAAGCGATCAGGACCATCCCCGAGATAAAGGAGGTGCGTGCGACCTCAATGGAAGGTCAGTCGATCATTCACGCCGAGGCTGAATTTTCGGCGAGCGACCTCGACCAGGTCTGGGATGAATTGGCGGACAAGGTCGAGGGAACGACGCCCCTTTTGCCCGAAGGGGCGCGCATGCCCTTCATCAACGACGAATTCGGCGACGTCGCCGTGATCACCATGGCGCTGCAATCCGACAGTTTCGACATGGTCGAGTTGGGCGACCTCGCCGAACATATCCGTACCCGGCTCTACATGATCGAGGGCACGCGGGAGGTCGACGTTCTGGGCCGCCCGGATGAGCGCATTTATGTCGAGATGGACAATGCAACGCTGGCACGATTGGGTGCGCCGCTTTCTGCGGTGGCGCAGGCCCTGCGATCCCAGAACACCGTTGCGCCCGGCGGAACGATCGAAACCGGGACCCGCCGCATTGCGATCCAGCCTTCCGGATCGTTCGACAGCGTGGAGGAGATCGCCGATCTCTATTTGGAACTCGGCCCTGAGATCGGCCCGATACGGCTGGGCGATTATGCCGAAATCCGGCGCGGTTTTCTCGAACCGCCTGCTCAGACCGCCTATTTCAACGGCGAACGGGCCATCGTGTTCGCGATCTCCATGCTCGATGAAGAAAGCGTCATAAACTACGCCGGACGCGCGCGCCCTGCGATCGACGAGTTGCGCCAGGCGATGCCCGCGGGCGTCGAACTTAACGTGATGACCTGGCAGGCCGATCAGGTCGAGAACGCCGTTTATGGCGTCAGCTTCAATGTCCTGCAGACCCTGGCGCTGGTACTGGGCGTCGTCATCCTGTTCCTAGGCGTCAGAACCGGTCTGATCGTGGGCTCCATCGTGCCGGTCGTGATTCTGGTGACGCTGGGGGTGATGGGCGTGTTCGGGATCAAGCTGGAACGCATGAGCCTGGCGACGATCGTGATCTCGCTGGGACTGCTGGTCGATAACGGCATCGTCATCGCCGAGGACTTTAAGACCCGGCTGGCGCAGGGCGTGGACCGACGCGATGCGATCGGCGAAACTGGCAAAGAGCTTGCCCTCCCGCTCCTGGCATCGACGATCACAACGATTCTCGTCTTTCTGCCGCTGATGCTGGCAGAGGAAGGTTCGGGAGAATATACCCGCAGCATCTCGCTCGTCATCTTGATTTCTCTGTCTTCGTCATGGCTGATCGCGATGATGGTCACGCCCACGCTGTGCTACTGGTTCGCGCAGCCGACCGATAAGGAGACGCAAGGGAAGATCCGCCGCAAGGTGGATCAGGCGTTCGAATGGGCCAATGGCAAATACGAAGATCGTCTGCGCTGGGCGCTCGATCATCGCAAGCTGTTCATGGGCGCGATGGCCGCTGCCTTCGTCCTCGCGGGCTATTCGTTGCAATTCGTGCCGCAGCAGTTCTTTCCTGCCTCCGACCGGGCGCAGATCCTCGTCTACGCCGATATGCCGGTCGGCACTTCGAGCGCCGCGACGGACGATCAGATACAGCAGATCGCGCAATATATCGAAGATGACGAACGCTATCCCGATTTCGATAATGTCGCCGCCTATTCGGGGTTCGGTGGCCCGCGCTTCGTGCTGTCTCTCGCTCCCGTCGATCCCGCACCGAACCGCGGCTTCCTGGTCATCAACGCTGCTGATGCCGAAGCCCGCGATAAAGGCGTCCTCGCGCTTCGCAACGATCTGGCAGCCCAGTTTCCCGGTATTCGCCTGCGAATAGCGGGAATGTTTCTCGGGCCGAGCGATCCCAACATCACGCAGGTACAGGTGCGCGGGCCTGACCGGGATGTACTCCTGGAAACGGGAGACAGGCTCGCTGCCCTCCTGCGAGATGTCGAAGGCACGATCGATGTTACTTCCGATTGGGAAAACCCGTCGCTTCAATACCGGGTTTCGGTCGACCAGGCAGCGGCGCGCGCTGCGGGTGTCTCCTCGCTGGACGTTTCGCAGGCCCTTTCGGCCTACTTCGCAGGGCAACCTGCCGGCGAGTTTCGCGACGGGGACGATCTGGTTCCCATCATCTTACGCGCTCCGGAAGGCGAACGCTCCGACCCCGGGCGGATAGAGGCGGTTACGCTGACCGGCAGCGACGAGCCGGTTCAACTCGGTGAAATTGCCACCGTCACGCTGCGCCCCCAGCTCGGGCGGATACAGACAGAGGATCTGATCGAAACCCTAACCGTGGAAGCCAGACCGACCGAGGTGACGCCGCAGGATCTGGTGCCGCGAATACAGGAACAGCTCGACGAACTCGAAGCCAGCCTGCCGCCCGGTCATTTCATCGAATGGGACGGAATTATCGCACAGAGCGCGGAGGGCACCGGTGCCCTGTTCGCCAGCGTACCGGCCATGATCGGTTTGATAGTTATCATGCTGGTCGCGCTGTTCCGGGGATTTCGGCGCGCCGGCATCATTTTGCTGACCCTGCCACTCTCGGTCATCGGCGCGGCGATCGGCTTGCACGTCATGCGCGCGGATTTCGGCTTCATGGTCATTCTCGGACTGTTCGCGCTGGTGGGCATCATCATCAACAATGCCATCGTACTGGTCGACAGGTGCGATATCGAAAGGAAGGAGAAAGACGACGTGACCGATGCCGTCATCTCAGCGTCGCTAAGACGCTTTCGCCCGATCCTGATGACCAACATAACCACTGTACTGGGTTTGCTTCCGCTCATTATCGCGCAAGACGTACTGTTCTATGGCATGGCCAGCGCGATCGCCTTCGGACTTCTAGTGGGAACCATTCTTACGCTGGGCGTCGTCCCGGTTCTATATACCTGGTTCTTTGGGGGCGATGAGGAACGGGCTTCGCAGGCCACGACTGGCGAGCCCGCGGCCGATGGTGCCTGAAAGCAAGGCCGTATCGCTGAGTTCCTTGCCACTGCTTATGTGGTACACAAAGGTAGATAACTATTCGATCGACGACAGGGCGAGTAATTTCAGAACCTTTAGCTTCCATTGCAACAGCCACCGGATAGCGGCTGTCGGCATGTCTGGCCTTCACTCCGCCGGAGCCCCAGTTCGTCCGGAGCGCGCCTGAAACTGCATCGCTCCGCGATTTCAATGTGCTGCGCTGTGATAGCCGCAGGTATTTCGCCTGAACTCGAATCGCCCGAACTCGCTCGAAATCTGCCGCCCGCTTTCGCGGCGGCCGGCACCGAGAACGGCGGTCTGTCGGTGAATGTCAGCTGGGAAACCGATCTGTTTGGCACCCTCCTCCGCCGCGCGCAGAGAGTTCCTTACCAGCGAAGCGAACCTGAGAGCCGCGCGACAGTCCCGCGCACAACGCAGCGTTTTGACCGGCCTTTTCTTGAACGCTTTGTAGCCATGCTGGGACTCGCGAGACACCTTTATGATTGCCCTGATCGGGCAGGAGGTGTTTCGAATGACGAAAGAAGAACAGCGCGAGATCCAGCGTAAGCTGCGAGTGCTCCGGCACGCCGAGCGTACCGGCCAGGTGGCGAAGACCTGCCGCTACTTTGGCATTGGCCGGGCCAGCTTCTACAGATGGAGGCGCGCCTATAAGCGCAAGGGGGAAGCTGGGCTGGCCAATGCCAAACCCATTCCAAAATCATCGCCCCACCAGACACCGCTAGAGGTCGAGGAGAAGGTTCTCCATCTGCGACGGAAGTACCACCTCGGGCCCGAGCGGATCATGTGGTACATGGCGCGCTACCATGGCGTCAGCATCTCCGATGCAACCGTCTATCGCATCCTCAGGCGCCATGGTCTGAACCGGCTGCCACGCGGCACGCGTGTCCGCAAAATCCATACCAAGCGCTACAACAAGCAGGTGCCGGGCCACCACATCCAGATGGATGTCAAGTTCCTGACGCTAATCGGAAAAGGCGGCAAGAAGGTGCGCCGCTTCCAGTATACCGCTATCGACGACGCAACCCGCGTGCGCGCCCTCAAAGTCTACAAGCGGCACACCCAGGCCAATGCAATCGCCTTCGTCAATGATATCATCGACAAGTTCCCCTTCCGCATCCGGGAAATACGCACCGACAACGTCCTAGGTCGGGAAGCAGCTGTGGGAAAAGGCCAGCAGGTCTCGTTGCGCCGATCATGACCGGC
>NZ_BAABHV010000019.1:0-11030 GCF_039542285.1 Erythrobacter westpacificensis
ACCGAGCGACGATGCGCTCCACGATCTACACGGGTATCGACATAATTGGCTTCCGCGTAAGCGATCGCCGATCGAGCATCATGGCGAGTTGTTGGTCGCAAATACCTGAGGCCTCTTACACGCTATATATCCGATGACCGGCGGCTCCCCACCGCCGCAGGAACTCTATCGTGTCGCGCACATTGTAGCCGCCATCGCCATTTTCTTGAAAAAGCATTTCGAATTCATCGGCGATTGCGAGTGCGGCCTCGGGCTCTAGGACAGCCTCATCATTGATTCTGTCGTCTTCGCCAAAAGAACGCCAAGCGAGGTCTTCTTCTTCGATCCAACCGGGCTTTTGCTTTTCAATCCTTCGGGCTTCATGGCGAACTGAACTGCAATTAACTGAGTCGATCGATTTTCCAGTTTTGCCCCGAACTTGATAGTATTGGCCCATAAATTATCTCCATTTCACTTCTATTAAGCAGCAGGCAATTTTCTAAATATTCTTTCGAGCGGAAATGACCTCCTTAAGCTCATCACCATGGCGGTAGATCGTCGTCGGGGCGGGGATCGGAGGGGCGGCTGATGATCTGCGGCTCCTTATTCACCCACCTAATGAGGGGCTTTGCGGGCACGAACTTCTTGCCCTTCGCCCTCTTCTTCCGCTTACCCTTCCTTTGCTTAGGTCGCTGCTCGCAGGGTCGATCTTCAAATGCGTCCCGGCGTTCATACCAAGCGAAATAGACTCGGCGGGGCTTCGACCAATCGAGGTTCCTACCCACGCTCACCCGCCTCGTCGTCGGCACGGTCGAAGCCAGCGTATTTTACCTTGAACATCACCGCATCGCCTACGGAGTGAAACCAGAGCCGAACCGTATCGCCGTGCACTTCAAGTTTCCGGATGAGAGCAATGTCATCCTCTATGGTGACACTCCCATCTTCATTCTGGAAACGCTTGGGCTCCTTTAGAGAGGCGCGGCGGAACGAACGAAATCCCATCTCGATGACGGCGGCATCTTCGGGATGCCGTCCTATCGTTCCGGCATTCTGCCGCCACCACGCATTTACCGCATCGGCATCCCACACCATTGCGCGCCCATCCCGGTCAACGGGTCGCGGAAATGGATGTCCGAGCAAACTGTCGGGGTCAGGGCAGTCGATTGTCGGATGCGATTCCATCCAGCGATAGATCGACTTCTTCGATGCGCCTGTGAGCGAAAGGAGGTCTTTGAGTTTCATATAGGGCCATTAACTCTTGTGTGTCCTGACACACTACGCAAACCTCATACATCGGTCAATATATTTCGTAATTACAAGCTATATCAGATAACCAAGAGGGCCATGAAGACAAAGAGGGTCTTGACGCTGCCATCTCGTGACCCTATAGAGTGATTCGGATGGCCATCCCGCTGCCACTTCTCGTGGTGGAAGTTCACCCACCGGGTGAGCACTCGATCTCCCACTGGGGGATCACAACCAACCTGATGTCACCCCACCGGGGCGTCATCATCAATGCGGCCTTCGGGCCAAACTACCATTCGCTCCCACTGGGGGCGCAATTGACCAAAGCAGGGTAGCTACCCTCACACGCGGGATGACGAAGATGACGACGAAACTGCGACCACCAACTAAGCGAGCACAACAGAAGTGGCTCGATGCGCCGAATACCAATCCAATCGCCCGACGCATGCGCGCTGCCGAGTTCAAGCTCGGCGACCTCGGCTCGACCGGAGGCGTCGGTCTTCGCGCCGTCTATCTCTGTGGGCCACCGGGAATCGGGAAGACCCACCAGATCATTGCTCAAGAGCAGGCGTGGCGAGACCAAGGGATTAATCCGATCCGAGTGCGCCCGTCCAATGTGCGCGATCTGATCGATCACTTCGCCGAGGCCGACGGGCTTCGCCCGATCGTTATGGAAGAGGCAGATATTATATTCCGGTCGAAGCCGATGTTTGAAGTGCTCAAGCAGGCGACCGACCCACTTACTCCTGATCATCTCTATCGCATTGTGGTGATCGAGAAAGAGAAGGTGCAGGTGCCGGTCAATCTCAATGTGCCAATTATCGTTTCGACGAACATGGACCTGACGAGCGACGATGGCTGGGACAAGGACCTCCTTCCTGACCGGGACGCCTTGTTCAACCGGTCTTGGCCTGTCGTCTTCCCCGACGATCCGATCGCTCTTTGGCAGTGGAGCATATATCTTGCTCTCACGACCTTTCTCACGATGGAAGTGATGCTCCGTCATCCCAACGGCGGGCCTCCGATCCCTCAGGAAAATCCATTGGCGGTGCAGGCGCAGGCGATCGAATGGTTCACCGAGAATCTTAACAGGCTTGCCGTGATCAGCCCGCGCACCTTGAAGTTCATCGCCCAATGCATGGGCCGCGCTCACCGCAAGGATATGCCGGAAGCGATCATGCAGGACGAGCTTGAGGGGCTCTTGCTTCCGGAACGCAGCGATCCGGTCGTCATTCCTCGCAATGAAAATTGGGCAGGTTTGCTGCGTTTTCTTCCAAAGCAGTCGCCACCGGCGCGCCTGTTGCGCGCGGCCTGATCCCCGCACCAACCATAAATACCAACGCCATCGGGCATGGGCCGATGAGCGCTTACGCACCGAATAAATAGCGAGGGCGAAAGTCCAACGCATGTTCCTGCGCGAGCGTCGTCGAGCCCGAGCCTAGGCGGCGCTCAACCGGAGAACATGCATGAACGACAATACCGACTTTTTCCTACGCCAGTTCGGCATAGGCGACGCCCCGGAGCCGGGGCTCGGATCAAGCCCCAACATTGACCTTTATTCTCAACAAGCATCGGTTCTCGACCTACCGACCGCCTTTGCCATGGTGGCCGAATCTTGCAAGCGCGATCCCGCCATGGCGCAACGACTGATCGACATGATCGGGATCGACAAGCTCGACGCCGCGAAAGCACGCAAAGCTCCTGTTCGTATGCCGACTTCACGCATACGGACGATAGAATGTTCGATCGCCTATTCGCCCTCGCGCGCCCCGGCATTCAGCAAAGACGGCAAACCTCGGCGGAGCAGGCCAGATCGCGACAAGTTGCCCTACTTTGTCAGCATCCAGATCACCGATCCCAATTCTCGCGGTCTGAGTGATCCGGCGTGGCGGGGAGCGGCTCACCTTCGCACGCCCGACCGAGCCGCCAAAGATGCTCGCCGGAATAATCACAAGACCTCACTCTCAATGGACTATGTCGAATGGCTCGATTCCATCGTCATCCCGATCGCAAAATCCGATGGCTACATGGTCGGCTTCCTGATGGATAAGAGAAAAGGCGAAGGCACCTATTTCCACGAGTTTCAGGTGATCCTCGTGGCGCAGGATGAACTTGAGAGGCGAGCGCTCAGAAGCGCTACGATTCTCTCCTTGGAGGCAGACGGAAATACGAGGGCAATTCGCTTGCCACTGTTCTCGACGACCACCGGAAAAGGAAAGCCCCTGTCGAAGTGCTTTATCCTGCAATCCCGAGGTGTGCGTGCACCGGGAGAGCGAAGCGAATGGGCAATGCATGTCGGCTCTTGGTCGGAATGCACCAGTCGCCCGAAAGAGGTCTGAGGGAACGGCTAGCATCTGCTTTTCGCGATGAGGGGATCGATAACGCTCGTGCGCTCGAACTAAAAAAGGCACTCGCGGAGGAATTCCGTGAGCAACTTTCCATTGGCACGCCGTCCAATGCCGACGAAGCTGGCCTTCGTCGATTGGCGAGGCAAATTCGCTTTGGCAAGGTCGTCGTCAAACTGTTCCTGCGTCACCCCCTACACGCGAAACTCTACCTTCTCCACAGACCGGACCCGGTTAATCCAAAGGTTGGCTTCGTTGGAAGCAGCAACCTCACTTTCGCAGGATTATCATTTCAGGGTGAACTCAATGTCGATGTGATGGATCATGACGCCTGCGACAAGCTCGCCGCATGGTTTGAGGCGAGATGGTCGGATCGCTGGTGCATCGACATTTCTGATGAGTTGGCGACGATCATCGAGGAGAGTTGGGCCGGTGAATCGTTGGTCCAGCCATACCATGTCTATCTCAAGATTGCTTATCACTTGGCCCAAGAGGCGAGGCTTGGCCAATCCGAATTCCGCATTCCATCGGTCTTTGGCGATAAGCTTTTTGATTTCCAGACTAGCGCGGTGAAAGTCGCCGCCCACCACCTTAACAAGCGGGGTGGAGTGGTGATCGGTGATGTCGTCGGATTGGGGAAGTCGATCATGGCTTCCGCTCTCCTAAAGATTCTCGAGGAGAGCGATGGGCGAAGCCTCATTATCTGCCCGAAAAACCTCGTTGAGATGTGGGAGGATTATGTCGAAACCTATGATCTCTCCGCAAAGATCGTCTCCCTCTCCCGCGTCGAAAGCGAGCTTCCTGAACTGCGTCGCTATCGAACGGTGTTGATCGATGAGAGCCACAACCTCCGCAACCGCGAGGGTAAGAGATACAAGGTTATCGAGGACTACATCCGGTCAAACGACAGCCAGTGCATCCTTTTGTCCGCGACGCCATATAACAAGTCCTTCATCGATCTATCGTCCCAGCTTCGCCTCTTCATCGAGGACGATCAGGACATCGGTTTGAGACCCGAGGCCATGATCAGGGCGATCGGGGGAGAGACTGAGTTCGTCCGGAAGCACCAGTGCAATGTCCGGTCAGTTCCGGCGTTCGAGAAAAGTGACCAAGCGGATGACTGGCGGGAATTGATGCGCCTTTACATGATCCGCCGAACACGCGGATTTATCATTCAGAATTATGCGCAAACCGACAATGCGACAGGCAGGAAATATATCACCTTCTCAGATGGAACTCGTTCCTACTTTCCTGTCCGAGAACCGAAGTCGGTCAAGTTCCAGATCAACGACGATGATCCGTTTGACCCCTATGCAAAGGCATATTCGAACAAGGTGGTGTCGGCGATCGATAGCCTCACGCTGCCGCGCTATGGTCTTGCCAACTACCTAAATCCCGACCCGAAAAATCCTCCTACGCCCATGGAGGATACCATCATGGATGGATTGGGTCGTGCCGGAATCCGGCTGATGGGCTTCTGTAAGACAAACCTGTTCAAGCGCCTCGAGAGCGGTGGGCCTGCATTTATCCAGTCGCTTGAACGACACATCATGCGCAATCTCGTCTACCTCCATGCGCTCGAGAATGACCTTCCGGTTCCGATTGGCACGCAAGACGCTGAGCTTCTCGACATGTCTGATGAAGACGCTGACTCGGATGCAGTTGGATCACTCTTCGAGAGCGGCGAGTATGGGGGGCAGGAAACCGAACAAGACCTTGCGTCGGCGCAACTTGAACGGCTGCGCGAGCAGGCAGCCGTCATTTACGGCGTCTATGCAAACACCAAGAAGCGTCGGTTCAAGTGGCTCAAAGCAAACCTGTTCAAGCGCAAACTCGCGAATGATCTCAACAAGGATGTGAGTGTTCTGCGCGAGGTATTGGATTTCTGCGGCGAATGGGATGAGGCTCGTGACACGAAGCTCAAAGCCCTCATCGAACTTGCTCGGGTGAATCACCCCACCGACAAAATTCTCGTCTTCACCCAATTCGCGGATACGGCCCGATACCTTGAACAAGCTTTGCAGAAGGCCGGTGTCAGTTCAGTCGCTGCGGTGACAGGCGCATCGGAGAACCCGACCCGGCTTGCGTGGAGGTTCAGCCCGAAGTCAAATCACAAGGAGAAGGTGGCGCAGGCCGAGGGTGAGCTACGCGTCCTCATCGCTACGGATGTCCTCTCCGAAGGCCAGAACCTCCAAGATTGCGCAATCATCGTGAACTTCGACCTGCCATGGGCAATCATCCGGCTCATTCAAAGAGCAGGTCGCGTTGATCGCATTGGCCAACAGGCAGACACCATCCATTGCTATTCTTTCTTGCCCGCCGATGGCGTCGAGCGGATCATACGGCTTCGTTCTCGCGTGCGCGCGCGACTGAAAGAAAACCAAGAGGTCGTGGGCTCGGATGAGGCGTTCTTTGAGGACGACGATGGGGATAATCCCATCCAAGACCTCTACAGCGAGAAAGCAGGTATCCTCGACGGCGACGATGACGGCGAAGTCGATCTCGCGTCCCACGCCTTTCAAATTTGGCAGAACGCAATTGCTGCGGACCCCAAGCTCAAGAAGCTCGTCGAGGATTTGCCGGATGTTGTTTATGCCACGAAATCGCTGCCCCCAGTTCCCGAAGCGAAAGAAGGCGCGCTCGTCTATATCCGGACGCCCGATGACAACGACGCCTTGGCATGGGTCGACCGAGATCGTGAGATTCTCACCCAGTCACCACTGGCCATCCTTCGCGCCGCCGAATGTTCGCCCGAGGAACCGGCGTTAGAGCGGACGGAATTCCATCACGAGATTGTCCGGGCCGGGGTGGAGCATCTCGTGCAGGAAGAGCGAACTACGCATGGCGCTCTGGGGAGGCCGTCAGGCGCGCGCTTCAAGACCTACGATCGGCTCAAGCGCTTTCTCAAGAGTCAAGGAAACGAGCGCTCACTCTTCGTCACGGACCAATTCGTGCGTGATGTCGAAAAGGCGATGGCGGACATCTACGAGCATCCGATGTTCCAATCGACGATCGATACGCTGAATCGCCATCTCAAGATCGGCATCAACGATCAGAAGCTCGCCGAAATGGTAATCGCGTTTCGAGAGGATGGACGCTTGTGCATGAAGCAGGACAAGGATGAGGCTAGGGACGATATGCGGGTCATCTGTTCAATGGGGCTGAGGGGCTAAGGATGGCGATTGATAAGCCTCGTGCAGCGGTGCACCTCAAGGCGTTCGACTTCTCAACGCTCTTCGTTGAGGAGCTAGGCTGGGACCGCCCCACTTCGCGCCAGACCGAAACGGTCGAAGTGGGCCGTCAACAATTCACGCTCAGTCCGATCGCGGACAAGCGTGGCGTGCGGATATTCCAATGTCCAGAAATTCCAGACCGTGCGACCAGACAGCGGATCGAGCGTGAGATCACCAAGCTCGTCTACGAGCATTTGATCATCTTCACCGACAGCGATGAGACCAAGCAAATCTGGCAATGGGTTGCCCGCGAGAAAGGCAAGCCCGCAGCATTTCGCGAGCATCTCTGGCTGGCTTCGACTGCACCCGACGCCCTGCTGCAAAAGCTCGATCACATCTCCTTCACGCTGAGCGAGGAAGAGGGCCTTATCTTCGAGAAATACATCAACCAGAAGCAGATGGGGGCCTACTACACCAAGGAGGACATCACCGATTACATCACAAAGAGTACGGTCGTCCCGTGGCTGTTTCAGAATGCCATTGGCCATGACAAGGTAGCGTTCGAACCCGGTGGGTTCGTCTGGCGCTTGCTGTCCGAAAACCCGGACAATTACATCTATCCGTCTGTCCGCCATGGCATGGACAGCCCGCTTCCAGAAGAGATCGCAGCGGGTATCGCGGATGTTTCTCAACGGGGTGACTGGAACAAGACGGCACCGCGCGAATTCGGCCTGCCTACCGAAATTTGGCGCGAAGTTGTTGCACGCCGACAGCGCTATGAGGCGACACGATCAAAGGCGGCAACCGGTGAGATCACGAGCATTGAGGATTTCATCACCTACAATCTCGACATCCGGCAGTTCGCTCGCGATGTGATCCAGTATGCCGAAAGCCCTGATGTGGTGCGGGCCTTCTGGAAGGGAATATCCTCGATAAAGATACTCGACCCCGCTTGCGGGT
Source organism: Erythrobacter westpacificensis (assembly GCF_039542285.1). Classification (NCBI taxonomy): domain Bacteria; kingdom Pseudomonadati; phylum Pseudomonadota; class Alphaproteobacteria; order Sphingomonadales; family Erythrobacteraceae; genus Erythrobacter; species Erythrobacter westpacificensis. The sequence continues at coordinate 7,703 of NZ_BAABHV010000019.1, forward strand.
CAGGCGCGTTCCTCTTCGCCGCGCTCAACATACTATATGATCTTTACGATGCATGCCTTGAGCGGATGGAGCAATTCGTGGCCTCAGCACCGCCCAATAGCCATGGGCGCGGGCAGCATTACTCGGATTTCCAAAGTGTGCTCGCTCAGATCGCGCAACACCCGAACCGAGACTACTTCATCTACAAATCGATCATCATCGCTAATCTCTTTGGTGTCGACATCATGGATGAAGCCGTTGAGATTTGTAAGCTCCGCTTGTTCCTAAAGCTTGCTGCTCAGTTGGAAGACCCAAAAAAGATTGAGCCCCTCCCTGACATCGATTTCAATATTCGATCTGGCAATTCTCTCGTTGGATTCACATCGATCGAAGAGATGAGGGAAGCTGCTACCGCCAATGGCTTCGATTTCCACGACGGAGCCGAGACGATTGAAGCAACGGCACAAGACCTCGATCAGGCGTTTCGCCTCTTCCGAGAGCAGCAGACGACGCTGAATGGAAGCATAGAGGCATCGCATAAGGCTGACCTTCGTGAAAGGCTCAAGGTCTTGGGCCGACAATTGAATCAATTTTTGGCTCGAGATCATGGGTTATCGGGTGGCGATGGCACAATCTCGGAGGCAACGCTTGCTGCGTGGGCAGAGAGCCACCGACCGTTCCATTGGTTAATTGAGTTTTACGGGACGATGAAAAATGGGGGATTTGACATCATCGTCGGCAATCCACCCGAGCAGTCATTGCTCGCACTGCATTCGATGTATTCGCGCATGTGAAGACAGCCCATCTCAACGAGCAATCGCGAATGACGCAGGCGATATGCAGTGCGGTTGGTGCCACTTTCTACCGTGGCGACTTGCTCGTCTGCAAAAAGGCCGTGCGGGATGAGAGTTGGCGCAAAGCCCGATCGCCATTTTTCGTGAATGGGCGCGAAGTTCCGCGTATTTGCTTCGATCAGATCGGCGAGCCAGCGCAGTATTCGGCAAAATATGGGGGATTCATCCGCTTCAAGTCGGCCCACCTCATTACCAAAGTATTGGACGAACTGGCGGGATCATATGTCGAACCGAACGAAGTAGTTGTTCTCACCCCATACAGGGCGCAAGTCGCCCTCATCAGATCAATGATCAGACGCAGCCATCCCGAGGTAAGCGTCAGCACAGTTCATCGCGCGCAGGGAAGTGAACGCACCTTGGTGGTCTTCGATCCAGTCGATGCGTCGAGCAGCTTTTTCGCAGGTCGCGAGGGGGATCGACTGGTCAATGTCGCCATCTCACGCGCTAAGGCCCATGTGGTAATTCCCTTTCATCAGAACGACCTTAAAAAGCCTGCCTTGAAGAAAATTCACGGGCAAGCGACGAAGCTCTGGCAAACGGCAGGCCGATATTCGAAACCGTTCAGCTTTCAATGAGAAATTTCAGGTTTCGGTTTCCTCGCAGGATGAGCCTCAAATCAGAATCCGCAGTATTCAAAATTCCTAGCCCGCAGAATCGCGAAGACAAAGTCCATGCCGCGAAAGATCAATGGTGCCGCACAACAGATTTCGATCCATTCGCGAGCAGCGAGCCGCTCGAATAAGTATGCCTTCATTCGCTAATTTTTCGTTGAATCGGGGCCAAGAAGTAATCTTAACACCTCTTTGCCCGCTTAATATTCATTTTTATAAATTACAAATCTGAAAAAATCAGTATTTAAATAATGTGAATATCAGCCATCAGGTATAGTGTGAAGCCTTATCTTATCGAAAGAGGTATGAGTTCACATGAATAATCATAGTAATACTATTTATGAGCCAATCTATGTTACAATTATTGGAAAGCGTATTTCCGCCTTTAGGAGTCATCGTGAGGCCCTCGATGACCTAATAGACTATTATAACTACGATATAGAAAATGAGGATGACCTGCTGCCTGAAAACGCGACTGAAGAAGAAGCGCTCGACGCCTTTGAGAGTATAGGAAGGTCGGTCGGGCTTCACGAATGCTAACCGCCAGTCAGTGAGTTATTTGAAGGATACCATGAATGAAGCAGCAATTTTCTCGTTCGCAACTTGAGACTGACGGTTTTGTGGGATGGATGACCTTCGATTACCTCTCCGCTGCCGATCCGTGCCCGACTTCCGGCGGGGTATATGTCGTCATCCGAACAGATCAGAACCCGCCCTGTTTTCTGGATCAGAGTTGCGGAGGCTGGTTCAAGGACCGCGATCCCACCGTTCCGCACGGAACCCTTGTCGCGAACTGGGTCGAAGATGCCGAGGTGGTCTACATCGGAAAGGCGAATAACCTGCGCAGGCGTTTGAGCGAGTTCGCCAAGTTTGGGGCCGGGAAAAAGATCGGACACTGGGGCGGTAGATTAATTTGGCAATTGGGGGAGTCATCTACTCTCTTGGTGGGGTGGAAGGAGACATCGGGGCTCGAACCTGCCTTGGTCGAGGCCAAGATGATTGCCGATTTCCGTGCTGCCTATGGCCACCCTCCATTCGCTAATGACCCGCACCGAATGGGAGCTTGATGCGTTTGGCGCTTGCAAGAAAAAAATGAACTAAAAGAACTACTTGACGGATTTTTGAACTGATGAGAGCCTTTCCAATCGCAGGGAAAGGCGGCACCAATGTCATACAAGGTTCAATATATGTCTCGCGGTTCGTCCCTCTGGCAGACTGCCTCGAGCGGATGGGGTTCCGAAGCGCAGGCGATCTTCGACGCGAAGTTTGTCGCTAAGCGCCCGAACTACGAAAAGGTGCGTGTGGTTGATGCAAGCGGATCGGTGAGGTGGCTGGGCTGAGTTCAAGCCCATAAGTTGTGATCGGGTCATCAAAACCAAGATAAGTAGAGCGCCAAGTGGCTGGGCTCGGCGAAGTTTACTTTACCAACTTCAAGCCAAGTGCCCAAAATTGGATCGATAACCCCAACGAGATCAACGCTCACCGCACCATCGCACCAAGTCGAGACAAACTCGGTCCATTTCTCATCGCAAACGATACTGTCCAAAAGCATGGTGCCCGTAGATGCGTTTTCGTTGAAACTGTATCTCGGCTGTGACCGGGCGATTGTAGATTCGCCGTGAACAGAGGGACCATCTCGATAAAGGATCGCAGTTGCACCCATACTCAACGGGCTTTGTCCGACTATCGTGATCATAGTGGACCTTACTACGCTCTCTTTCTTCTAAACAGGAATGGCTTCGAGCGATCAAATGTATGCAACTATCAGTTGCACGGATTTCTCCCTACCTCTGACATTCGCCATGATGCTCGGTCGGCGATCGCTTACGCGGAAGCCAATTATGTCGATACCCGTGTAGATCGTGGAGCGCATCGTCGCTCGGT
>NZ_BAABHV010000020.1:0-15142 GCF_039542285.1 Erythrobacter westpacificensis
ACAACCGCGCTTATGCGCAAAACAACCGCTCGGCTCTAATCCCAGCTGGGGGAAAGCTGGGGGTCACGTCACCAGCCCACCGGATCTGGGAAAGGCGGAAACCTCCAGACCCAAGTGGTTCAACGTTGGGTAGCAGTCCAACAGTGCCCAAGGCTCTACCCGTAACTGGTAGAAACTTCGGACTCACACCACTAGTGAACAAAGTTATCGTGCCCTTGTAAATCCTTGAATATACTTCGAGGCGAAGCGATTTCAAAGACAACCCAAAGTAATAAGAAGCAGATTTTCACATTCCCGGCCAATCAAATCGTCTATCAAGTAAACATGTCACGGATTGCCTTACGCGATAGCTTTGCATTTTCTGTTTTTGGTAATGAATCCAGTATTTCAACTCGCTTCGGCATTTCGAACGGTGATAGCTTGGATTTGAGGAAATCCAGAAGTTCCCCTTGCGAGATATCAGTGCCGGCCTTTAGCGTGATGACGCTTAGCACTGTTTCGCCTCTATAGTTGTCCGGTATTCCGATGGCTACGGTCTCATGGACGGAGGGGTGCTCTAATACAGCGTCTTCGATGATTCGGGGATAGACGTTATAGCCACTGCAAATAATTACATCCTTTAATCGATCAACAAGATAGAGGACACCATCTTTGGTAAGAGAACCAATGTCACCGCTTCGAAAAAACCCGTCAGGAGTCATGTCGTCTGAGGTAAATGGACGTCGCCAATAACTCTGAATTACGTTTGCTCCCCTGAAGCAGATCTCCCCGTCTTCACCAGGCAAGACCTCAATAGCAGGATCGTCCAAAGAGCGGATTTCAACACACGTGCCACGCATCGGGATTCCGGTAGCGGCCTCGTGGCCAGGAAGTTTTTTGCTTGGCATCCCAACACCGCTGCCGGAGGTCTCGGTCATTGCATAGCCTTGCTGTGGCCACAGTCCAGTGGCCTCATGAAAGCGTCTAGCCAGTTCATGAGAAAGAGGTGCCCCGCCCACCAACACGTGTAGGATATTGCTCCAATCCACTTCTTTGACATCTTTTTCTTCTGCCAAGACCGCTGACAGCATGGTTGGGATTAGAATCAGAACGGACACTCGCCTTTTTCGAACCAAGTCAATCAACTCTTTCGCGGAAAAACGCTCAGTGAGTAATGCTTTACCTCCCACAATTGTGGGCTGTACGATATAGTTTAACAGTCCGGTTATGTGCGAAAACGGAGCGGCAGCATACCAAATAGCGCTATCATCCTGGATGCGGTGCAACCAGTACAGGATCTGATGCGCTCCAGCCCATATATTTCTATGGCTGAGCATCGCACCCTTCGGCGTGCCTGTCGTTCCTCCAGTATACTGGATCATGGCTACCGAATCCAGCGGTGGCGGCATTAGTTCCTCGTCTGAGGTTTCAAGGCAGAGTTCTGCGAACGCAACTTCGCTACCTCTGGTTGCCGCGGGCTCAAATTCAATCAGGTCTTTAGCATCGGCGCGACAGATAATGAGTCGGGCACCGACCTCCTCCGCCACTTGCCTTGCCTTGGAAAGCTGCATTTCTTCATCACTCACAATGATCCATTGGAGTTGCGAGTCTTCGGCTATCATTTTGAGTTGGCGCAGAGAGTATAGAGGGTTCATTCCAACACCTGCCGCCCCGATTCTCCAAAGCGCGAAGCATGCTAAAGAATAATGGGGCGTGTTTGAAAGACAAATGCCGACACGATCTCCTTGCATGATCTTCGAACTCTTGAGCCCGCTCGCAATAGCGCGCACAAGTGCCCATGATTCTGCATAAGAGAAGGATCGATCTTTAAACGATACATATTCCAATCCCTCAAATTCTTTAGCCGCATGCTCGAGTAATTGCGCTAGGGGACGCGCATCCGGCAGGGTACTTTGAAACTCCTTTAAGTGCATAAAGGTCGCCGGGTCCTGTTGACCGCTTTCGTGCATAAGTGTTCCTTGTCTAAAGCTGGGAGGGCAAAGCATTGTGATGGCCTGAGGCGTTCTGGCCGCGCACCCCTACTTCAAAAATTAACTTCGTTAATACGTAAGAGATTTTCGATCGAAGTGAGCGAGCTAAGATATACAAAATTCGCAAAATGTTCACTGCCAAATGAAAACTTTAGCGAAGCCCCTATTAATATTAGCCGATAGAGCGCGATATATAAAAGTTAGCCTCTTGATAAGAACGCCTTTACCGTTTGATTTGCTCAACTCCAGTCGTTGAAGGTCTAAGCCAGATCCCGTTCCTTCGCCATTGTAAGTGCCGTATCTTCGATCATGTCCTCCTGTCCTCCTATCATTTTCTTGCGAGCTAGTTCCATCAAGATATCACGGGCCGATAAGCCGTATTTACTCTCGGCCTCCTTGGCCTGGTACAGAAAAGTCGAATAGACCCCTGCGAAACCAAGCGTTATTGAGTCCCGATCTGCACGGGGCGGTTCCGGCATGATCGGCAGAACCCGATCCTCCGCTACATCCATCAGTTTAAACAGGTCCACCCCGGTCTCGATGCCCAATCGCTCTCCGACGGCAGCCATCAATTCGAGCGGTGTATTGCCAGCGCCAGCACCCAGTCCGGCAGCAGAGCCATCGATGCGATCCGCGCCGGCCGCCACTGCTGCCAGGGAATTGGCGACTCCCATCCCGAGATTGTGATGAGCGTGAAACCCGATCTCGGTTTCGTCCTGTAATGCTTTCCGAAGGCCAATAATACGATCGGTGACTTCGTCAGGAAGCATGTAACCTGCCGAATCAACACAGTAGATTGTTGTTGCTCCATACCCTTCCATCAACAACGCCTGCTCCACGAGATGCTCGGGCGGCGTCATATGCGCCATCATGAGAAAGCCGACTGTATCAAGCCCAAGTTCCCGTCCCAGGCCAATGTGCTGTTCGGTGACGTCTGCTTCGGTGCAATGCGAGGCGACATGAACACATCCTGCCCCGCAATCGGCAGCCATCCGCAACTCATCCAGAGTGCCAATGCCCGGAACATGGAGTACCGAGATAGTCGCCCTTTTTACTACCTTGGCCACTGCCGAGATGTATTCGCTATCCGAATGGAGTCCGCGACCGTAATTCAGGGATGATCCTCCCAACCCGTCACCGTGTGTGACCTGGATCAACGGTACCCCCGCGTCATCAAGCCCGGAAGCGATATCGACCATCTGATCCAGCGTGATCTGATGCCGCATGGAATGCATGCCGTCGCGCAAACACATATCATGAAGCTTGAGCTTTCGACCCCAGACTTCTTCTTCGAGTGTCATTATGCATTCTCCTTGAAAGGTGTGAGTTCAAGCCGGCCATTAAGGATCTCGTGTGCAAACATTTCAGCCGTGCGCGCTGCGGCCGCAGTCATAATATCCAGATTCCCCGCATATTTGGGCAGAAAATCGCCAAGGCCCTGTACTTCGAGAAAGATCGAGACTTTGCGGCCCTCGAAAATTGGCCCGTTCTTCAATTGGTAGCCGGGGACATATTGTTGCACAGCAGAAATCATCTCGTGCACGGATGCGGTGATCGCTTCCTGATCCGGTTGGTCAACTGTTTCACAATAGACTGTGTCCCGCATCATCAGCGGAGGCTCGGCAGGATTGACGACCACGATAGCCTTGCCTTCGGCTGCACCACCCACTTTAGAGACCGCCGCAGAAGTGGTGCGCGTAAACTCGTCGATATTCTTACGGGTACCCGCTCCGATCGACTTCGACGCGACCGTTGCGATTATCTCGGCATAATCAACGCTTTGAACTTTGCTGATGGCGGCGACCATCGGAATCGTGGCCTGGCCCGCGCATGTGACCATGTTGACGTTCATTGCCTTACGGCCTGCCAGATCCTTGAGATTGACCGGGGGAACGCAAAGCGGGCCCAAGGCGGCGGGCGTCAGGTCGATCATAAGAATGCCCAGCTCGTTCAGCTTTCGGCTGTTTTCGGCGTGGACATAGGCCGAAGTCGCATCAAACGCGATGCTCACTCCATCCTCGATTGCGTGAGGCACCAGCCCATCAACCCCTTCGGCAGTGGTCTTGAGGCCCAGTTCCTTCGCGCGGGCAAGACCTTCGGAGCCGGCCTCTATACCCACCATCCAAACGGGTTCGAGAACTTCGGAACGAAGCAGTTTGTAAAGCAGATCGGTGCCGATATTCCCCGGCCCGATTATTGCGCATTTAATTTTGTCCATCTGTGCATCCTTACTTTGTCACTAGAGTGCGCCGAGGTTTGTCACCTCGTTGCTATCCTTGCCGAAGCACGCGATTGGCTAAGAAAAAGTCATGCGACAGGACCCAAGCCCGTCGCTGAGGTTAAGCTGCAGCGTGTCACCGCTGGATATGTCGATCATCGGCCCAAGTGCTCCGGAAAGGATTATTTCACCCGCCCTGAACGGCATTCCAAGCTCTCCAAGCGTATTGGCGAGCCAAGCGACAGAGTTAAGAGGGGAACCCTGAACAGCGGCGCCGATCCCGCTCGCAACCTCGACTCCATTACACTCGATTGTCATGGTCACTTTGGCCAGATCGATCTGACGCGGATCGACCCGCGCGGTCCCAATCGCGAATATTCCGCACGAGGCGTTATCCGCGACTGTATCCTGAATTTTGATATCCCAGTCGTGAATGCGGCTATCGACGATCTCAAAGCAGGCAGTGACATATTCGGTCGCCTCCAGTACATCGGCGGCGGTCACGCCTGGCCCGTTGAGATCATGTTTCAGAATGAACGCAATTTCGCCTTCGGCCTTGGGTTGGATGAGTGATTTGTGATCTACCGTGGCGCAATCGGGAACCAGCATTCGATCGGTCAATTGTCCGAAATCAGGCTCGAACACTCCAATCATTTCCTGCACCACTTTGGAGGTAACGCCGATCTTTTTTCCGATGATCTTTTCGCCAGCTTCCAGACGGCGCGCGATCATTCGTTCCTGGACGCGATAGGCGTCGCCAATATCTATCTCCGGATGGCGATCCCGCAGATTGGAAACCGTTAGGCCCCTGATTAGAGCGCCGTAGAGTTCATCGCCCAGTGAAGATATTATTGAACTTTCGAGTGGCATTGCCTTAAATTCTCCCAAACGTGCGCATCGAAACGCCCTTGTATCTTTTGCCGATGTCGTCTGCGGGCCCACCATCGAGCAATTCACTGGCCATCAAATGCGAAGCGTCTTTGAAGGCGAAACGGTTCGAAAGCGGGACCTTCCATTTTGTAATTTCGTCTGTGCGCCATTGTCAGGTGCTCCGCCAAGCTTGATGGAGGCTTTTGTTGCCCAAAAGTCTCACCCTGTGATAGCAAGGAGCGCATGAACAACGAATCCAGCACATCAGTAGTCGAGCGAATACTCGACCTCATCGGTAGCGTTTCTTCCTCACCCATGACTGTGAAGGAAATCTCCAAACATACTGGGATTCCCGTCTCTACAGCTCACCGCCTTCTTAAGCCGTTGGTCGAGCGCAAATTTTTAGTCCGGCATCGTCGAGGGCTATACGCGCTTGGCATCGCCAGCGTGGAAATAGCGGCACGTGCGGATATCGACTCGATTATTACCACTGCGACCCGGCCCATTATCGCAGACCTCGCCAAGACTTGCAGGCGCACGGCGCATCTGGGCGTCTTTCGAGACAACCTTGTACGCTATTTGGTCAAGGTCGAATCTGGGTGCCGACGGTCTCCTTCTCGGGAGGAGATCGAGCTCGAGGCTTATTGCACGGCGATTGGCAAGGCCCTGCTTGCCCAGCTGGAACGCGATACGCTTGAAGACTATCTTGCCTTGGGCGATTTCGTTCCTCTTACGGAAAACACAATATTCGATGTCGATGACTTGAGAGAGGAAATCAACGGCGTACGCCGACAGGGATGGGCGATGGATCGAGGGGAGATGTACCCAGAGCTGCGCTGCCTCGCGGTGCCAATACTGTGCAGGCCTGGCCTGTTGGCGGCTGTGTCAGTCACCGAGGTCTGCAAAGACGTTGATCCCGAGAAAGCGGAACAGGATTTGCTTACGCTCTTTCCGCGTATCGTTGAAGCGGCAAAGGCAGTTTCCGATGTTTTGCGAATGCCAGGGGACGAGGTTCGCGAGAAGCGAAGTAAGAAGACCTGACGCGCTCGGCCTAACCCATTCGCGAGATCAATCCGCCATCGCTGACCAGGATCGTTCCATTTAGGTTTACTCCATCTCTAGGTGACGCGAGAAGCACATAGCATCCGGCATGGTCTTCCGCCTCTGCCGCCCTTGCCAGTGGCGATGCCTTCGCCACCATTTCGACTGTGCGCTGTTCGGAATCGAGACGACGCGATGCGCTCTCCAGTGTGCCCAATCCCGAAAGGCCCGTGACAGTCCCGCCAGGAGCAACGCCGTTAACGCGGATTTGCGGCGCCCATTCATAAGCAAGTTGATAAACTATGCCCCGCAGTGCGAACTTGCTGGCAGTGTACAATGTGCCACCGCCGCCAGCTCTGAAACTAGCATTGGAGCAGGTCACTATCAGAGAGCCCATGGATTTCCGCAACGCATCTGCGGAAGCTCGCGCCAAGAGCAAAGTCGACAGCACATTAATTCGGAACAATTCCTCGAACGCTGCCCCCAAGTCTTCCATTGTCATGCGATCTATACGTTTGTACCAGTCGTAAACGCCGGCGTTCGCTATCGCGGTGTCCAATTTTCCGAACTTTTCCTTCGCAAGTTCGACGCCCGCTTCGCAGATTGCAGCCTCTGTGCAATCTCCAGCTAAGACAGAGCACCGATCTCCCAAGTGATCCGACAGATCCGCGAGAGCGTCGGCATTGCGATCCAACGCAACTACATTCGCTCCTTCCTCGACGAAACGCATCGCCACTGCCTTGCCGATACCTGAAGCCGCGCCAGTGATTAACGCTGTTTGGTCCAAAAGTTTTCCCATCAATTCTCACCCTCTGGGTTTTTGTCTATCTGACATCAACCATCCATACTCCAGCGTATTGACATCTTCCAAGGTCCCTCGCAACAGATAAGGAAGAAGAATTTGGCGAAATGCTGCTTTGGAGAGAGGTATGCCCGGTAATACGGAGCTTCCCGATATCGGGTTGTCGATAGACGTCGATGGTATCCAGACAAATTATCACGAATGTGGAGAAGGGGACCCCGTTATCCTCCTTCACGGTTCGGGTCCTGGCGTGACCGCCTGGCAAAACTGGCGAGGAATCCTGCCAAAACTTGGGGAAACGCACAGAGTTCTGGCCCTCGACATCGTGGGCTTCGGCTTTAGCCAACTGCCTGAAGGAGAGAAGCCGGGCATCAAGCTGTGGACGCGGCATCTGGCGGGCTTTATAGAAGCCCTTGGCCTCGACCGCGTAACGCTGGTCGGCAACAGCTTCGGTGGTGCTCTCGCGCTGGGAATGATGGCTTTTCATTCCGACAAAGTGCGCTCGCTTATTCTTATGGGCACACCGGCTGGTGAGTTTGAGCAGACGCGGGGACTGGCGGACAGCCGATCCTTCGAGCCCAGCATGGACGCCATGCGCGCTATGATGAAGGCATTCCCATACGATCCGTCAATAGTTACCGACGAGGCGGTGGCCGCGCGCCTGCGTGTGGCGGAGATCGCCAGCGGGAAAGAAACAATCCACAAGCTGCAGCCTGACGCTGGTCAAGCACCGGAAGGTCCACGGATCGTCAAGGGTATTCCGCTGGAGCAGTTGGAAGCTATCGATGCGCCAACGCTGATTCTGCACGGCCGCGAAGACAAGATGATTCCATTGCATGTTGCAGTGCGAATGCATGAACACCTGAAGCGCTCCGAGATGCATGTTTATGGTCAATGCGGCCACTGGGTCCAGCTAGAGCGTGAGGATCAGTTTCTGGACCAAATACGCGCATTTCTCCGTTGCAATTGAGGTCCTCGCTAGCCGTAATTCTTAACCGATAAGTCTTTAAGACAGTTTCCAGCTAAATGGTATTTATGCAGATGTCGAAAACCAGATCCGAGATACTTCGTCGCCTCAGTGAAGGCGATCCAGCTTTCCTGCGCGAAGAATATAGTGATGTAGTGACCATGTTCTGGGACGCGGTAGAAGCTTGTCCTGAAAAGCTGGCATTGATTGAGGGAGATCGAAGGCTCACATACGCCCAGTTCGGTTCTGCGGTTACAGGTCTCGCCACGCGCATTGGCGAGATTGTTCCGCCATCAGGCCGTGTCGCTATTTCCATCCCGAATTCGATCGAAGCAAACGTCGCCATTTTCGCTGCATTGAGCGCTGGTGTCGAAATTTCGATGGCCAATGCCGAATATACGCCGCGCGAACTGGGGGTGCTGTTCGGGATTGCGGAGCCTGACCTGATTCTGGCGGGTGGAAAGAATGCAGCAGTCGTCGGTGACGCCGCCGATAAGATAGGAATACCTCTGGTTGTCGTGGGCGAGGGCGGTATTGGACTTGAGCAATTGCTGGAAGCGCCGACAGAGCGGCCAGAACTGGAAATTACAGGCGAGAGCCCCTGTATAATCATGTTTACGGGTGGGTCGACCGGCGCGCCGAAGGCGGTCAGGCGCAACCAAAGGTCGGAAATGAACTGCATCAAGGCGATGCATACAGCTTGGCCCACTCGCCTACACGAAGAGGTCTGGCTCAATGTTGCCCCCGTCAGCCATGTCTGGGGCTTGCACATGGGTTGCTTCAATCCGGTGTATGGGCGCGCTCCCCTCGTAATCGTTCCGCGCTTCCAGCCAGACGTCACGGCAGGTCTGATGGAAAAGCACAGGGTCAGCGTCTTCAGCGGTGGTCCGGCGGCGATCTATCAAGGGCTCCTCTCGGCTCCCAATCACGACCTTTCCGCGCTGTGGCTGTGTCCGGGTGGCGGTTCGGTATTCTCGCGGCAGACGCTTCTGCGTTGGGAGGCTAAGACTGGCCTCCCGATCCTTGAGGCATTTGGCATGACAGAAGGTGGTCCCTTAACGGCGCAGCCACTTGACGGAACGCACAAGTATGGCACAGCCGGACGTCCGCTGCCCGGTATCGAGGTGGAGATAGCTGCGCTCGACGAAAGTGGAAGACGGTTGGACGCAAATGAAGCCGGTGAAATTATGGTCCGGGGAGAACGGGTCGTTGATCGTTACATGGGTCTTCCGCCCTGCGGAGATCACGGCTGGCTTCCCACAGGAGACATCGGATATTTAACATCAGATGGATTTCTGACAGTCGTCGACCGCAAGAAAGACATGCTCATCGTCGCAGGATTCAATGTCTACCCAAGCGAGATCGAGGAGGTAATTTCTAAGGTTCCAGGGGTCACGGACGTAGCTGTGATTTCAGTGCCCGACGATCGCAAAGGCGAAGTTCCCTTAGCTTTCGTAGCGACAGAACAGGGCTCCGAGGTAACGGAGAATATGCTGCTCAATCACTGCGCTCGGAACCTGACCGATTACAAAATTCCCCGCACCATCATACTATTAGACGCAATCCCAAAAACGCCCGCGCAAAAGCCGGACAGGAAAAGGCTCAAGATTATCGCGGAAAATCGTTGAAAGAGATCACTGCCGCTTAGCTGAAGAACTATGAATTGCTTTTGAGGGTTTGAAATCGGATTTGGAGACGACGTTGCCGTAACTGGCGCACGGGATACGGCGGGTCAGTGCACCCCTCCCCGAATCCTTTGTGAAATCATTTCTCATGATCAGAAGCGGATTGCTTTGAAGAGAGTTGCCGATAGAGGCTGGATTAACAATGCGATCTATTACCGGATTTTCCAAAGGAAGCCGGTAGGATATGTCTAACAGGGTTTTTGCTGACCTCGCCGGTTGGAAGCGTAGATTCAATTAGCCGATGATCTGGGCCACGCATTTTCTGTGCCACGCATCTCTGGGCTTACCGAACAGTAGACAGCTTACTGAATGGGAGGCTCCTCCCAGAGGTGCCGGGTGCACCAAAGGCGGCATGGATTCCGAGCTTCGTGCGTTCTTGGAGGGCTAAGGTGGTCACTGGCAATGCTGGCGGGCGGAGGGGCGGATAAAGCGACTTCATAGGGGCGGCTGATGCTCGACGCGCTTCCCGAGGCTCGCACTGCTCGGCGATAGCCCAATAGACCGACTGGTTCCCGCGACCGCCGGACCTTCCCCGACTCCTTCTCAAAAGCTAATTGCGAAATGCTAGAATGCATACTTCATCGATTGCGCGATAGCGCAAACATGTTCGGCAAACTTTAGAACTGAAGACGGGTCCTCACTGTTGTTGTGGGCGCCCCTTGCATCAGCCTATTTGCAACGTGGTGCGGACGTTGTAGCTCGAAGTGTGGACGACGCCTGCGGCACAAGAGCTTGTTAAGTAAAGATGAGTATCGGTCGGGTGCATTCAGGTGTTCAGCCAGTTCGCGCAGTACGCTTTGACCGCTAGTTTTGATGAAGTCCGTAGGCTAGCTCCCTAAGCACATCATCGCGCTCTAAGCGCTGGGCCCCGGAGTTTTGCTGGCCCCTCGGTCTGACCAGTTCGCCATCACTACCTAGCTACCCCTACGCCATCCTGCCGCCGGGCAATATCCGGCGGTGTGGACGAGAGTCCGGCGGCGGCACCCCTGCTGCTTTGTAAGCTGATCGCGACACTCGCGATCTTCGCAGGTTTGCGTTCGATCAGCTAGCTATCCACGGCTGCCGATCTGCACCCTTGCGCGTTATCCGCATCACTGCCGTCGCGCGCCGACCACGAGCAGCCGACTTAAGTCGCCGTCGCGCTGCTTGGTCATCCCGGCCGTTCCTCGCCGCCGTGGCTGCGCGCCCGAAGATAAGCGCATACCATGCCGTGACCTGACGCCCTAATCTGAATAGAGACGCATCTGGCTCCGCCGCTGATATGGCCGACGCTGTGTTCGGACCGTATTCCGGAATCGTGACGAGCCGCCGGGCCGTCTCATCGGGGCGGTGCCACTCAAGTATTTGCGCTTCTAGCCGGTCGACCTCGTTGGCTAGCGTCCTAAGTTGGGCAGCTAGGCTGCTTAGCGCCCGACTAAGAAATGAACGACCAGCTTTCCCTGCCGCTTATGTTAAGAACACTCTGCGCATGATCCACTCTGACGGTGACAATCTCCTGCTCATCTGCCGATTGCTAGACGTAGACCTACGACGACTGATTCATGGCGCAAATATGATGATGCAGGGGCCAACTACGCTATCCCGTTAACCCACATCCGTTACGACCGATGCGTAAGCACGTTCTTTTCCGCTAACGGCATTACCGCTGCTCTGAGCCCGAAGTTTCTACCAGTACCGGTAGAGTTGGCCCGTTTTGATGCCCATCGTTGAGCGTGATGGCGAAACGTAATGGGGAAACATGCCCCCAGTACGGTTTGCCGTTTGATCCTCCCCGATCACAACCGGATCTTTCCCGAGGCTCGAGCGGGGCCGGAAGTGGTTGTAGTCGTGCCGCCAGGCTTCCAGTACCTGGCGGCCGAGGGCGAGGCTTGTGAAAATCGTCTCGTCCAGGCACTCGCCCTGCAGGCGCGCGCTCGATGTAATGCCACTCGACATTGCGCTCCTTGGACCAGCGTAGGATCGCCATACCGTCAGCTCAATGCCTTTATCGCTGGCGATCGTATGGGGCCGTGCCATCCGCTCGAAGACTGCTGGATTAGCTCCCGCCCGACCCGAGCGCCGGAGATAGACAGATTGGCGCTCAGACGCGCGCACACTTGGCTGCTATCACCAACGACAGCAAAGATCCCGAACCTTCGCCCACAGGCAAAGGCATCGGACACAAAGTCCAGGCTCCAGCGCTGATTGGGTCCCTGCGGGAATGTCATTGGTGCTCGTGTGCCCAGGGCCCGCCTGCGAACGCCACGGCGGCGCACTTGTAGCCGTTCCTCGCGATAAAGCCGCCGGAGCTTCTTGTGGTTCATCGCCCACTTCCTGGCACAGCAGGCAGCGCAACCGCCGGTAGCCGAACCAACGACGCTGGCTGGCCAGTTCACTGATGCGCTCATGGGCCTTCGCATCGTCAGGACGATGACTGACGTAGCGCACCATGGTCCGACCTACGCCCAGGATCACGCAGGCCCGGCACCGGCTCACCTCGAAAACCTTCTGGAGATGAGCCACCGGCTGCCGCTTGGCTCCGTGCGCTAAAACTTTTTTTTACGCTGCCCCTCTTGAGGACGGCGTTGTCGAGCATCGAGTCCGCCAGCAGCTTCTTCAGCCGCTCGTTCTCTTACTCAAGCTGACGTAAATGCCGGGGGTATCCGAAACTTCCAGTCCGCCATACTTTAACTTCTTGTAGAAGGTCGCCGAACTAACCCCGGGACGGCGGCACGCCTCCGGTGTTGGCATCCCCGCTTCCTGCTCCTTCAACACAGCGATGATCTTCTCTTTGCTGAACCTGATTCGCTTCATTCGTCCGTCTCTTTATCAGGGCCGGACTCCAATTATCATTGGAAGAAATCTAGTGGCTGAGACCACCGCAACCGTCACATTCCGGCTAGATGAATAGATAGAATTCCCACCAACTCCAATGGAATATTCTCACCCTCTGATAGATAGCTGCACATATGCATCTCAAACATTCTTCCACGTATTGACATCGCTACTGAGCGTGGCGACACCAACATGGAATAGTTTCGGCGGGGTGAGAGAAGAGGCAAATGCAAGATTATTCAAAAAGCAGAAAGCGCACCTTGCCTTATTATGGAATTTAATTCGGCAGTTGAGCTTAGGCAAAACACTTATCTCTTTTCTAGAGAATAGGTATTACTTCATTCAAAAACGGTCTAAATTTCTTTTGGGTTGTGGTGCTTGGTGAGCCAAGACAAGAACAATAATATCAGGGAGAGGTAATTATGGAAATAGTAGTCACGAAATCAGCAATGCTATCGTTGTTGCTTTGTCCACTAATCCTAAATGTGGAGCGCGCAGAGGCGCAAGAGCAGGACGTCGAGGCAGGCGATCCGATAGCTTCAAATTCAGAAGTTGGGGCTCAGGCTATCGTTGTCACCGCCACCCGTCGTGAAGAGGATTTGCAGGACGTTCCTGTCGCAGTTTCGGCCGTATCAGACGAGGCGCTTACTATCGCGGGTGTGGAACAGGTGCGAAATCTCAACCTAGTTGCTCCCGGCTTCAATGGGGGGCGCAATCAGCTTGTGATGCAACCTAGTATACGTGGGGTAGGGTCGAGTGGAACGTCCGTAGGTGACGAGTCTAACGTCGCAGTTTATGTTGATGGGGTTTATCAAGGCGATCCCTATTCGACGCAAGTTGACCTTGTCGAAGTATCTCGCGTTGAGGTGCTGCGGGGGCCGCAGGGAACTGTGTTCGGTCGCAACGCCACTGGCGGTTTGGTCAACGTTGTCACCCCCGACCCTCAGTTCACTCCGCGCGCTCGTTTCCGAGCTAGCTGGGGGCGTATGCGTGAAGATTCGAACAAATTTGATATCCAGGCGTATGCTACCGGTGGCTTGACAGACACCATAGCGGCGGATCTCGCTGTGCTTTATCGTAATCAAGGCGGATACGTAACGTACTTGCCTGATGGCGGGACAGTTGGTGAGACGGAGATCGCTTCAATCCGCTCGAAATTGCTTTTCGAGCCAAGTAGCGATGTTCAGTTCATTCTAACTGTCGGTTTTGTTGACACTCAGGACGAAAATGCTGCTACCGCTCGACCTCTGGGAGATAATACGCTGGCCGCAAACATCGAGGGGGTGCTTCTTCCTGAAAGCCCATGGGAAGCTTCTAACGTAACCTTCGGCATACCAGGCCGTTCTGATTTTAACCGACTAGATATCGCTCTTAAAGGGCTTATTGATCTAGACGGGGTCCTTTTGGAATCAACCAGTTCTTATATGCGCACCCGCGTGCACCAGATAGGCGATTCTGATGCGACTAACATACTCCTTGGCGAAACGAATATGCGGGTCAGGCCGGATACGTTCACTCAAGAACTTCGTCTGATTTCGGATAATTCTAGTTCCCTCAATTGGACTACCGGGGTTTATTATTACCAACTTGAAGGTGAGCAACCTCTAATTCTAATCAATCGGAGGGACGTAACGCAGCCTATTACTCCTCTGACGCTTGAGCCGGAGGTCGACAATTCGTCAATCGCGGGCTTCGTTGAGGGTACTTACGATCTGACGCCCAGCTTGTCGATTACCCTGGGTGGCCGATACACACTAGAAACTCGGAAATTTTCACAGCGTATAAATGGCGTACAGCTCTTCACGGATGCAGAGGAGGATTTCGATAAGTTCACCTATCGTGCTGCTATCCAATATGAAGTTTCACCATTCCTGAACATTTATGCCACCTATGGGAACGGGTTTAAGAGTGGAACTTTCAACACGTTCAGCCCCTCTAATGTGGCTGTGCAACCGGAAACCATCGATGCCGTCGAATTTGGCATAAAGGCTGATCCGTTGCCATGGCTGCGGGCGAACCTTGCGACATACTTCTACAATTATGACAATCTCCAGGTTACCGCGCGGGCAGCAGACAATTCGTTTGTTTTGCAGAATGCTGCCAGTGCAGAAATCTATGGGGGCGAATTGGAGCTGTTCGTAGATCCTGTGACCGGTCTGAACCTGCGTGCGGCACTTGCTTATGCTCATTCCGAGTATGTAGACTTCCCCAATGCGCAGGTTTTTCTACCCCAACCAGGCGGCGGCAACTTGGTTTCGACCGCTGATGCATCTGGCAATCAGCTTGTCCGCGCCCCAGAGTTCACTTTGACATTGAATGGGCGCTACACCTTCGATGCTTGGGAAGGCGAAGCATTCGTGGGAGGCAACCTGTTCCATTCGAGTTCGGTATACTATGACTATCTGAACATCTTTGAGCAGGAACCATACCAACTTTTGACAGCTGAGATTGGATGGACTAATCCCGATGACGACTTTACTTTCCGTATCTATGGAAAAAACCTTACGAATGAAGCGGTTGTTCAGCAAATTTCGCCCGGTCCCCTCGCTGCCTATGCTACCTACGAACGTCCTCGTGAGATAGGAGCTAGTTTAGAAGTTAGATTCTAATTCTCTGGTGGTTGGAGGCAGGGTGTTATCTTTATTTTGGCAAAGTCAAGACCCAAGATCAGAAGATCTTGGGTCTTGACCTGCTCAACTTGAGTTGACGTGACCCCCAGCTTTCCCCCAGCTGGGATTAGAGCCGAGCGGTTGTTTTGCGCATAAGCGCGGTTGT
>NZ_BAABHV010000021.1:0-453743 GCF_039542285.1 Erythrobacter westpacificensis
ATCATGACAAACCGACGCAATCCCGTGCCACCGGCTGCGACACTCGACATAAACTGCGACTGCAAAGAATACGTGTAATGTTGAGCTCAACATTAAACGTATTCACGCGGGGACAGATCGATATCGAGAGCTTCGCGTTCTTCCACGGTAAGGTCGGCAAGGCGCCGGTCGAGCATGGCCTCGGCGGTCGAGACCAGCTGCACGACAACCGAATGCTCTTCGCCAAGCGCTACTTCCATCGCGGGGATCAGGCTCGGCAATTTCATCGAAAGCAGGAGCTGGGCAAAGAAGCGCTGCTTGGTGCCTTCGAAGATCGATAGCGCCGCAGTCTTGGCATTGCGGTTGAGCGTGTCGCCGCTGTCCTCGTCGACCACGCGGGTTGCTTCGAGCGCCGCTTCGAGGTTGCGGTGGATGATCGCCCAGGCATCAGCATAGGCATCGTAGATCCGTAGGTGACGAAGAGAATGCCTTCGGACATCGTGACGGGCTGGCCGAGTTTCCAGCGCGAGAGCGGCTGGAGATCGAGCGGCAGCCCGCCAAGCGCTTCCCAGTCGCGGCGTGCATCTTCGAGCAGCGCCTCGTTCTTGGTGATCCAGACATGGCGGCGCTCGCCTGCGAGCCAGCGATCCATGATGACTGCGGCGATCTGTCGTCCCTTGCCCGCTCCGGTTCCGTCGCCGAGGAAGAAGCCCTGTCGGTAGGCGTGCCCATTCCCCGACAATTCGAGCGAGGTGCCTTCCTGGCTGACCTTGAAGCGCCCCGGGAGATCGCGTGCGAATGCCTGGGCAGCATAGACCAGTGTCTCGCATTGCGCTTCGGACAAGAGGCCATTGGCCTGCCAATTTGCGGGGAGACGCGGGCTAACGTTCGGCTGCGGAGCCGCAACCGACCCCATGGCGACCGATTCCACGAGTGGGGTGGGATGAACCGGCGCGCCTTCGAAAGCGATTCGGCTTGGCCGGTAAGGTAGGTAGATGCCTGTCTGTTCGGGCACCGGCGCGGGTTCGGCGAGGACCGAATAGGTGAGGTCGATCGCATTCGCTGCGGCTTTTGATGTCGCTGCGAAAGGCGCCAACGGCCGGACCGGCGTGCGTTGGTTCGAAGTCTTGCCAACGAGGCGCAATGGTTTTCCGACTGGCAGGCGATGGAGGTTGGCGGATATATTCGCCCTTGGCGAAAGCTTCGTGACAAGCGCGTGGAGCGCGATCAGGTCGCAGGTATCCCCGTTGATTGCGGGCGAAGACGCAGTCGGCGTCTTGTCGATGACGACCAGGCGAACGGCAATCCCCGTCCCTGTCCGGCGAAACATCTGCTGCAAGCGAACATGGAGGAGCAGCGACGCTTCTTGCTGTGACTTGGCGAAAGTGGAAGCATCGAAGCCTTCGGGCATGATGGCGACTATCCTTGCGCCACTGGCCGCGGCCCGGATTGCACTACGAAGGTGGCGCTGCGCCGTCTCGCCATCCTTGCCGCGTTCTTGGCTACGCGCGAACGGCGGATTCATCAGGACGACCGACGGAATGGGGCCGCGATGCAGGTCGGCGATCAGTTCCCCGTCATGCGCAGTGATCGTGGCCGAAGGGAAGATGTGGGCCAGACCATCTCGTCTTGCCGGATCGATCTCGTTGAGGAGCAGCGAAGCATTCTGGAGGGAGCTCCAGAGAGCGAGGGCGCCATTGCCGGCGGATGGTTCGAGGAGTGTGTCTTGCGCGCATAAAGCTGCAGCCTTCGCCATCAGCCAAGCCAGCATCGGCGGGGTCGAGAACTGCTGGAGCTCGACCTGTGTTTCGCTGCGCACATGCCGCGGCGGCAAGGCTGCTTCGAGCCAGTCGAGCCGCGCGTCGGCTTCGTGCACGCTTGTTGCCAGATCGATGCATGAGGACTCCCTAAGCCAGAGCAGTGCGCCGATCTCGACCGCGTTGTTGTAGTCATCGATGGTCCAGGCGCTTCCCCAGTCCGGGGTGCCGGTCTCTTCGGCGAACAGCCCGGAAATGTCGGCACGGGTAAGATGCCGTCCCGAAGCGAGTAGTTCGGCAACTCGGGTGCCGATAGCGTAGGCCAAAGGCATTGACGGCAACTGCTCGCCGGTGGGAAACAGGTCTGATTGAAACATGGCAATTCGTCCTCCTGATGAAGGCATCGGGACACGCCCTCTGCCGGATCAGGAATTCGAGAAGCCCTCTCTCCTCTACGGCGCCGCCTTGCGGCGCAGCCATGCCGTGAGTTCGTCGTTCCAATCGGTGTCGCGTGATGACGGTTTGCGGACATGTACCGTGCGTCCATCGCAAGCATAGGCGGACAGGCCACGCGACGCAGCCAGCTCGCCGCCAGCGTCGTGATCGACGAAGAGATGAAGCTCGGTCACGCTCTCGGGCACACTGACGAGGCCGAAGCGCTCATTCCCGAGGGTCGCCCAGACGGGGACACCGGTGAGAGCATAAGCCGACATTGCGCTTTCAATGCCTTCAGCAAGGCCGAGCTTGCCAGAGGCCGGAGCGAAGAGGCGGACAGCAGATTCACCGAGCGCGCCAAGCGCGCGTTTCGGCTTGTCGAAAGCGGCCTTGGTATTGCCCGAAAGGAACGTGCGATGGACGGCGACCGGCCCCTCGTCGAGGCTGACTGCCGCGATCAGGGCGGGCAAAAAGCGGGTCCGTCCTTTTGGACCAAGCGGCGTTCGTGGATGGAAGCGGAGCGCTGGAGATGCGGCGAGGATGCCGCGGCTCTCAAGATATTCCTTTGCCGGACTGGCACGCAGTGGCTGTGCATCGCGCCAGATCCTCAGCGCTGCCGCCGAGGGTTTGCGGGTGCTGGTCGGTTCGGGGCCGTTGGTGGTCGCAGAAGCTGAAAAAAGCGCCGGTGCCTCGAATCCTTCACGCGCCAATGCAGACAACACGCTCTGCTGATCGCATCCCGCAAAGCAATGGAAGAGGATGGCCTGTCGGCCGAGCGACACACCGAGTGACGGCGTGCGATCATCATGCGCAGGGCAGCAGGCCATGCCCTTGGTGCCGGACCACTTGCCGCCCCGGCTTTCGCAGATCTTGCGGGCGGTGTCCTCAAGCGAGGTACGTGACAGGGTTGAATTCGAAACGGGCATACCGGCTCCATCGCCTCACAATTGCCCCTCCAACCGACCCTCTCTCCTCTCGGATAAGCACGCAAAAAAGCGTTTTCCTACACCTATTTGTTCTATTTATGTTCTCTTGCAGATCGAGGCAAGGTGAAAGGTTATGCGATGCGAATGTATCTGGTGGCCTGCGGTTGCGGTGCGCTAGCGATTGCGATAGCGATAGCGATTTCCGGGTCTGCGCGGGCGCGGGAGTTTCAAGTCTTCGACCATGACCTCAGCAAAGTTGAGGTTACAACCGACAAAGGTCTTGGCTTTAACCCGACTGCAATCGACTTGGCCAAACCAGAAGGCGGCAAGGCTTATATCGATAGAAGCTTCAAGGAAGCTTTGTACGAGCCACTCATCCGGCAAGCTGAAGCGCGATACCAATTACCGCCTCGACTGCTTCAGGCCCTGATTTGGCAGGAATCGCGGTTCAACCCGATGGCGATCAGTCCGGCTGGCGCCGCTGGTCTCGCTCAACTGATGCCGGGAACGGCAAGAGAACTCGGTGTCAGCAATCGCCACGATCCGGCTCAGAACATCGACGGTGGCGCGCGGTATCTGAAGCAGATGCTAGAGCGCTTTGGTGCGATCCATCTCGCGCTGGCCGCCTACAACGCTGGACCCGGCGCCGTGTCGCGAGCCGGCGGGATACCGAAAAATCGGGAAACGCCTGGATATGTGAAGAGCGTTATCGACCGATGGATGGCATACAGCTCGATATGACTACGAATCGGAAAAGGATCAGCGGACGGCTCGAGCATCTTCCTCGGGGAGCTGCAATTGTAACCGATGCCGGTGATCACTGGGTTCTTGAAGACTATGAACCCTCAAACGATGACTTCGGATTTGAAGTTACCGCAGAGGGTATTGTCGTCGGGTTCGACCGGCTTCGCGTCGAATGGCTTGGTCAGGTGTCCGCTTAGGAGCAGGTCAAGCGGCCCTCAAGACCGCAATGTTTTGCGGCTTGCCGCCGATGGAGTCGAGGAAGTCTGCCCAATCCTGCAACATTGCACGCCGAGGAGCGAGATATTCGGCAGCATTGTATGCTCCGCGAACTTCGTTTTCTTCGCTGTGTGCCAATTGCAGTTCGACCCAGTCTTCATGATATCGACGGATCCACATCGGGGGATCGCCGACCTCGACAAGCTGCTCATTCGCCCAGGTGCTCGCCAGACCCCTGAAGCCGTGAACAGTTTGCCGCCCGTGGTAACCGAGCCGATAGAGGCCATAGATCATCGTATTCTCTGAGAGCGGCATCTTGGGCTTCTGGCCTGGAAAGACGTATTTACCTTCGGACTTGCTGATCAAATCCTGAGCAAGAGAAGCGGCTTGTCGCGACAGTGGCACGATATGCTCGCGGCCCATTTTCATCCGGTCAGCGCCAATGCGCCATACTGGTGAAGGTCCACCCATATCTTCGAACTCGTGCTTCTTGGCGAATCGAAGCTCCTTCGTCCGCACCCATGTAAGAAGAGCGAAATTCAATGCTGCCCGGGTAATCTCGGAGCGTCTCTCACCCTCTTCTTGATATTGCCCGATCTTAATCATCAGCTCGGGTAGCTGCGCGAGAGGTAGCTTCGCCATATGCTTGACCCGAGGCCGTGGCTTCAGTGCCCCGCGAAGATGCGCAGTAGGGTCGGAATCACAAAGGCCGCTGGCAATAGCGAACTGGAACACCTGTCCAATACATTGCTTTGCCCGCCGACTGATGTCGAGCGCGCCGCGCTCTTCGATTTTCCGAATGACCTTTAGCACTTCTGGTGGAGTGATCTCATGCATCATGAGCTCGCCCAAGTCAGGAAACACATCCTGGTCCATGCGTGACCAGACACGCTTCGCATGCGCGGGATCGAGACTACTTGCTCTGTTCTGATGCCACATGGTGGCGATCGCCCTGAAGGTCTTGGCCTCTTCGAAGTCCCGACCCGGTTTGTGGACCATCGGGTCCCTGCCCTCAGCCAGCACACCTTTGGCAACTTTCTTGAGTTCTCTTGCTGCCGCTATTCCTACTTCGGGATAGGCGCCGAAAGAAAGCAGCTTCTCCTTACCGTGGTAACGGTATTTCAGCCGCCAGAGCTTCGAGCCGTTCTTTTGAACAAGGAGGAATAGACCCTCCCCATCCGCAAGCTTGTATGGGCGCTCTGCCGCCTTCGCTTTTTTGATCTGAATCTCACTCAAGGCCATTGGGGGTATCGCTCCTTTTCGCTACCCCCGGAAAATACCCCCAAAATACCCCCACACCAAATCCGGCTTCAAGCGAATGCAAGCGCACGCAAGCGGACGCGAATCGCTCACATCATTCTGTTTTAATTGAATTTTGCGGATGCATGCGGCCCCAAGCGAACCCATGCGGATTCGAGAATGGTAGCGGAGGAGGGACTCGAACCCCCGACACGCGGATTATGATTCCGCTGCTCTAACCACCTGAGCTACTCCGCCATCCGGCTATCCTGCAAGCACCGAACGGGCGGCAGGCGAGGCGCGCATTTAGGTCCGCTTTTGCCTGCGGTCAACCTGCCATTTTGCGGTTGTGCAAATCATTTGGAACAAGGCGCAGCCATGGCGATCATCCGCGTCTCGCCCCGCGGAAGGCAAACTTTCCCGCCGCTTCCCATGGGCCACCGCGATAGTAGTGATAGGCAAGGCCGGTAAAGGCGAAGTCGCGCGGTTCGACGCGCGGGGCAAGATCGGCCTGGAGGGCTTTTGCCTCCTCGATGCTCACCTTGTTCTGCACGGTAACATGCAGGCGTGGCTTGTGTTCGTCCTGCGGAGTCAACAGACCATGAAACCGGTCCGCCATCTGTCGCCACAGCTCGATCATCTGCGGGCTTTCCAACTGCAGCGCAGTGCCTTTCCCCAGCTTCATTACGCCGACGAGCCGCGCGGGCACAGGCGGATTGTCACGCACGAGTTCTTTCAGACAATCGCGTAGTTCGCTCTCGCTGCTGGGCGGCAGCGCGTGAAACAGCGTGACGTGAGCCTTCAGGTAATTGCGTTCGGGGGGGAAGTGATCCTGCCTCAGCTGGTTCGCCCAGCTGAACAGGTCCGGAGGCATTTCTGCGGTGACGATCAGCGGAGCGGGACCGTCCGCGTTCACATCTCGCCCCGTTCGCGGCGCAGGGCGAACCAGCGCTCGACCGCTTCGTTATGCTCCTGCAGAGTTTCGTTGAACTCGTGCCCTCCGCTGCCGTCCGCCACCATGAAGATCGCGTCGGTTTCCGCCGGGTTGAGCACGGCTTCGATGCTGGCGCGGCCCGGATTGGTGATCGGCCCGGCGGGAAGGCCAGCCATCTGATAGGTGTTGTAATCGTTGATATCGGCGATTTCGGACTGGCGGATGCGGCGGCCCAGAGGACGCCCACGCGTGATGGGGTAGATGATCGTGGGGTCCGCCTGCAGGAAAATGCCCTGCCGGATGCGATTGGAATAGAGCCCGGCAACCATGCGCCGCTCTTCCGGCACGCCTGTTTCCTTTTCCACGATCGAGGCCAGCGTCACCGCTTCTTCAGGGGTGTTCGCCACCGTGCGATCGGAGCGTTGCGGCCAGAGTTCAGCGATGGTCTCGTCCATCGCGCGCTGCATCCGGGCGAGCACGGCAACACGCTCCTCCCCGCGTTCGAAATCGTAGCTTTCGGGAAGGACGCTGCCTTCCTCCGGCACCGGGATTTCTCCCACCAGCAGGGGTTCCGCCATCAGGATGTCGTGCACGATTACCGAAGGTGTGCCCTCGGGAATGGTGATGAACCGCCGGATGACCTCGCCGTGCTGAAGATGGTCGAGGATGCCCGCATTGCTCATGCCAGGTATCAGCAGGAACTCGCCCGCCTTGATCGGATCGCCGCTGCCCAGCACCTTTGCCCGCAGCAGGAAGCTGTCGGCAGAGGCGATGTGGCCTTCTTCCTCCAGCTTGCCCGCGACCGACGTGAGCGTGGCGCCGGAGGGGACGATGAAGGAGGTCTCTTCCTCGACTTCCGCCCCGCCGTACCAGCCGAGCGCGAACCAGCCGCCGACGGCAGCGACCGCCAGGATACCCAGCGCGATAACCGCCGCCAGCAGCTTTTTCATTTCGATCAGTCCTCGACGCGCTTCATCACCAGCGAGGCGTTTGTGCCACCAAAGCCGAAGCTGTTGTTGAGCACTGCGTTCACTTCCCGCTTTTTCGCGGTGAGCGGAACGAGGTCGGCGCCTTCGGTGCCTTCATCGGGATTGTGCAAGTTGAGCGTTGGCGGCACGATCTGGTCGCGCATGGCGAGGATGCAGAAAATGCTCTCCACCGCGCCGGCACCGCCCAGAAGGTGGCCGATGGCGCTCTTGGTGCTGCTCATGCTGGCTCCGCCGAGATCGTCACCCAGCACGCGCTTTACCGCAGCCAGCTCGATGGTGTCGGCCATGGTCGAGGTGCCGTGCGCGTTGACGTAGTCGATGTCCGATGCATCGAGGCCGGACTTGCGGATGGCCATGCGCATCGCGTTTTCCGCACCCTTGCCTTCCGGGTGCGGCGCGGTGACATGGTAGGCATCGCCGGACAGGCCGTAGCCCACGACTTCGGCGTAGATCTTCGCGCCGCGCGCCTTGGCGTGCTCGTATTCCTCCAGCACGACGACACCGGCGCCTTCGCCCATCACGAAGCCGTCGCGGTCCTTGTCGTAAGGACGGCTTGCTTCGGTCGGGCGGTCGTTCATGGAGCAGTTGAGGGCACGCGCCTGGGCAAAGCCTGCAACGCCCAGCGGGTTGATCGTGCTTTCCGCACCGCCCGCCAGCATGATGTCGGCATCGTCATCCTTGATCATGCGCGCAGCATCGCCGATCGAGTGCGCGCCGGTGGAACAGGCCGTCACCACCGCGTGGTTCGGACCCATCAGGCCGTACTTGATGCTGACCTGACCGCTGATCAGGTTGATCAGGCGACCGTGCACGAAGTGCGGCGAAACACGGCCCGGGCCACGCTCGTGCAGATTGACGGACTCAAGCTCGATGCCCGGCAGACCGCCGATGCCCGAACCGATGGAGCAACCAGCGCGCAGCTTCGTCTCTTCGTCCATTTCCGTCAGCCCGGCGTCTTCCAGCGCCTGACCCGCGGCATCGATGCCGTAGACGATGAACGGATCGACCTGGCGCTGAATCTTGCCGTCCACGCGCTTGTTCGGGTCGAAGCCCCACTTGTGGTCGGCAGGCTTCACTTCGCCCGCGATGGTGCACTTCTGCCCCTCCGTATCGAAGCGGGTGATCGTGGCGATCCCGCTTTCGCTGGCGAGCAGGTTCTGCCAGGTGGTTTCGACATCACCGCCCAGCGGGGTAACGAGGCCAAGTCCGGTTACGACGACACGCCGCATATTCTTCTCTCCAATCAAGAAAGGCCCAGCCTTTCGGGCCGAGCCTTCCAACCCCGTCCGCGTCCGGGGAGACCATTCGCGAACGAGGCCAGTGGTCGCTTACGAAGTATGTTCTTCGATGTACTTGTTGGCGTCGCCGACCGTGTTGATCTTCTCGGCGGCATCGTCCGGGATTTCCACGCCGAACTCTTCCTCGAAAGCCATCACCAGCTCGACGATGTCGAGACTGTCGGCGCCAAGGTCATCGATGAAGCTGGCGTCCGGAGTCACCTTGTCTTCCTCGACGCCGAGATGCTCGACAACGATCTTCTTAACGCGTGCAGCGATATCGCTCATGTAATCCCTCTCACTTTGGGGTTTCGAATAACGCTTTCGCCCTAATGAACGCCGACGGGCAAAGCAAGTGCCGGAACGTGCCGGATTTCCCCGATTTCGCGCCTTGCGGCAGGAAACCATCGGTCGATCTGCCGCGTTAGGTCGACATGCTGTTAGAAAAAATCAAGACGCCCGGCCTCTCTCACCTTTCCTATCTCGTCGGCTCCGGCAGCCAGGCAGCGGTGATAGACCCGCGCCGCGATTGCGAGATCTACGTGGAAAAGGCACGCGCCGAGGGGCTGACCATCACCCACATCTTCGAAACGCACCGGAACGAGGACCTTGTCTCGGGCGCGCCGATCCTTGCCGAATGGACCGGGGCGAAAGTGCTGCACGGCCCGAACGCCGATGGCGAGGTTTCCTACGCCGAAACCGCGCGCGAAGGCGACGTGTTCGAGATCGGCCAGCTCAGGATCGAAGTGCTGGAAACGCCCGGCCATACCGACGATAGCCTCTCCTATGTGCTGCACGACAGCGCCTACCCCGACGGTCCCGTCGGCGTATTCACCGGAGACGCCCTGTTCGTGGGCGATGTTGGCCGCACCGATTTCTACCCGGATCGTGCCCGCGAAGTGACCGGCCTGCTGTACGACAGTTTGCAGAAGCTGCAGTCATTGGGCGACCAGACCATCCTTTATCCCGCGCACGGCGCAGGCTCGGTCTGCGGATCGGGCATGGCGGAGCGCGAGTTTTCCACGATTGGGCACGAACGCGCCAACAATCCGCGCCTGCAGATCGCTGATCGGGAGGCCTTTATCGAGGCCAAGCTGGCGGAGGTTCACTACCAGCCGCCCTATTTCCGCCTGATGGAACGGCTGAACCTTGAAGGCGGCAGCGCCGCGCCCCGCGTCATGCAGCCAAAGGCTTTGACTCTCGACCAGCTCGAAAGCGCGGCTGCAGACCACGTGATCGACATTCGCGAGCCCGGCGCGTGGTGCGCGGGCCACATCCCCGGCAGCTACTGCATCCCCGTCGGCATGATCCCCGCCTTTGCCGGGTGGTTCATTGCCGAGGGCGAGAGCAATGCCCTCGTCGCAGCGGACCAGTCCGCGTTGACGACGGCCGCACAGCATCTCGTCCGCATCGGACTGGATAACATCGCGGGCGGCTACACCGGCGTAATCCCGGCAGCCGCGCAGGGGCGCGACCTGGGCCAGGTGCCGATGATCAAGACCGGCGAAGTGCGCAGGCGGCTTGAGCAGAAACAGGCCGGATGGACCCTGATCGACGTGCGCGCGGCGGACGAGCGCGAGGAAGCGAAGATCGACGGCTCGCGCCATATCTATGCCGGGCACCTCAACGAGCAGTGGCAGGACCTCGATCCGCTGGAGAGCTACACCCTGATGTGCGCCAGCGGGATGCGGGCCACGGTCGCCGCGAGCTGGCTGGCCAGCAAGGGGTTCGGCAACGTCGATGTCTACCTCGGTTCGATGGGGGCGTGGAAAGCCGCGCAAGGCTGAAACGCGCCGGAATGACCTGCGCCAGCGCCAGGACGCAGGATAGCTAGCGGCCTCCCGCGCGTTGGACAGGTATCAAACTGATTAGGAAGGAAAGTTCGATGTCTGCCAATTCCGTACTCAAGACCCTGACCGACACCGCGTTCGATTCGGTGGAGGGCTATCGCAAGGCCGCCGAGAAGGCGGAGAGCCCGCACCTGAAGGATGCCCTCAACCGCCGCCGCGAACAGCGTGAGCAGACGGTGGCCAGGCTCAATTCGGAAATCCAGCGCCAGGGCGGCGAACTGGTGACGAAGGGCACGATGACCGGCGCCGCGCACCGCACGTGGATGAGCATCGCCGATGCCTTCGAAAGCGGTGACGAAGCTGCTGCCGAACGCGTCGAGGAAGGCGAGGACTACCTCAAGGACAAGTTCAAGGCCGCGCTCGACGACGACGATCTCGACCCGCAGTCCCGCACGGTGGTGCAGCAGTGCTACGCAGAAATCAGCGAAGGCGAGCGTTTCGGTGACATGATCGACAACCAGATGGGCTGATCGATCGAAGCTTCGACAAACGAAGGGCGCGGTTCCGATGGGAGCCGCGCCCTTTTCGTTTGGCGATCAGCTTTCCTGCGGCGGAATATCGTTCTTCGCCGCATTGCTGTTCATGTCGGTCGCCTCGGCTCCGCTGGCGGCCTTCTGCGCTTCCAGTGCGTCGCCGGACAGGCGGATGTGCACATCGCGAAGCTGACGCGCGCTCACCACGCTGGGCGCACCCATCATCAGGTCCTGCGCGCGCTGGTTCAGCGGGAAGGCGATCACTTCGCGGATGTTCGGCTCGTCCGCCAGCAGCATCACGATACGGTCGATGCCCGGCGCAGAGCCGCCGTGCGGCGGTGCGCCCAGCTTGAACGCCTCGATCATTCCGCCGAAGTTCGCGTCCACGTCCGCCTGCGTGTAACCGGCGATCTCGAACGCCTTGTACATGATATCCGGACGGTGGTTACGGATGGCGCCGCTCGACAGTTCGTAGCCATTGCAGACGATGTCGTACTGCCACGCCTTGATCTCCAGCGGGTCCTGGTTTTCCAGCGCGTCCATCTCGCCCTGCGGCATGGAGAACGGGTTGTGACTGAAGTCGATCTTCTTCAGTTCCTCGTCGTATTCGAACATCGGGAAATCGACGATCCAGCAGAACTTGAAACAGCCCTGCTCGATCAGTTCCAGCTGCTCGCCCACGCGGGTGCGCGCGGCACCGGCCAGCTTCACAGCATCCTTGGCCTTGCCTGCTGCAAAGAACAGGCCGTCGTTCTCGCCAAGGCCCAGCTCGTCATACAGCTTGGCCATTTCCTCGGGGCCGTGGTTCTTGGCGATGGGACCGCCGAACTCGCCCTGCTTGCGGGTGACGTAGCCAAGGCCGGAGAAGCCTTCCTTGCGCGCCCAGTCGTTCATCTCGTCGAAGAACTTGCGGCTCTTCTCGTTGGTGTTGGGCGCAGGGATCGCGCGCACGATGCCGCCGCTGCCCACGATCTTCTCGAAGATGCCGAAGCCGCTCTTTTCGAAGTGGTGCGAGACATCGGAAATGATGATCGGGTTGCGCAGGTCCGGCTTGTCGGTGCCGTATTTCAGCATCGATTCGGCATAGGGGATGCGCGGGAATTCACCCGCCGGGGTCACACTCTTGCCCTCGCCGAATTCCTCGAACACGCCGGCCAGCACCGGCTCGATGGCGTTGAAAACGTCTTCCTGCGTCACGAAGCTCATCTCGAAGTCGAGCTGGTAGAATTCCGGCGAACGGTCGGCGCGCAGGTCTTCGTCGCGGAAGCACGGGGCGATCTGGAAGTAGCGATCGAAACCGGCAACCATCAGCAGCTGCTTGAACATCTGCGGCGCCTGCGGCAGCGCGTAGAAGCGGCCGGGATGCAGGCGGCTGGGCACCAGGTAGTCGCGTGCGCCCTCGGGGCTGGAGGCACCAAGGATCGGCGTCTGGAATTCCGAAAAGCCCTGGTCCGTCATGCGGCGGCGCAGCGAGGTAATCACCCGGTTGCGCAGCATGATGTTGTTGTGAACCCGTTCGCGCCGCAGGTCGATGAAGCGGTACTTGAGGCGCGTATCCTCCGGGTAATCCTCCGCCGAATTCACGATCAGCGGCAGTTCATTGGCGTGGCTTTGCACCGTCACTTCGCGGGCGAAGACCTCGATCTCGCCGGTCGGCAGGTTCGGGTTCACCGCCGCCGCGTCGCGCGCCTTCACCTCGCCATCGATGGTGATGACGCTTTCCAGCTTCAGCGAATCGAGCAGTTCCAGCGCAGGGCTGTCCTCGTCCGCCACCACCTGTGTGATGCCGTAATGATCGCGCAGGTCCACGAACAGCACGCCGCCGTGGTCGCGCTTGCGATGGATCCAGCCGGACAGGCGGACGGTCTGGCCGACATCGGCCTTGGTAAGGGCTGCACAGTTGTGGGTACGATAGGCGTGCATGAGGACTCTTTTCATTTCGCAGGTTATGGCGCTAAGGGCGCGCGGGCGTTGCGCGGCGACTTAGCCGTATATCAAGCGCGCGCTAACAGGCGAAGCAGGGCGTTTTGTCAAGGAATGACACGCCGCGCGACTGCCGCAGGACGGTGAACCGGCCAGATACGAAAAGAAGACGAATGCATATCCATCCCCTGATTACCAAGACCCAAGACCTTGCCGACCTGTGCGAAAGGCTGGCGAAGCACGATTTCGTTTGCGTGGACACAGAGTTCATGCGCGAGAACACCTATTACCCGCTACTCTGCCTGATCCAGATCGGTAACGAAGAAGAGGCCGCCGCCGTGGACCCGCTGGCCGACGGCATCGACCTGCAGCCGCTGCTGGACCTGCTGACCGACAACGAGGAAGTGCTGAAGATCTTCCACGCC
Source organism: Erythrobacter westpacificensis (assembly GCF_039542285.1). Lineage (NCBI taxonomy): Bacteria > Pseudomonadati > Pseudomonadota > Alphaproteobacteria > Sphingomonadales > Erythrobacteraceae > Erythrobacter > Erythrobacter westpacificensis. Next base: position 13,168 of record NZ_BAABHV010000021.1, read on the forward strand.
GGCGGACAGGACGTGGAAATCATCTACAACCTGACGGGAAAGACCCCGCACCCCATCTTCGACACGCAGATCGCCATGATGGCCATCAGCCAGTCCGAGCAGATCGGCTATGCCAACTTGGTGGAAAGCTGGCTGAACAAGACCATCGACAAGGGCGCGCGCTTCACCGACTGGAGCCGTCGTCCTCTTACCGAACGGCAGATCGAATATGCCATCGGCGATGTGACCTACCTCGCCAAGATTTTCCCCAAGATCCTGAAGAAGCTGATCAAGACCGATCGCGGCCACTGGCTGAATGCGGAGATGGAAAAGCTGGCCGATCCCGCCAACTACGCCAACGACCTCGACGTGGCGTGGCAGCGCATCCGCTCCCCCGGTCGCAATCCCGCCGTGCTGGGCCGCCTGAAGGCGCTGGCCGCGTGGCGCGAGACGGAGGCTCAGGACAAGGATATCCCGCGCGGTCGCATCATCCGCGACGAGACGCTGGCCGACCTCGCCAGCCACCCGCCCAAGAAACAGGCCGACCTTGCGAAGGTGCGCGGGCTTTCCAACGCCTGGAAGGAAAACGACATCGGCAGACGGCTGATGAAGGTGCTCACCAACGCAGAGCCGATGCCTGCCGACGAAATGCCGGAGAAGCCGAAGCGCGGCGCTCCGCTGGGCAAGGAAGGCGCGCTGGTGGCGGACCTGCTGAAGCTGCTCCTTAAAATCCGCGCCCGCGAGATCGACGTCGCCTCCCGCCTGCTCACCCGTTCCGACGAACTCGAGGCGCTGGCCGCAGGCGTGCGCAAGCTGCCCGTGCTGGAAGGCTGGCGGTTCGAGGTGTTCGGCAAGGATGCGCTGGACCTGGTGGAAGGCAAGCTCGCCTTCGCCGTCGAGAAGGGTCGCCTCAAGATGACCCATATCGACGATGTGAAGGCGGAAGAGGAAGCGGAGGCAGCGGGCGCCGAGTGAGCACTTACCTCCCCACCATCAAGCAGCTGCAATACCTCGTCGCCCTGCACGAGCAGCAGCACTTCGGCCGCGCGGCAGAGGCCAGCTTCGTCTCGCAAAGCACACTGTCCGCCGGTATCCGGGAGCTGGAATCGTTGCTGGGCGTGACACTGGTGGAGCGCAGCCGCCGCGTGGTACGCTTCACACCGCTGGGCAATTCGGTGGTGGAAAAGGCGCACCGCGTGCTGCGCGAGGCGGAGGAACTGGCGGAGCTGGTGCAGGCCGCCGGAAAGCCGCTCTCGGGCGAACTGCGCATGAGCGTGATCCCCACGATCGCGCCGTTCCTGCTGCCGCGCATCCTGCCGCGTCTGCGCAAGGAGCGCCCGCAGCTGAAGCTCTTCCTGCGTGAGGAAACCAGCGACCAGGCGCTGGAATCGCTGCACCACGGCCGCGCCGATTGCGTGCTGCTGGCCCTTCCCTTCGCCACCGGCGAAGTGGAAAGCGCCAAGATCTGCGACGACGAACTCTACGTTGCGTTCCCCAAGGACGACCCCCGCGATCCCCCCGCAGAAATCAGCCCCGCGATGATCGACGAGGGGCGCTTGCTGCTGCTGGAAGACGGGCACTGCCTGAAGGAACACGCGCTCGCTGCCTGCAACAGGCCCGAACTGAATGCCAGCGCGACGATGATTGGCACATCGCTGCATACGCTGGTGCAGATGGTGGACAACGGGCTCGGCCTCACCATGCTGCCGCAAATGGCGATCGATGCAGGAATCTTGCACGAGACAAACGTGGTCGCCCGCCCGCTGCAAGGCGATCATACCAGCCGCGAAATTGCCCTCGTGTGGCGCGCCAACAGCCCGCGCAGCGACGAATTCCGGCTTCTGGCCGAAGAATTGCGCGCAGGATGAGGCGGTCGGCCCCAGGCCCGGCTTTCTCGGATAACAAACTGTTCTCGCTCATTGGGTTAATGTGAAACCGACCCGTCTTATCCTGTCCGCCTCCGCAGCGCTTGCGCTTACTGCCTGCGGCACCGCCGAAAACCCCAGCCCGCCGTTCGGCGTGGAATGGGGTGAAGAGATGCGAGAGGCGCAGCAGCAGGCGAAGGCTCCGGCCATCGCGACACCTACCCCTACCCCCGCGCCCGATCCGCAGGTCGTCCAGGCGCGCGAGGAACTGGGCGACAAGCTGGAGGCCATCGGCGAGGAATTCGGCGGGACGCTGGGCATTGCCGTGGTCGACATCGATACCGGCTGGAGCACCGGCTTCAACGAAACCGCGCTCCTGCCGCAACAAAGCGTCAGCAAGACCTGGGTCACGCTGACCGCATTGACGTTGGCGGAAAAGGGCCTGCTCAACCTCGACGCGCCGATCCGCGTCAGCCGCGATGACCTGACGCTGTTCCACCAGCCGATCCGCAAGGAAATCCTGCGCAACGGCGCGGTGGAAACCACGGTCGGCGAACTGATCGAGCGCGCAATCCAGCAAAGCGACAACACCGCGAACAACGCCATCCTGCAACGCGTGGGCGGCCCGCGAGCCGTGCGCGCCATGCTGCGCGAACAGGGACTGGACGGCATCCGCTTCGGTCCCGGCGAAAAGCTGATGCAGGCGGCGATTGCCGGGATGGAGTGGGACGACAGCTATTCCTACGAGAACAACTTCTACGACGCGCGCGACCTTGTGCCCGACCGGGTCCGCAAGCGCGCCTTCGAGGGCTATCTCGCCGATCCGGTCGACGGTGCACGCCCCATCGCCATTGCCCGCGCGCTGGCGGCCATCGAACGCGGCGAAGTGCTGTCGCCCAGGCGCGCCGAGGAATTCCTCACCATAATGTCCAACACCCGCAGCGGCCCGCGCCGCCTGAAGGGTGGCAGGAGCGAAGGCTGGGTGGTGAGCCACAAGACCGGCACCGGCCAGTTCTGGAACGGCCAGCAATCGGGCTACAACGACGTGGGCGTGCTGTTCGCGCCCGACTCGTCGGCCTACGCCGTGGCGGTCATGATCGGCGTCACCAAGCGCTCGACCATCGAGCGCATGCAGATGATGCAGGAAGTGACGCGCGCGGTAATTGCCTTTCACGAAGCCCTGCCCGAACAGGGCAAAAGCTGACATCGCGGCCAAGAAGGTCACATTCCGGCCTCAGAAGTGAAACCTGCGCGCCACAGATTCTTCTGCGCGTCACCTAACGGAAATACCCCGGTCACGCAGCGGCCCTAGCTGCCCCTCCAACAACGGACCGGAGGACTTCATGAGAAATACCCGCTTGCTGGCCTGTGCCAGCATCGCCGCGATTGCCCTTTCCGCAACCCCTGCCCTTGCAGGCGATGTGACAGGCGTGGTGATCGACCAGACCGACACGGTCGCCCTGCAATCCGCCGTGGTGCGCATTCCGGAAATCAACCGCCAGGTGGTGACGCAGCGCGACGGCAGCTTCCGCATCACCGATGTGCCCGCCGGCACCTATACCATCGAGGCCCGCTATGTCGGCGTGCCCACCGAAACGCAGGTGATCGAGGTTCCTGAGCAGGGCGCGGTCATGGCCAATTTCATGCTGGGCGGCGACGATGCGGCCAGCATCCTCGTCTACGGCCAGCGCGCCAACCAGGCCAATGCGCTCAGCCGCGAATATGCCAGCGACACCATCGTCGACGTGCTGACGCGCGATGCCATCGGCCAGTTCCCGGACCAGAACGTTGCCGAAAGCCTGCGCCGCCTGCCGGGCGTGAACGTGCTGAACGATCAGGGCGAAGGCCGTTTCGTGGCCGTGCGCGGCCTCGATCCCAACCTCAACGCCACCTCCGTCAACGGCGTGCGCCTGCCCGCCCCTGAAGGCGACATCCGCGCCGTTGCGCTGGACGTGATCGGCAGCGACATCATCGAGAGCATCGAGGTGAAGAAGTCGCTGACGCCGGACATGGACGCCGACACCATCGGGGCGAGCATCGAGATCAACACCGTCTCCGCCTTCGACCGCCGCGGCAACTTTGTTACCCTGTCCGCAGAGGGCAGCTACAACGAGTATTCCGAGGAGCTGAACCCCAAGAGCAGCATCAACTTCGCCTACCGCCTGACCGACGATTTCGGCGTGTCCGGCGGCCTGTCCTACTACAACCGCTTCTTCGAGACCGACAACATCGAGGCGGACGACTGGGTCGAGGATGACGGCCTGATATACGCCGAGGAAGTGCAGTACCGCGACTACGACGTGGAGCGCGAGCGTATCTCCGCCTCGCTCGGCTTCGACCTGCGCCCGTCCGACACGACGATGCTCTATGCCCGCGGCCTGTATAGCCGGTTTGACGACCAGGAATATCGCCGCCGCACGATCTTCGATTTCGGCGATGCCGCCGTTTCGGGCAGCGGCAACACCGTGACGTTCTCCACGCCCGACCAGGCCAACCCGGACGAAGACCCGTTCGAGGCCACCATCGAGCGAGATATCAAGGACCGTTTCGAGCGGCAGGAAATCTACTCGCTCAGCATCGGCGGCGAAACGCAGACCGGGCCTTGGACCATCGAGTATTCGGGCAGCTGGGCGCAATCGAGCGAAAAGGAAAACGACAGCGTCGATCCCACCGTGTTCGCGCAGGACTTCTTCGGCGAACACCCCGACGATCCGGGCGAGCGCAATCCGCTGGCGGTGACGTTCGACTATTCCGATCCGCGCGTCCCGACGTTTTCCACCAGCACAGCGAATTTCACCGATGCCTCTCTTTACGAACTCGACGAGGTGGAACTGACCGACCTCTCCGATTCCGAAGACACCGAGTACTCGGCCCGGCTGGACGTTGGCCACGAATTCGCCAGCGATGCGGGCGTCTTCACCGTGCAGGCAGGCTTCAAGGGCCGCTGGCGCGAGAAGAGCTTCAACGGAGAAATCCGCTTCTTCGAGATCGACGATGTAAGCCTTGCGGATTTCGTCGGCGAGCAGACCTATCGCATCACCGAGATCTCGCCGGTCGCCAGCTACAGCGGCGCGAGCAACTTTTTCTTCGCCAATCGCGGCGACTTCGAACTGCAGGAAGCCGACAGCCTGTTCGACAGCGCGGCGGAAGACTACGCGATCGAGGAGGACATCTACGCGGGATACCTGCTGGGCCGCTGGGGAAGCGACAGCCTGACGGTGATCGGCGGTGTGCGCCACGAATACACGCAGACCGATATCGTCGGCAATTTCACCCTGCTGGTGGAAGAGGACGGCAGACTGCCCGATGGCTCTATCGCGACAGACGACACCGTCATCGTCACCCCGCAGACCACGCCTGCCAACTACGGCTTCTGGCTCCCCAGCCTGAACATCCGCTACGAACCGGTGAACGACCTTGTATTCCGCGCCGCTGGCTATCGCAGCCTGGTGCGTCCCGGCTTCGCCCAGCTCGCCCCGCGCTTCATCACCGAACGCAACGACGATGACGAAGTGGAAGGCGAATTCGGCAATGCCAACCTCGACCCTTACGAGGCGTGGAACTTCGATGCAGGCGTCGAATACTACTTCGGCGGCAGTGGCGCGGTGAGCGCCGGGTTCTTCTACAAGGACATTTCCAACTACATCGTCACGGTCGATTACGAAGCCGAAGACCTCGACGGCGACGACGAAATCGGCGCGGACGAACTGCTGGTGTTCAACGGCATCGCCTTCAACGAGGCGGCCATTCCCGTGAACGGCGACAGCGCCGAGGTCTGGGGCATCGAACTGGGTTTTGCCATGCAGTGGGACATGCTGCCCGCGCCTTTCGACGGGCTGCTGACGCAGGCGAACTACACCTACACCGATGCGACAGCCACCATCTCCGACGGTTCGCTGGACCTGTTCGGTCAGGGCTTCGGCAACGGCATCAACACGATCCCGCTGCCCGCCTCCAGCGAGCATACGCTGAACGGCGTACTGGGTTACGAGAAGGGCCCTGTCTCGCTGCGCCTCGCGGGCACCTACCGCGACGATTACCTCGATGAACTGGGCGGCGATCCCGAGGAATACCGCTTCGTCGACAGCCATTTCCAGCTCGACGCCAGCGCCCGCTTCACGGTGCTGGAAGGGGTGCAGGTGTTCGTGGAAGCGATCAACCTGACCGATGCCGAATACTTCGCCTACAACACCGTGGGCGGTCGGCAGAACAACTACCAGTACGAAGTGTATGGCCGCACCTTCAAGGGCGGCGTGAGGGTGACGTTCTGATGCGTATTGCGACCATGACCATCGCCGCGGCCCTGCTTGCAGGCTGCGCCACCACGCCCACCGGCCTTCCTCCGGTTTCGGTTCTCGCCACTGGCGAGACCGAGCCGGTGGGCACGGCCAACGAGGACGCTGCCGACGATCCCGCGATCTGGCGCAACGCGGCGGGCCCGTCGCAAAGCCTGATCGTCGCGACCGACAAGAAGGCCGGGCTCTACGTCTACGGCCTCGATGGGCAGGTGCGCAGCTTCTTCGATGCGGGCGCCGTCAACAATGTCGACCTGGTGGAACTGGACGACGGCACCGTGATCGTCGCCGCCAGCGACCGGATCGATCCTGCCAATTCGCACATCTCGACCTTCACGCTGGATACGGCCAGCGGCGAACTGACCTCGCTCGGGCGCTTTCCCAGTGGACCGGGTGAAGGTTACGGCTTCTGCATGAGCCAGCACGGCTCACTCACCGCGCTGATGGTGACGAAGGAAGGCAACTTGCGCGAGTACGAAATTGCCGAATGGGCTCCCGGCGAGGTGCCGAAAGCCGAGCTGGTGCGCGAAATGTCCGTGCCCAGCCAGCCCGAAGGCTGCATCTTCGACGAGCGGGACGGTACGCTCTACGTGGGCGAGGAGATGGCGGGCATCTGGCGTTTCGCCGATGGCGCGACCACCGGCGAACTCGTGGCCGCCATCGACAACCAGTACCTCGTCGCCGACGTCGAAGGTCTCGCCATTGCGCCCGAAGGCGAGGACGGCGGATACCTTGTCGCGTCCAGCCAGGGAGACAATGCCTATGAGGTTTTCTCCCTGCCGGACATGACACCGGTAGGTCGCTTTGCCATCGGTGCCGGCACCTACGGAAGCGCCGAGGAAACCGACGGGATTGCGCTCGATACCCGCAACTTCGGCCCGGATTATCCGCAGGGCCTGTTCATCGCGCAGGACGGGATCAACCCGCCCAACGCGCAGAACTTCAAGCTGGTGAGCTGGAAAGCGGTGCGCGCGGCGCTCGGTCTCTGATAATGCTGAGCGCCGATAGGGGTCGGCGCTCCTGCTTCCGGTCGCGACGGTTTCCTACCCGCCCCTGATCGGCGCACAGTTTGGGAATGCCTGCCTTTTCCCGATCTCTCCCGCGCCAAATCGCCGCAGCCTTGCCGGGTCCGCACACCACGAAACAGCGCGCACGGCGAAAGGTTACATGCCCGGATACGATTATCGCAGCAGGTGACTGTTTCAGAACGATTTATCGGCGAAACCAACTTTTTCGAAACGCCCCCATCGGCGTTCCACGTTCGTCTGCGAAATCAGTCCATGTACTTGAGGCCGACCCGCAAATAGTCCCACCCGGTTATCACCGTAAGGATCGCCGCGCCCCACAAGGTGACGAGGCCTACGAGGTGCGGCACGTTGTGCTCGACGCCCGCCATCATAAGGTTCCAGCCCGGCAAGCCCTGACCCAGGATCAGCGCGCCCAGCGAAACGAGCTGGAACGTCGTCTTCCACTTGGCCAGCTTCGACACCGGCACGCTCACCTGCAACTCACCCAGGAACTCGCGCAGACCGGAAACGGCGATCTCGCGAATCAGGATGATGAGGCCGGCGATCACGTGCGCGTCGCCCACGTAGGGGCCGCGCAGGATGCCCTGTGCGGCAAGCACCAGGATCACCGTCGCCACCATGATCTTGTCGGCAATGGGATCGAGGAAAATGCCCAGCTTGCTCACCGCGCCGCTGGAACGCGCCAGCAGGCCGTCGAAGTAATCGGTAATGCCCATCAGGCAGTAGAGCGCGAAGGCGCACAGGTATCCCAGCGCCCATCCCGGCCACCAGAGCAGGAAACCGAGCAGCGGCAGCGTGAGGATGCGGCTGAGAGTGAGTATGTTGGGCAAGGTCCACATGGTCTCAGCAGCCCTAGCCCGGAATCGTTTAAGGAAAAAGGATGGTTGCTGCTGCTATTTGGGGGAAAAGCCGTTAAGCCCCTCGGCGGATCGGCCCAACGGGCGCTGCAAACAGGCTTTATGTTCACCTCCACCCACCTGCTGAAGCAACGCCGGTTCCTGCCGCTGTTCTGCACGCAGCTCCTGAACGCCTTCAACGACAACCTCTACAAGACGACCATGGTGCTGTTCGTCGTCTACAGCGTCTACAACTCGCCCGACGCCGAAACGGTCTTCTCGGGCGCGGCCTCTGCCGTCTTCATCCTGCCGTTCTTCCTGCTTTCCGCCATTGCCGGACAGCTTGCCGACCTGACCGACAAGGCGCGCATTATCCGGCGAGTGAAAGCGGCGGAGATCGGGATCATGACGGTCGGTGCCTTCGGCCTGTTCCTGGCGTGGGAGGGGATCGCGGTGGAGATGCTCGCCATCCCGCTGCTGATGCTGGCGCTGTTCGCGATGGGCGTGCACTCCACGTTCTTCGGCCCGATCAAGTATGCGATCCTTCCGCAGCACCTCGAAACAGACGAGGTGCTGGCGGGCACGGGCCTGGTGGAAGCTGGCACCTACATCGCGATCATGACCGGCACGATCTTGGCGGGCTTCCTGGCCGACCAGGTGGAAATTGCCGCTGCCGCAATATTGGGGTTCGCCGTGATCGGCTATCTCACCAGCCGCCAGGTGCCCTCCGCCCCGCCGATGGGTGCGCCGGAGAAGATCGACTTCAACCCGTTCACATCCTCGTGGCGGATGATCCGGGAGTGCACGCACAACAAGGAAGTGTTCTACGCCATCCTCGCGATCAGCTTCTTCTGGACCATCGGCTCGGTGCTGTTCATCCAGTTCCCGCCGCTCGCCAAGAACGTCCTGCTGGCCGACCCCACGGTCGCCAGCCTTTTCCTCGTCTTCTTCTCGATCGGCGTCGCGGTAGGATCTGTGGCTGTGAACCTGTTGCTGAAGGGCAAGGTCTCGTCACGCTACTCGCCCATCTCGGTGCTGCTGATGGCGGGCATGGTCGCTGTCTTCTACTTCGTGTGCAAGGCATGGAACGCCGGGCTTCGCGATACCCAGCTGATGGATGTGGCGACGTTCCTGTCCTACCCGCTGGCCTGGGCCGTGCTGGGCAGCCTGCTGCTGATCGCCATTTTCGGCGGCATGTTCGTGGTGCCGCTCTATGCCTTCCTCACCACCAAGGTGCCCAGTTCGCAGGCCAGCCGTGCGGTGGCGGCGAACAACATCGTCAATTCGGGCGCGATGGTGGTGGGTTCCCTGTTCGCCCTCGCGCTGAGCGCCGTCGGCGTGCCGCTGGCAGAACAGGTGCTGTTGAGTGCGGGAATGTGCTTCGTATCGGTGTGGCTAGGAGTCAGGCTTTACCGCGCGGAAAAGGATGCTGCGCGGGTGCTGTCACCTGCGGAATAAGCGATCAGGCGATGAACGTGATCGTCGCGAGGAAGCCTGCCGTATAGGTGGCCGCAACGGTCTCCAGGTCCTGCCGCGAAAGGCCCATCGCCAGGCGCTTGCGCCACGGAGCCATCGGTTCGATCTCGTTGGCGCGCGCCAGTACGTGTGGCGGCAAGGATGCCCGGAACGGGTGGCGGGACGACTCGGTCGTCAGGACAAGTGAACGTCTCATGGTGCGGTTTTAACGTTTTGGTAACGAATTGGCTCCCGCCCCCGCCAACCTGTTCAAACCCGGGACGGTTGGTAACTCGCGTAACTGGTTGCCGCCCCCGCAAGGCGGGGCTAATCGAAGGGGTATGACCACGACTGCAGCCCGCCTCCTTGTCGATTGCCTTGTCGAACAGGGAGCCTCGCGCGCTTTCACCGTGCCCGGCGAAAGCTTCCTCCCGGTGCTCGACGCGCTATCCGATTGCGATGCGATCGAGACCGTGACGTGCAGACAGGAGGGCGGCGTATCCTTCATGGCATGCGCCGATGGAGCGATGACCGGCCAGCCCGGCATTGCTTTCGTCACGCGCGGTCCGGGCGCAACGAACGCCAGCATCGGCGTTCACGTCGCCATGCAGGACAGCCAGCCGATGATCCTCTTCATCGGCGATGTCGACCGCACCATGCGCGACCGCGAAGGGTTTCAGGAGGTGGACTTCCCCGCCTTCTTCGCCCCCATCGCGAAATGGTCCGCCCGTATCGACGATGCCCGTCGCATCCCGGAATACATCGCACGCGCCTGGTCGACGGCGATCAGTGGCCGACCCGGCCCGGTCGTTCTCGCCCTGCCCGAGGACATGCTGCACGAAGAGGGGATCGAAAGCCCGGTGCGGCCGGCGGTCGCCAGGCCCGCCCAGGCGCCCTGCCCCGACGTCATGGCAACGCTGATGCAGATGATCGGCGATGCTGCGGCTCCGCTCGCTATTGTCGGCGGCGCCGGATGGAATGCGCGCGCGCGGCACTACTTCACCGAGTTCGCCGAGCGGATCGGGCTTCCGGTCGCCACCGCCTTCCGGCGGCAAGACGCGATTTCGCCCGAATCGAAAGTCTATGCCGGAAACCTAGGTTACGGCCCCAATCCAAAACTCGCCCAGCGGGTTAAGGATGCTGACCTGCTACTGGTGGTCGGCGCGCGATTGGGAGAGGCGACGACCGATGGCTATTCGCTGGTAACGCCGGACCATCCGGACCAGGTGCTGATCCACGTCCATCCCGACCCGGAGGAATTGGGCCGTGTCTATCGCACCGACTTCCCCGTCTGCGCCGACACGGCAGAGTTCGCCGAAAGCGCAGCTTTGTGGGACGAGAGCGACGTCATCGATTTCGATTGCGGCGCCGAAGCACACGCCGACTGGCTGGAATGGAACACGCCGCGAGAAGCCGCTCGGTTCGATCTCGACCTCGCCCTGGCCATGGCCACGTGTCGCAGGCTGCTGCCCGCCGACACCATCATCTGCAACGGTGCCGGCAACTTTGCGGGTTGGTGGCATCGCTACTGGCCCTATGCCGGATATCCTTCCCAACTCGCCCCTACCGCGGGTGCGATGGGTTATGGCGTGCCGGCCGCTGTCGCCGCCGCCATGCGTTACCCTGACCGCTGCGTCGTCGCCGCTGCCGGGGACGGCGATTTCCTGATGAACGGGCAGGAAATGGCGACAGCGGCGCAGTATGGCCTGGATATGCTGGTGATCGTGTTCGACAACTCAACCTACGGCACCATCCGCATGCACCAGGAGCGCGAGTATCCGGGCCGCGAGGCTTCAACCCATCTCGCAAATCCGGACTTCGCCAAGCTGGCCGAAAGCTTCGGCGGCTGGGGCGCGCGCGTGGAAAACAACGCCCAGTTCGATGCGGCCCTGGAAGAGGCGATGCAACGCAAGGGCATCCGCCTTTTGCACTGCATTACCGATATCGAACAGCTGAGCGCTGCGGGCGCCACCGTCAGCGCCTTGCGAGGCGAATAGCGCATACGAAAAAGGGCCGCTCCCTCGTCGGGAACAGCCCTTGTTCGTATTGATGGCGGCTTAGATGTCGTTGCCAAGCTCGCCTTCGACTTCGCCCTTCAGCTGCTGGGCTTCGCCCTTCTTTTCCTGCTGGCGGCCTTCGGCGCGGGTTTCGGGATTGTTCGATTCCTGCTTCACGTTGCCGACGGCTTCGTTGACGTTGCCTTTTACCTTCTCAGTGAATTCACCCATGGTGCTTCTCCGTTAGTCTTACGGGCCAGCACGACCATCGCGCGCCCTTTGACCAAACAACGGACAAGCAACGGCAATCGTTCCGAATTAAGCCTCTGACATCTTGAGAATAATATCCCATTCCTCTGGCCGTATTTCGGCCACGGACAAGCGCGAAAGGCGGACCAGTTCAATGCCTTCGAGCGTTGGTTCGGCCTTGATCGCTTTCAGCGTCACGAAGTTTTCCAGCGGGCGCACGGGCTTCACTTTTACCGTCGGCCATTTGCCTTCCGGATCGGTGGGATCGATCAGTCCGGACTCACTCACTTCGGCGATCCCGACGATCTCAAGCCCCTTGTTCGAGTGATAGAAGAACAGTTTGTCGCCCTTCTCCATCGCGCGCAGGTTGTTGGCCGCTCGGTGGTTGCGCACGCCATCCCAGATGGTTTCGCCATCCTCGACCAGTTGGTCCCACGAATATTTGAACGGTTCCGATTTGATCAGCCAGTGGTTGGGCAATGTCGTCTCCTTTGATGCGCGGGGCGCTACGTAGCGACCCGCGACCTATAGGGCAATTAACCCGATGTTGAGGATGATGCGCGATATGCGATCCGTTGATTTGGGGACAATCGCTGTTGAAACGGGCGCTGGAAAAGAACGAAAAACCTGCCGACAGGACAATTCGCAATGCGGAGCGGGACATGATCGCGCTCGGTATTGCGGCAGCAGCCATTATCCTGTTCGTCGGCACCGGCGGCAGCCTGATGCCGCAGATCGCCCGTGCCTGGTTCTGGGGCGGGGAGGCACCGGACCTGGTGCTCGTAAACGCTGTACTCCTCAACATCGCGCTGCTGCTGTTCGGCTGGCGCCGATATCGCGACCTGCACGACGAGGTGCAAGTGCGCCGCCTCGCCGAAACGCGCGCGCGTGAGCTCGCCGAGCGAGACCCGCTGACCGGCTGCCTGAACCGCCGCAGCGGTCCTCCGGCCATGGAGACGTTGCGCCGATCGCTGGAAGGCACGCATCGCGAAATGGCGGTGATGATGATCGATCTCGACAACTTCAAGCAGATCAACGACCTCAACGGCCACCAGATGGGCGATACGGTGCTCACCGCGATCGCGGGGCGGATCGCCGAATGCCTGCCCGAAGAAGGCATCCTTGCGCGCATCGGCGGAGACGAATTCGCCTGCGCCGTTCCCTACGATTACAACATGCGCGAAGACGTGGACGACTTGGTCGCCATCATCATCAGAGCCGTTTCCGCCCCCGTGGAATCCAACCGGATGACGGTGGAGGCCACGGTATCCATCGGCCTTGCACAGACCGCCGCCGACAATAAGCAGAATCCGGTGGTCGATGCCGAAGCCCTGATCCACCGCGCCGATATCGCCATGTACCACGCGAAAAAACGCGGTCGTAACCGTTACTACTGGTTCGAACCGCAGATGGAGGACGAGCTGCGCTTCCGCAACGAACTGGAAGCGGGCATTCGCCAAGGCATTCCCGCAGGTGAGTTCGTACCTTACTACGAACAGCAGATCGATCTCGAGACTGGCAAGCTTTCGGGTTTCGAGATGCTGGCCCGCTGGAACAGTCCGCGCTACGGGGTCGTCAGCCCGGAAATCTTCATCCCCATCGCCGAGGAGATCGACCTTATCGGGCAGCTATCCGAAGGGCTGATACGACAGGCGCTGGAAGACGCGAAGGAGTGGGATCCCGACCTCACGCTTTCGGTCAACATCTCACCTGTCCAGTTGCGCGATCCGTGGTTCGCCCAAAAGCTGCTGCACTTGCTGGTGGAAAGCGGCTTCCCCGCTGCCCGGCTGGAGATAGAAATTACCGAAAGCTGCCTGCACGAGAATATCGGCGCTGTGCGTTCGATCGTCTCGAGCCTGAAGAATCAAGGAATTCGTATCAGTCTCGATGACTTCGGCACCGGCTATTCCAGCCTCTCGCAGTTGCGCACCTTGCCGTTCGACCGACTGAAGATCGATCGCAGCTTCGTTGCCGATTTGACGGCGGATGGCGAAGGCCGCTCTCTGGTCGAGGCGATCATCTCGCTCGGAAAAGGCCTGTCGCTGCCGGTAACGGCGGAAGGAATCGAAACCGACGAGGCGCTGGCCCACCTGAAGTCGATGGGCGACCTGAAGGGCCAGGGATATCTGTACGGCAAGCCCGAAGATGCCGCCACGACACGTAGTCGCCTAGCCAGCCTGAACATGCTGGCAAAACCTCTTGCCGAACTGCCGCCGGACCCAAGACAGCCTTCGGAAGCGCAGCGCCAGGCGGGCTGAACGGTTCGCCAGCCATTGCGATAGGCGGGCAAGCCCCCTAGGTGGCGCTGATGCGCGTCAAGTTCACCAAGATGCACGGCCTGGGCAACGACTTCATCGTGCTGGACGCGCGAGACAAGACCCTGCCCGTCCTTTCCAAAGAGACCATTCGCGCCCTGTCCGATCGCACGATGGGCATCGGCTGCGACCAGTTTCTCATCCTGGAATCCCATGCCGAGGCCACGGTGAGAATGCGCATCTTCAACGCCGACGGGGGCGAGGTGGAGGCCTGCGGCAATGCCGCGCGCGCCATCGGTCTGCTTCTGGGTGAGCCTGCGACCATCGCCACGGCGGGCGGGCTCATAAGCACCACCCCTCAGGACGCCGGTATCGCCGTCGACATGGGGGAACCGCGCTTCGACTGGGACGCGATCCCCCTCGCCTATCCGATGGATACCGCTGCCATGCCGGTGGGCTGGGACATGCTGGAAAAACCGTTGGCGGTGAACGTGGGCAATCCGCACGTGATCTTCTTTGTCGACGATTGTGACGCCGTTCCGCTGGATAGCCTGGGTCCCCAGATCGAGACCGATCCGCTGTTTCCCCACCGGATCAACGTGAATGTTGCATCCGTGGTCGACCGCCAGACTTTGCGCCTGCGTGTATGGGAGCGCGGTGTAGGCCTCACGCGCGCCTGCGGCACCGGCGCCTGCGCAACGGCGATCGCCGCAATGCGCCGCGGCCTGGTGGAGCGGGATGTTACCGTACACCTGCCGGGCGGTCCGTTGAGAATTACATGGGGCGAAAACAATCGCATCACCATGACCGGGCCTGCGACCGAAGCTTTTCGCGGCAGTTTCGAACTGGACGATTACCCATGAACCAGGCGGAAGTCATATCCCTCGGGTGCCGCCTGAATATCGCCGAAAGCGAGCGTATCCGCACCCTGCTGGCCGATGAGCGTGACGTCGTGGTGGTCAACAGCTGTGCCGTCACCACGGAAGCCGTTCGCCAGACACGGCAGGCAATCCGCAAGGCCCGCCGGGCGCGTCCCGATGCGCGGCTGCTGGTGACGGGCTGCGCCGCCGATATCGAAAGAGCCCAGCTGTCCGCCATGCCGGAGGTCGATGGCCTGGTGCCCAATACCCAAAAGCTCGATGCGCGAGCCTGGAACGTGCCCCAGCGCGCGGAGCCAGCGCCTTCGAAGCATACCCGCGCATTCATCGCGGTGCAGAATGGCTGCGATCATGCCTGCACCTTCTGCGTCATCCCACAGGGCCGCGGGGAAAGCCGCTCGCTTGAGATTGCGCAGGTGCTGCGAGAGGTCGAGCGCCATCTGTTGCAGGGCGCACCGGAAGTGGTGTTGACCGGAGTCGATGTCACCAGCTGGGGCCATGATCTGCCGGGCATACCGCCGCTGGGCGACCTCGTTCGCGCGTTGCTCGACGAATTCCCGCAACTGCAACGCCTGCGCATGTCCTCGCTCGACGGAGTCGAAATCGACCCGCTCCTGTTCGAAATGTTCGCCAGCGAGCCAAGGCTCATGCCGCACTTGCACCTCTCGCTCCAGCACGGCAACGACCTGATCCTGAAGCGCATGAAGCGCCGGCACTTGCGCCGCGATGCGGTGGAGCTGGTGCAGCGCCTGAAAGACAAGCGGCCGGAGATCGCCATCGGGGCGGATCTGATCGCAGGCTTCCCGACCGAGAGCGAAGCGCACCATGCCGACAACCGCTCCATCATCGCAGAGCTGGACATCGTGCACGGCCACATCTTCCCCTATTCGCCGCGACCGGACACTCCCGCAGCCCGCATGCCGCAACTCGACCGCGCCGTAATCAAGCAGCGCGCCGGCGAACTGCGCGCCGAGGTATCGAGGGTCCGCGATGCATGGCTGCAAAGCCTTGTGGGCGAAAGCCTCAGCGTCCTTACCGAACGCGACGGCACAGGCTATGCGGAGAACTTCGCGCGCGTGGCTCCGCCCGAAGGCACTGCACCGGGCACCATCGTGACTGTCACGCCGCAATCGATCGAGGAAGGCCTCCTGAAGTGAGCGAAACAAGCTGGTCCGAAAGGCTGTTCGGCGGCTTCCGCAAGACGTCGGACCGTCTATCCGAAAACCTTACCGGCGTCGTCGGCACGGCGAAGCTGGACGATGCCACGCTGGACGACGTGGAGGACGCGTTGATCGTGTCCGACCTTGGCCCCAGCGCCGCCGCGCGCATCCGCGCAAAGCTGGCGGAAAAGCGATTCGGCCTCAGCATCACGGAGCGCGAACTGAAAGAAGCCGTGGCCGAGGAAATCGCCGCCATCCTGCGCCCGGTGGCCGTGCCTCTCGAAGTCACTGCCTTTCCGCGCCCGCAGGTGATCCTGGTGATCGGGGTCAATGGCAGCGGCAAGACGACGACTATCGCCAAGCTGGGGCATTGGTTTCAGGAAGAGGATTACGAGGTCATGCTGGCGGCGGGCGATACCTTCCGCGCCGCCGCCATTGGCCAGTTGAAAATCTGGGCGGACCGTATCGGCGCGCCCATAGTAACCGGACCTGAAGGCGGCGATCCCGCCTCAATCGTGTTCGACGCGGTGAAGAAAGCCACCGAGATCGGCACCGATGCCCTGATCGTCGATACCGCCGGTCGCCTGCAGAACAAGCGCGAGCTGATGGACGAGCTCGCGAAAATCCGGAAGGTCCTGGGCCGTCTGAACCCGGAAGCCCCGCACGACGTGGTGCTGGTGCTGGATGCGACCAACGGCCAGAACGCCCTGTCGCAGATCGAAATCTTCAAGGAAGTGGCAGGCGTCACCGGTCTGATCATGACCAAGCTGGACGGCACCGCGCGCGGCGGCGTGCTTGTCGCGGCGGCAGAGCAGTACGGTCTCCCCATCCACGCCATCGGTGTTGGCGAGACGCTGGACGACCTGCGCCCCTTCGATCCCGACCTGGTTGCGCGCGTGATAGCAGGAGTTGCCTGATGACGACCGAAGCCCCGAAACAGGCCGCTGCGACGGAAAAGCCCAAGTCAGGCTGGCTCAATGTCGCCGTCGACTACGGCCCGCTGCTGGTCTTCTTCCTGGTCTACAAGTTCTATTCGCCCGAAGATGCCGGCGACGATACCGCCGGCGAAATCTTTGCCGTCATCCGCGGCACCGGCGCCTTCATCATTGCAGCTGTCATTGCGCTGGCCGTCAGCAAGTGGCACCTCGGCAAGGTCAGCCCGATGCTGTGGCTGTCCACGGCGATGATCGTCGGCTTCGGCGCGCTGACGATCTATTTCCAGGACGAGCGTTTCATCCAGTGGAAGCCGACCATCATCTACGTGCTGTTCTCCGCCGTGCTGCTGGTCGGTTATGCCAGGGGCAAATCGCTGCTCAAAGTACTGCTGGAAGCCGCATTCGAGGGCCTGACCGACGAGGGCTGGCTGAAGCTGTCGCGCAACTGGGGCCTGTTCTTCATCGTGCTTGCGGCGCTGAACACGGCGCTCATCTTCATGGTCAGCTTCGAGACATGGCTGGCCGCGAAGCTCTGGCTGTTCCTGCCGCTTACGTTCCTGTTCACTTTCACGCAGGTGCCGATGCTGATGCGCCACGGTCTGAACGTGGAAGACAAGGACGAAGTGCTTCAGGACCCTCCGCGGACCGAATAGGTCGGTCAGCCCGCAGGCACGGCGTTTACCGAGCGGCGGCAGAACCACCGCGTCAGCAGACCTATGACCAGCAGGGCCAGCACCCACAGGCTCGTCTCCAGCCCGGAGCCGTAGACGGCGAAGCAAGCAAAGCCCAATCCCCCGATAAGCACCGGCCAGTGCGCTGGCTTGCGGTTCTCCTTGAACACGGCGACCAAGCCGAGGATATAGAAAATCAGCACCCCTCCCGTCGTCAGCAAGGCGAGGAACGTGAATATCCCGGACATGCCGCGGGAGGAATTGAGTAGTATCAGCACCGCGGCACCTGCCGCTTGCAAGACCACGCCCCAGTGCGGGACGCCGTGCTGGTTCGTATCCGCGAACAGTAGCGGCACTTCGCGGCGCAGGGCCATCGAATAGGTGCAGTCGGCACCGATCAGGACCAGTCCGTTCGCGCAGCCCGTCACGCTCACCATGATACACAACGCGACGACGGCGCCCAGAACCGGCCCGTAAACCATGGTCAGTGCGTCCGATACAGGTGAACTGGATTGTGCAATCTCGTTCGACGACATGATCACCATCAGGCCCGTCGTCGCCAGCAGGTACAGCACGACGACGAAGATCGTGCCGCCGATCATCGCAATAGGAATGTTGCGCCGAGGGTTTCGGATCTTGTTGACGGGGATCGTCGCCGCCTCGAACCCCAGCAGCGGGAACAGCGTCAGCGCAACGGCTGCCGCGATATTGTCGAAGTTGATGGGCGCGCTCGCCACAGCCTTGGTTTCGACCGAGCCTGCCAGAAGGAGCCCCGCTACGGTGACGACTACGAGGAGGAGCGGCACGACCTTTATGGCCACCGAGGCCACCTGCAAACGGCCGGCCGAACGCGTGCTGAAAAGGTTCACGCCGGTAATCAGCGCCAGCAGCGCCAGCGATGCGGCCACTCCATAGAAATCACCGTCTTCCACGCCGGTCAGATTGACGATGATTGAACCGCCCGCGATCACCAGGGCTGCAATCGAGGTGAAACCCGCAGCGAAATAGGCAAAAATAGCGAGGAAGCCGGGTATCTCGCCGATCACGCGTTCTATGTTGTGCTGAATGCCCTCCCCCGTCCCGTCGACCAGGAGGCGGAAGCTGGCGGCGAGGCACAGGGCCCCAGCGCCGCAGATCAGCCACCCCAGCGTCGCATTCCAGCCAAGCGGTGCCAGGGATGTCGGCAGGACGTAGATCCCGCCGCCGATCATGGTCCCGATGACGAGCGAGAGGCTCATCAGCAAGCCGAGCGGTTGCTCTCGTTCAGGTCTATTCATAGCTGCCCCCCGGCATCCGGCGCAGCGGCAAGCGGCGCAGAAGCCTGGAAGCTATGTCAGGACGGAAAAACCGTCAAATCTCGACCTGGCTGCCCAGTTCCACCACGCGGTTCGTGGGCAAGCGGAAGAATTCCATCGGCGTTGCCGCATTGCGCATCATCCATGCGAACAGCTTCTCACGCCAAACCATCATGCCCGGATTGTCCGCCGACAGCAGCGTTTGCCGGCTGAGGAAGAAACTGGTCTGCATCATGTCGAACGGGCCGCCGCACATCTCCCGGCGTTTCAGCGCGGCAGGGACATCGGTCTCCTGCATGAAGCCGTAATTGAGTATCACCCGGAAGAAACCATCGCCCAGTTCCTCGATACTGCACCGATCTTCCTCCGGCACATAGGGAACGTCACCAATCTGCACAGTCAGCACGACCACGCGCTCGTGCAGCACCTTGTTGTGCTTGATATTGTGCAGCAGCGCGGATGGCGTGCCCTTGCTGCCCGAATTCATGAAGATCGCCGTGCCCGGCACGCGCGCGGTGCTGCCGCGGGCGGATTTGGCGAAGATATCGAGCGGCAGGCCCGCCTCCGTCATGCGCTGGCGCATGAGCTGCCGCCCCTTGGCCCAGGTTGTGAGGAGCGTGAAAGCGATGCCGCCTACCAGCAGCGGGAACCACCCGCCGTCCGGCACCTTCGTCAGGTTGGCAGCGAAGTATGCACCGTCCACGATCAGGAACAGCAGCACAACCGGAATGGCGAGCCACTTGGGCCATTTCCATACGCCTATGAACAGCACGGCCATCAGCAGCGTGTCGATCGTGACAGCGCCCGTCACCGCGATACCATAGGCGCTGGCGAGGTTGGATGAGTTCTGGAAGGTGAGGACCAGCAGGATCACGGCCACCATCAGCGCCCAGTTGATCACCGGAATGTAAATCTGGCCGGAATGTTCGTCACTCGTATGACGGATCGAAAGGCGCGGGACGAAGCCGAGCTGGATCGCCTGGTGCGTGATCGAGAACGCCCCGGAAATCACCGCCTGGCTGGCGATGAAGGTGGCGCAGGTGGCCAGGATCACCAGCGGCAGGCGATAGGCTTCGGGGGCAAGGAAGAAGAACGGGTTCATGATCGCGTCTTCCGCTGCCGCATCGGGCAGGCCGATGATCATCGCGCCCTGGCCGAAATAGTTGATCAGCAGGCAGGGCATGACGAAGCCGAACCACGACAGCTTCATCGGGCCGCGTCCGAAATGACCCATGTCCGAATACAGCGCCTCCGCGCCCGTCACCGCCAGCACGACCGAGCCAAGCGCAAGGAAAGCGAACCACTTGTCGACGATGAAGAACTGCACCGCGTACCAGGGGTTGAGCGCCCAGAGGATCTGTGGCGTGTCGAAAATCTGTACGATGCCGAGCAGCGCAATGGTCGTGAAATAAAGGATCATGACCGGGGCGAACAACGCGCCGACCTTCGCCGTGCCGCGCTTCTGCAACACGAACAAGCCGACCAGCAATACGAGCGCGATGGGGATGACCCACCGGTCCAGCTCGTGGTTTACGACCGTCAGGCCTTCCACCGCGGAGAGGACCGAAATGGCGGGCGTAATCATCGAGTCGCCGTAGAACAGCGCAGTCGCGAACACGCCGAGCAAGACGACCAGCCAGCCGTAACTGCTCTTGCCGATATTGCGCGATAGCAGCGCGACCAGCGCCAGGCTGCCGCCCTGCCCGTTGTTATCGGCCCTCATCAGGATGGTGACGTACTGGATCGCCACGACCAGCGTCATCGACCAGAAAATCAGGCTGACCACGCCCAGCACATGCAGATCGTCGATCGGCAGGCTGTGCGCGCCGCGGAAGGTTTCACGAAAAGCGTAGAGCGGGGAAGTGCCGATATCGCCAAAAACGATGCCAATGGCACCGGCGGCGAGTTTCAGCTTGGCAGAATCCCGGTCTTGTCCGGTAGCGCTCATATGGATTTTCAGCCCATGTGACCCGTTTAAAACGGCGAAGCGGGCGCGTTAGCAGCAGTCTGCGCCCACGGCAACATGATGCAGTGCAGCATCACTCGCCGTTTTGGGCGGGAGTAGCCGTCCCGGGCTCCGGCGGCAGCGGTATCTGGCCAGCTTGCATGGCACCCAGCATGGCATCGAGGCGAACCAGGCGATCTGCAACACCGGCCCTCCCCTCGGCATCTTCAGGCGCGTTTGCCAGCGTCTCGCGCCAGACTTGCTGCGCTTCCATCAGGCGTCCCTGCCGAATCAACGACACCCCCAGGAAATAGCCCGGCGCGAGGTTTGCCGGCTTCACGTTGGCGGCGCGCTGAAATGCGTAGAGGGAAGCTTGCGTGAGATTGCCATCGGCATGTTCGGCAAGGGCGATCGCCTGCGCCAGCCACGCCTCGAAATCCTGCGGGTTCTCCCGCGTCACGCCTTCCAGCATCTGCGCGGCCTCGGCATAGCGACCACGCCGCGCCATGGCATCGGATGTCACCAGCATCGGACTGCCGGAACGATCGGAAAGGCTGACGAACTCGCGCCGCGCTTCCACGATATCGAATTCCTGCTCCCCCTGGTCCGCAACGGCAGACTTTGGCGCTGCAGCCATGTCCGGGCTTGCTTGCAGGGCATATCCCGCAAGGCCGAAGCCCAGTGCGGCGGCCAGACTGGTCCACAAGCCCTTCGACAGACCAAACCCGAATGCAGCGATGACGAAAGTCGCCGCGGCAAGCGCGACTACGACAATCCAGGTCATGCGCCCTCGCCTTTCTCTCCGGCCTCGGTGTTTCGGCCGATCCGGCGCAGCAATACCATTCCGGCCAGCAACAGCAGGACGATGGGAATCGCGAACAGCGGCCAGGTGGTCGAGCTGACCTGCGGCTCGTAACTCACGTAGTCGCCATAGCGCGAAATCAGCCAGCTGCGGACCTCGTCCGGGCTTTCCCCGGCGGCGATCCGGCTTCGGACCTGGTGGCGCATGTCTCCCGCCATCGGCGCATCGCTATCGGCAATCGACTGGCTCTGGCACTTCAGGCAGCGCAGCGTGTGCATCAACTCGCGCGCCTGCTCTTCAAGGACGGGGTCCTCGAGTTGCGTGTAAGCATAGGGCGCGGGCGGCATGCGATCCTGTGCGCTAAGCGGTTGCAACAGCGCGAAGGCAGCAAGGATGGGGAGCAGCCAACGCATCAGGACTGCGCCTTGCGCAATTCTTCGAGCAGCATGGGCACATCATCTTCGCGGATATCACCGATATGCTGATACGTGATGACGCCGTTACCATCGATCACGAAAGTCTCGGGCACACCGCTGGAGCCGATGGCAAGCTGGACTTCGGAAATATCGTCGCGCCCGATCCGGGTGAAGGGGTTGCCGTAGACCGACAGGAACCGCTCGACGTCCTCAGGCCGGTCACGGATGGCGACGGCGACGATGTTCGCACCGCTGCGCTCCAGCGCCTCGAGCTGCGGCGCTTCGGCCGCACAAGGGATGCACCAGCTGGCGAAGACGTTGAGCAGCTTCGCCTCCCCGTCGGCAAGGTCGGCGCGGGAAAGTCCCGGACGGGCTGGAACCGCTGGCGGCAGGTCGAAGTCCGGCATCGGCTCGCCCACCATGGCAGACTGCACGAATTCATCCTTCGGCTGCGTCAACTGGTAGGCGAACAGGCCGAACAGCGCGGCAGCAATTCCGACGATGACCCAGAGAGAATAACGCAGGCGTTTCATTCGGCAGGCTCCGCGACAAGGGCAGCTTCCTCGGCCCGGCGTTCTTCACCTCGCTGCGTAGCCGACCGGCGGCGCACGTCACCAACCACGCGGCCCACCAGCGCCAGCGCGCCGCCCAGGGCGATCAGCAGGCCACCGTACCAGATCCAGGTGACGAAAGGCTTCCACCAGAGCCGCAACTGCCAGCGCCCGTCCTCGGCCATGTTGCCGAGCGCCACGTAGAGTTGGCCGTTCCAGCGCGTGACCAGCGCAACTTCGCTGGTTTCGCCCTGCGGCGCCCAGAAGCTGCGGGCCTGCGGGAAGGTTTCCCTGGAGGGGCCACCCTCATAGGATACGAAGATGTCACCCTGCATGGCAGTCCAGTTAGGGCCGGCAACGGGGCTGATAGAGGCGAGCGTCGCTTCCCAGGGGCCGATCTCTACCGTGTCCCCAGGACTAGCGGCGACGAGGCGTTCCTTCTGATAGGCAGTGTCGGCTGCAATCCCGAACAGACCGACGGCGACGCCGAAGTGCGCGATGCACATGCCCCACACGGCCAGCGGCACGCGGCGGATTGCACGGCCGCGCAGCGGCATGAAGCTGGCCACGGCAACACCCACCGACATCGCCATCCCGAGCAAGGGCAGCACGCCGATGTCCGACAGCGCCAGCACCAGTGCCAGCACGGCGACCGTCACGACGGAAATGATAATCACCGGCAGCCTGATCCGGTCGAAGCTGTCCTTGCGCCAGCGCAGCAGCGGACCGACAGCGAGGATCACCAGCATCGGCAGGAAGAAAATCGCGCTCACCGGATCGAAATAGGGCGGCCCCACGGACACGCGCACGTCGAAGGCCTCGGTCAGCAGCGGATAGAGCGTGCCCAGCAGCACGATCCCGAGAATGGCGGAAAGCGCGACGTTGTTCACCACCAGCGCGCCTTCACGGCTGAGCAGCGAGAACCGCTCCCCTTCGGCGATGGTATTCGCGCGCAGGGCGAAGATGACCAGCGCGCCGCCGATGTACAGTGCTAGAAGGGCAAGGATGAAGCTGCCGCGCTCCGGATCGACGGCAAAGGCGTGAACCGAGGTGAGAATGCCCGAGCGCACGAGGAACGTGCCCACCATGCTCATGGAAAAGGCGACGACGCCCAGCATGATCGTCCACGTGCGCAAGGCATCGCGCGCAGCCAGCACGCTGGCGGAATGCAGCAGAGCCGTTGCCGCCAGCCACGGCATGAGCGAGGCGTTCTCAACCGGATCCCAGAACCACCAGCCGCCCCAGCCAAGCTCGTAATAGGCCCAGTAGGACCCGGCGGTGATACCGATGGTGAGAAAAATCCAGGCTCCCAGCACCCACGGACGCATCACGCGCGCGAACTCCGGCGTCACATTGCGCGTCAGCAATGCGCCGAGCGCGAAACTAAAGGCGATCGAGAGCCCAACGTAGCCGATGTAAAGCGTCGGCGGGTGGAAGGAGACGCCCATGTCCTGCAACAGCGGATTAAGGCCGTTGCCGTCTGCTGGCACGGGCGAAAGCCGCTCGAACGGGTTCGAGGACAGCAGGATAAAAAGGTAGAAGCCAAGTCCGACGAAGGCCTGCGTGCCGAGCGTTGCCATCATGGTCTTTTCGGGCAGGCGGCGCTCGATAAAGGCAATCAGACCGCCGGCGAACGCCATGATGGTAATCCACAGCAGCATGGAGCCTTCGTGGTTCGCCCATGCGCCCGACAGCTTGAACGCCATCGGCTTCATCGAATGAGAATGCGTCGCGACCAGTTTCACCGACAGGTCAGTGACGGCAAAGGCATAGACCAGCGCAAGGAATGACACAGCGCAAAGCAGGCCCTGCAGCACCGCAGCGGGGCGCACCAGCGCGGTCAGCTCGCTGCTTTCGTTGCGCGCGCCAAGAAAGCCGCCGATCAGCTGCAACACGGCCAACGCGGCAGCGAGCCACAAGGCAGCAAGACCGATTTCAGCGATCATTCGACGCTCTCTTGCAGTTCCTCGCGCAGTTCGGCGCTGCTCATGCCTTCCAGTTCGCGCGGCATGTAGTTCTCGTCGTGCTTGGCGAGCAGGTTATCGGCGATGAACACGCCATCGGCCCGCATCGACCCTTCTGCGACCACACCCGACCCTTCCACGAACAGCGCCGGCACAATGCCGGTGTAACTGACGGGAACGCGTGCCTGCCCGTCCTGCACCACGAATTCCACCGTCACGCCATCAGCGGCAGTGTTGATCGACCCGTTCTCCACCATGCCGCCAAGGCGGATGGCCTGCCCGGCCTCGGGCGGATCGGCCTCGATGTCGGCAGGAACGTAGAAATAACTCGCCTGGTTGCTCAGCGCGTAGGCTGCCAGGAAACCTGCGCCGACGATGGCGACAAGGGCGATCACCACCAGCACGAGTCGCTGGTGCTTGGGTTTCAGCCCCCGGGAAGCGTTGTCGCTCATTTCCTGCGCGTCTCCTCACGCCGCTTTTCCGCCCGGCGCATGGCGAGCCAGCTGCTGATAACCAGCGCCAGCATGCCGACAAGTGTCACACCCAGCGCCGCGTAGACGAACAACCATTGATCGAGGCTTTCCCTCACGAGGCCAGCTCCTCTGCCTGCAAGGCCTTGCGGCGGAGGCGAGCATCGGCCTGAATATCGGCCAGGATGGCCCGCATCCGCGCCAGCACAACGCCGCCGAACAGCAGCGAGAAGCCAAGCGTTGCAATCAATAGCGGCCACAGGAAAACCGGATCAATGGCACTTTCGCCCATGGTAATGCTGGGCGGCTGGTGCAGGCTATTCCACCACACGACTGAACGGTTGATGATCGGGATATTGATCGCGCCCACCAACCCGAAAATCGCGGCGATGCGGCTGGATTGCCCTTCACGCGCCAGCGAGGACGAAAGGGCGATGTAGCCGAAATAAAGGAACAGCAGCACCAGCATGGACGTGAGCCGCCCGTCCCAGACCCACCAGGTGCCCCATGTGGGCCGTCCCCAGATGGAGCCGGTGGCAAGGCAGATCGCCGTGAAGACAGCGCCCGGCACGGCAGCAGCGCGCGCTGCAATGGCCGCCAGCGGGTGCCGCCAGACGAGTTCCATCAGGCTGGCAATGGCAATCGCCGTCCAGCCGCCCATGCCCAGCCAGGCGGCAGGAACATGCACGAACAGGATCCGCACAGTATCGCCCATCAGCCGGTCGGGCGGAACTTGAGTCAGCCCCCACAGGACCGAACCAATAGACAGCACCAGACCGCTCACCAGCAACGGCACGGTGAGCCACTTGGCGATCTTCAGAAAACGGGTGGGATTGGCGAAGCCGTGCATGTTCTGGACAAAGTCACTCTTTGCCTGCGCCTTTTACAGTCACAGCCCGCTTGGACAAGCAAAACCGGAGAATTCTGCCGGATTTAGTGCGCTGGCCTCATCAGGTACCGATCAGCGCCCGATCAGCCTTTGCGCCATTGCATCGGCCACCTCGTTCGACGGACGTCCGGAAGCGTGGCTCTCGTTCCAGATTTCGCGGAGGCGGCCGGGGATTTGTCCGATACGCTCGTTCACGGCGTCGAGATCGCAGGGCTTGCCTTCGCGGCGGCACAGATATTCGTAGCTGACATTAATGATGCCGCCTGCGTTGATCACGTAGTCCGGCGCATAAAGGATGCCACGGTCGTGCAACTGCTGGCCGTGGTGAGGCCGCGCGAGCTGGTTGTTGGCTCCGCCCGCCACGATCGCGCAATCGAGCCTGGCAATGCTCTCATCGTCGAGGATGGCGCCAAGCGCATTGGGGCTGAAGACATCGCAGGCAACGCTCATCACATCGGCCGCGGCCAACGAGTCACCGCCAAGCTCACTTGCCAGTTCTGCAGCGCGGTTCTGGTCGATATCCGAAAGGGTCAACTTCGCTCCGTCGTTGGCGAGCAATCGGGCAACGCCGCCGCCGACCGATCCGCAGCCCTGCACCGCCACGTGCACGTCTTGCATGGTGGACTTGCCGAGCTTGTGCGCCACGGCAGCCTTGATGCCGAGATAGATGCCCATCGCCGTGAACGGGCCGGGATCACCGCCCGCTTCGCCGTCCTCGGCGGGCAGGCCGCAGACGTGTTGGGTGCGGGTATGGATCGCCACCATGTCTGCCTCGCTCGCGCCGACATCTTCGGCTGTGACATAACGACCGCCCAGCGCTTCCACCGCGTCACCGAACGCGTGGAGCATGGCCTCGGTCTTCGTGCCATCCTTGTCGAGCAGCACCACGGCCTTGCCGCCACCGATGGGCAGGCCCGCCATGGCGTTCTTGTAACTCATCCCGCGCGAAAGGCGCAGCGCATCGCGCATGGCCTTTGCCGGATCGTCGTAATGCCAGAATCGGGTGCCGCCGGCGGCCGGGCCAAGATGCGTGGAATGGAGCGCGATGATGGCGGTGAGGCCGCTGGCGCGATCGTGCACCACCTCGACCCGCTCGTGTTCGTCCCAGTCGGGTTCGCTCCAGAATGCCGGCATGGCCCTTGCCCTCTCTCGTTAGAAGAACGGCAAGCAAGCCCTTGAGAAAATGGGGCGATCGAGGGGTCTCGAACCCCCGACCTCCGGTACCACAAACCGGCGCTCTAACCAACTGAGCTACGATCGCCACAAGAACCAGGCACACATGCCGAGAGGCGGCCTGTTAGGGGTCTGCGCCGGTCGGTCAACCCGCATTCGGCGCGGGCGCGAGCCTGTTGCACAATTCATCGCGCCTGCAAAGTGAAAAGTGCGCTTTCGGCCGCCATGCGCAAGAAAATTTCGCGGGTTTGAATGAGGGTCGCCCTCGCCTAAGAATCACCGGCATGACGACTCCGGGCACGACCTCTGCCGAATTCCTGATGCGCGACAAGCGGGTACGCCACGTTCCCACCCCGCGCCTCACCCTGCTGACCGCTGCGAACTTCCTTCCGCCGGACCTGTGCGAAAGCCTGATCGAACTGATCGACAAGGACCGCCGCCCCTCGACCATCGCCGATGCCAATGGCGACGACTACTTCCGCACGAGCGAAACCTGCGATCTCGATCCCCAGGAACAAGCGGTGAAGGAGTTGGAGGACAAGCTGTTCGAACTGAACGGCATCGACCCCGCCCACGGCGAACCCGTGCAGGGGCAACGTTACGCCGAAGGGCAGGAGTTCAAGGCGCACACCGACTATTTCGAACCGCAGGGTGGCGATTTCGAGAAATACTGCGGGGTCGCGGGAAACCGGACCTGGACGTTCATGGTCTACCTGAACGAGGTGCAGGCCGGCGGCGGCACCCGGTTCAAGGTGATCGGCAAGACTTTCCAGCCCGAAACCGGGCGTCTGGTTTGCTGGGACAACAAGCGGCCCGACGGCAGCTGCAATGCTGCCACCCTGCACCACGGCATGAAAGTGCGCAGGGGCGTGAAATACGTGATTACGAAATGGTATCGCGAAAAACCGTGGGGGTGATTCGATGAGCGGGCGGCGCGAAGGCGGGTGTCACTGCGGGACGGTGCGGTTCATGGTGAATCTTCCCGCCGAACCGAGGGTGCGCCGCTGCAATTGCTCGATTTGCACCATGAAGGGCGTGGTGATGCTGGATGTGCTGCGGTCTGCTTTGAATATCACCCACGGCGAGAGTGCGCTGACGCTCTACACCTTCGGCACTGGCGAGGCGAAACACCGGTTCTGCGCGAAATGCGGGATCCACCCGTTCCACCAGACCCGCTCCGATCCGGATAGGTGGGGCATCAATGTCGCCTGCATCGACGGCATGACCATCTATGATTTTTCTGAGGTTCCCGTTTTCGACGGGCGGAACCACCCGGTTGATACCGGCAAGTCGGTCGTGCTCGGCACCATGCGCTACGAAAGGTTCGTAGATTGAAACGGAAAAGGGCGGCCCATGTGGACCCCCCTTTCCCTGAATTCGCATCGATCACGCGAAAGAAGCTTACTTCTTCTTGAGCGAAAGTCCGCCGAAGCGCTTGTTGAACTGGGCAACGCGGCCACCGTCCTGCAGGCGCTGCGGGCCACCGGTCCACGCCGGGTGGCTGGTCGGGTCGATTTCAAGGTTCATGACATCGCCTTCGCTGCCCCAGGTGGAGCGCGTCTGGAATTCTGTGCCATCGGTCATCTTGACCGTGATCATGTGGTAATCGGGATGCGTATCGGCCTTCATGGCGTAGTGTCCTTTGCGTTCGACCGGTTCCGACCGATCTGCAGATGGATGGATAATCGGAAAGGCGCGCGCCTAGCGGCACATCGCGCCAAAAGCAACCTTATTCGGGCGGGTCGGCAATCATGGCGGTGAAGCCGACATCGCATGTCACCTTGCCGTCGACGCTGGCCTTGCCTTCGAACTTGCAGATCTTGGCCCGCTGCTGCGTGAACGCCACGTCCAGCTTCAGCAGGCAACCGGGCAGCACCGGGGCGCGGAACTTGGCGTTTTCGATCGCCATGAAATAAACGAGCTTGCCGCTGTCTGCGAGGTCGAGCGTCTCGATCCCGAGGATGCCAGCAGCCTGCGCCAGCGCCTCGATCTGCAAAACGCCCGGCATGATCGGGCGGCCAGGGAAGTGGCCCTGGAAGAAGCCTTCGTTGAAGGTCACAGCCTTGGTCGCGCTGATCCGCTCCCCCTTCACCAGTTCGTCGACCTTGTCGACCAGCAGCATGGGGTAGCGATGCGGCAGGGCCTTGAGGATCCTGACGACATCGTAGTCGGGTGTTTCACTCATGGCCTTGCCCCTATCGTTTTCGTCTTAGCGACCGGTGGTTGCCGGCTGCTGGGCACCGGCCTGAACCTGTGCGGCGGCGGCAGCTTCCTGCTGCGCGCGCATTTCAGCCGGGAGCCAGCCGTCGGGCGGAACCAGCTGGGCCGAAGGAAGCAGCGAGTTGAGCTGCGCCAGAGTGGCCTCGTTGAGGTTGTGGCTCGCTTCGGCGTGCAGGATGGTTTCCGGCGAGATCACGAGGGTGACGCCCTGCGCGCGCGCGGCATTCTGGATAGCCGTGCCGAGCTGCTCGCGGATCTGCTCTTCGACATAAGCTTGGCTCAGGGCGACAGGTGCAAGGATCTGCTGCAGTTCGTTCTGGCCGTTCTGCTGGATCTGCTGGATCTGCGCAGCCTGCTGCTGCAGCGCGGCCTGGTCGGCATTGGGCTGCTGGCGAGCGGTGTTGAAAGCGGTGATCAGCGGATCGAGCTGCGCCTGGATGGCAGCGCGGCGGGTTTCGGCCTGCTGCAACTGCGCGGCATAGGTCGTCTGACGCTGCGTCTGGGCGGTCTGGTATGCGGTGGAGTTCACCACCACAGCCTGCACGTTCACGAACGCGACTCGTTCGTTCGACTGCGCTGCTGCCGGAGCAACAACGGCAGGCGCGACAACGCTCGCGGCAGCAAGAACGGCGCCAAGCGCCGATTTTGTGACAATATTCATTAGAATTGCGTTCCTACATTGAAGGAGAAGGTTTTGGTTTCGTCCCCGCGCTCCGATAGCACATCGTAAGCTACATCGATCCTGAACGGACCGAAGGGAGAGTTCCAATTCACGCCGATACCGGCGGTTACGCGCGGCGACGGCGTATCGCCGAGGAATTCTTCCACGAACGGCGGAAGCTGGCGACCGACAGGATCGTTGAGGCGGCCATCGGGTGCCACCGGACTGGTGGTGATTTCTTGGCTGATCACCTGGCCATTATCGCCAAGGGTGGCCTGTGTATAAAGCAGGTTGCCGTCACCGTCCCGCTGCGGGATGAACAGGCCATCGGGCAACGGACTTTGGGTCAACTGCGGCGTGTCGACGCCGAACACGGAACCGACATCGAGGAAGATCGAGGGGCGCAGGCCCAGTTCGCGAGCGCCGGAACCCAGGGGAATTTCGATCTCTGCGCGGGCGAGGTAGTACGCTTCACCGCCGAGCGCATCGTCCTGGTTGCGACGATCGTCGAGCGGAATGAGGACCTGGTTGCCATCCTCGTCACGCTCGTAGAACTGACGCACCACGCGCGGGCCGACACCGCGGATGTCGAAGCCGCGGATCTGGCCTTCACCAAGGAAAAAACGGTCGGTCAGCAACACATCGTCGCCCAGGCCGTTGATGTAACCGCCTTCGAGGCGCAGCGAACCGATGAAACCGGCGCCGAGCGGCCAGAACTTCGAAGCATTCACGCGCGTGCGGAAATAGCGTGTATCACCGCCCACCCCGGCAAACTGGAACTGCAACTGCACGTTCTCGCCGCGCGTCGGGCGGATGCGGCTGTCGAGCGTGCTGTAATTCAGCGTAAGGCCGAGGATGGACTGCAGCCGGTCGCCCAGCGCGTCGCAAAGGTAGCGCCCCGCGAGCAGCGGTTCGCACTGCGCCACCCCGTCACCGTCGAAGTCGGCAAAGAACTGCTGCTCCGCCACGGTCACTTCCTGGTAGTTCAGCGTGTAGCTGCCCAGCAGGCTCATGTACTCGGTCAGCGGCACGCCCATGCGCAGCGAGATACCGGTTGTGGCCTGTTCGTAGGTCGCGTTATCGCGATCGAAGTAGCCATTGTTGTAATCCTGCCGGTAGATATCGAAGCCCAGCGCGATGTCCCGGTCGAACACCTTGGGTTCGGTGAAGCTGACATTGGCCGAACGCGAATAGCGCGAATAGTTGATGCCAAGACCGATGGTCTGGCCACGCCCGCGGAAATTGTTCTGTCGGATCGAGCCGTTGAAGATGAAGCTTTCAAGCGACGAGAAACCAGCCGACAGCGACAATTCGCCGGTAGGCTCTTCTTGCACGTTGGCCTGCAGGATGATGCGGTCCGGGCTGGAACCCTCGACCTGCTCGACTTCGAAGTTCTCCTGGAAATAACCCAGCGAGTTGATGCGGGCAGACGAACGCGCGACCTGCAGCGAGCTGAAAGCATCGCCTTCGGCAATACGGAACTCGCGACGAATGACCTTGTCCTGCGTAAGCGTGTTGCCGTTGATCTCGATCGCCTCCACATACACGCGCGGCGCATCGGCCACGGTGAAGGTCACGTCCATCGTGCGATCTTCGGCATTGCGGTTGATGCGCGGACGCACGTCGGCAAAAGCATAACCGAAGGCACCGGCGGTTTCCTGCAGGCCCTCGATCGTGTTGTCGACGAGCTCCGCGTTATACCAGTCGCCGGTTTCCATTCCGAGGCCGGAGGAAAGCTGCTCGGACGAGAAATCGCGCAGCTGGCTGACGACTTCGACGTCGCCGAACTTGTAGCGATCGCCCTCTTCCACGACATAGGTGATGATGAAGTCGCGCTTGTCCGGCGTCAGCTCGGCCACGGCGGAGACGACGCGGAAATCGGCGTAACCTTCGGTCAGGTAGAACTGGCGCAGCTTCTGTTGGTCGAACGCCAGGCGATCGGGGTCGTAACTGGTGTTGGAACTGAAGATGGCGAAGAGGCTGTCTTCGCGCGTTACCATCTCGTCCCGCAGATCCCCGTCGGAAAACACTTCGTTGCCGATGATGTTGATCTGGCGGACCTTGGACTTGGGGCCTTCGGAAATCTCGAAGATCACGTCCACGCGGTTCTGGTCGAGCATCACCATCTGCGGCTCGACAGTGGCGGCGAAGCGGCCCTGCCGCTTGTAGAGCTCGATAATGCGGGCAACGTCGGCGCGCACGCGGCTGCGGGTGAAGATCTGGCGCGGCGAGAGGTTTATCTCGGGCAGGATCTCGTCGTTGTCGATCCTGCGGTTGCCCTCCAGGATGATGCGGTTGATGATCGGGTTTTCCTCGACCGTAATCACCACCGCACCGGTGTCTTCGTTGAATGCGATCTGGAAGTCGGCGAACAGCTCGGTGCGCGAGAGCGAGAGCAGCGCCTCGTCCGCTGCGGCGGCGGTGTAGCGGTCGCCGGGTCGAAGCTGGATATAGGAAACAATCGTCTCCGGCTCCAGGCGCTGGGCCCCTGCGACAGCGATGGAGCGGATGATCTCGCCCTGCTCCTGTTGCACCGGTGCCGGAGCGGGAGCGGGCGTTGCCTGCTCTTCCTGCGCCGCGGCGGGCTCCTGCGCTTCGGGCGCTTCGCTATCCTGAGCCAGCGCCTGCGCGGGCATGCCTGCAAGCATGGTGCATCCCAGGAGGGCTGCCGCGTAATGCTGGGAAATTATCGTCCTGGCCTTGGAACCCATTATCCGTCCACTCTTGTCGACACTATCGCATCGGCGAGGCTGGAAACCGTTTCACCCACCCCCTTGCGAGCATCAGTTACCTGCCTCTATCGCGAACAGCGCCCTTGCCCGATGCCAGTCTGGCAATCAAGCGAAGTTGCCCCGTTTCGCGCGATAAGTGCCTTTCTATCCCCACTTGGGCCCAACTCGGGGCTTTGCGATACCTAGCTGCCGAAGATCGGCAATTTGGCAATGTCGATGACCGTCACGAACAGCATCAGCGCCAGCACGAGAGCCATGCCGGTGCGGAACGCCAGTTCCTGACTGCGCGGGCTGGCTGGCTTGCGACGGATCGCCTCGACCGCGTAGAAAGCCAGATGCCCACCGTCGAGAGCGGGGATTGGCAGCAGGTTGATGAATGCCAAATTAAGTGAAATCAGCGCGGCAAAACTGGTGAATTCCAGCCAGCCGAGGCTCAGTTGTTCACCCGAGACCTTTGCAATCGTGATCGGCCCGCCAAGCTCCTCCACCGAGCGATCGCCGACGATGATCTGCTTGATCCCCACCAGCATCATGTCGACCGTTTCGACGCATTGCTGCCACGCCAATCCGAGAGCCGCAAAGGGTCCGACCGGTTCGAAAACACGCTCGATAGCCGGCCCCTGGACACCGATCAGGCCGATGACGGAGGCATTGCCGAACTGGTCGGTGATCTCTTCGGAACGCGTCGTAACGGGAATCGTGATGCGCGAACCCTCGCGCTCCACCGTTACGTCCAGTTCCTCGTTGGGATAGAGCCAGATCGCCTGCTGAACTTCGCGGAAGCTGTCCATCTCCTCGCCCTCGACGGCGATGATGCGATCTCCCACCTGTATGCCTGCTTCGCGTGCCGGCGAGTCATCGGCGAATTCCACGATGACATTCTCCTGCACCGGATCGCTGGCAACGGGCTGCCCGAAGATCATGAAGAATGCGGAAAAAATTCCAACTGCGACAATGACATTCGCCACCGGCCCGGCAGCCACGATCAGGGCACGCTGCCACAGCGGCGCGTTCTGGAAATCGCCTTCGCTGGCCGGGTGATCGGGGTCTGGCTGGCTGGCCGGGTTCATGTCGCCCTGGAACTGGACATAACCGCCGATAGGCAGTGCTGAGAGCTTCCAGCGCGTGCCGCGCTTGTCGGTGTAGCCCGCGATTTCCTTGCCGAAACCGACGGAGAACGCCTCCGCGCCCACGCCAAACCAGCGGCCGACGAGGTAGTGGCCAAGCTCATGCAGGACGACCAGCGGGCCAAGCATCAGCAGGAAGCCGACAATGTAGACCCAGAATGGCAGCGTTTCGAAATTCACGTCAGGCTAACTCCAGCATTTCCCCGGCGCGAGCCCTCGCCTCCGCATCGACGGCGAGAACGTCGTCGAGCGTTTGTGGCGCAGGGGGCGCGTAACTGTCGAGGGTTCTGGCAGAGATTGCCGAAATTTGCGTGAACTTCACCTGACCGGCGAGGAAGGCGGCAACCGCCACTTCGTTTGCTGCGTTCAGAACGGCGGGGGTACCGCCACCGGCAAGGGCAGCCTCGCGCGCCAGCCTGGTAGCCGGAAAACGCTCCTCGTCGGGCGCGAAAAAGCTCAGTTCTCCGATGGTTGCGAGGTCGAGCGGCTTGCAATTGGTGTCCATCCGCGCGGGCCACGCCAGCGTGGAGGCAATCGGCACGCGCATGTCGCTGGGGCCGAGCTGCGCGAGCGTGGAGCCGTCGCGGTATTCCACCATCGAGTGGATCACGCTTTGCGGGTGGACGATGATGCGCAGCCGGTCCAGCCCGACCGGAAACAGGTGGAACGCCTCGATGAATTCCAGCCCCTTGTTCATCATGGTGGCGGAATCGACGCTGATCTTCGCGCCCATCGACCAGTTGGGGTGAGCGACGGCCTGGGAAGGGGTGGCAGCGTCCAGTTCTTCCCATGACTTGGTCCGGAACGGGCCGCCGCTCGCCGTCAGCGTGATCCAGCGCACATCTTCGAGGTCATTACCTTCCAGGCACTGGAAAATGGCGTTGTGCTCGCTGTCGACCGGCAGCAGCGTAGTGCCGTGTTTCGCGACCAGCGCAGTCATCACTTCGCCAGCAGAAACCAGCGCTTCCTTGTTGGCCAGCGCGACAGTGTTGCCCTGCTCAATCGCCCGCATCGTAGGCGCAAGGCCCGCGCAGCCGACGATGGCGGCAACCGTGATGTCGACCGGGTGCGCAGCGGCATCGCATAGCGCCTGCTGTCCGCCTGCAGCCTGGATGCCAGTGCCGGCAAGGTGCTGCCTGAGTTCGGGCAGGCAGGTCTCGTCTCCCACCACCGCGATCTCGGCATCGAATTCGATGGAGAGCTTCGCCAGCTTCTCCGCCGAGCAATTGGCGCTGAGGGCGACGACGTTCCAGTTGGCGCGATCGTTGCGGATCAGGTCGAGAGTGGAATCGCCGATGGAGCCGGTGGCGCCGAGGAGGGAGATGGAACGAGACACGCTTATAGGTCACTTAATGTCATAAGGTGCCAGATAAGCACTGCCCCGGTTACATTTGCAACCGCCAGCAGTCCATCAAGCCGATCGAACAGTCCTCCGTGGCCCGGAATAAGCTTGCCCGAATCCTTGAGACCCGCGCGCCGTTTCATCCAGCTCTCGAGGAAATCGCCCCCCTGTGCCACGACCGCGAGCAGCGCGCCTGCAATCATGCCGCCAACCAACGGGATCGGCATTCCCGTATCCTGCGTGGAAATATAAGCCACGACGAGCGCCGCGCAGATCATCCCACCGAACAGACCCGCCCAGGTTTTCGACGGGCTGATCGAAGGAGCGATCTTGGGGCCGCCGATGGTCCTGCCGCTGAAATAGGCGCCGGTGTCGGTTGCGATGACGATGGCGACGAGACCAATCAGCGCCCATGGGAGCCGCCCCTCCGAAAGCCCCATCGCCTCGTCGTTTCCGAGCGCCCCGATGACGGCGGCTCCGAACCCGATGTAAACAATGCCCAGCGCGAGGGCGATGACGCGCCGTGCCGGGCTCTTCGTCATACGCCACACGATCGCGCTCCATTCGAAGAGCACGCCAAGGCCGAGTAGACCGGCGAATATCGACCAGAACCAGCCCCCGGCCCAGATGGCACCCGCGACGATGGCGAGCATCACCACCGCGCTTGCAGCACGTTTCGGCAGGTCTCCGGTGCGCACCGAAAGCGGAACGGTGACAGCCTTGCGGGCATAGCGCTTCAGCCTGTCGCGCTTGCGCTCGTTTTCGAGGTTAGCGTCCACCATAGCGGCGCTCCCTTTTCGCGAATTCCTCGCAGGCGTCGCGCAAGTGATCCTCGCCGAAGTCCGGCCACAGGACGTCCATGAACAGCATCTCGGCATAGGCCGATTGCCACAGCAGGAAGTTCGACAGCCGAACTTCGCCGCTGGTGCGGATCAGGAGGTCCAGCGGTGGCAGGTCGGCGGTGTAGAGGTGGCGATCGATAGCTTCGGGCGTCACTTCGCCTTCCTGCGCCGCAAGCTGGGCAGCCCGAGCGATCTCCTGCTGCGCACCATAGTTCAACGCAACGGCCAGAGTCCGCTCACCGTCCTTCGTGCGCTCCAGCGCGTCTTCGAGCCGTTCGACAATGTCGGGCGCGAAGGCCTTGTAATCGCCGATGATCTTAAGGCGCACCTTGCGCTCGACCATGTCTTCCAGATTAGCCTCGATGAACCTGCGCATCAGGTTCATCAGGTCCGAAATCTCATCTTCCTCGCGCTTCCAGTTCTCGGATGAGAAAGCGTAAAGCGTCAGGCATTCCAGCCCCAGGTCTTCCGCCGCCTGCACCGTGCGGCGCACGGCTTCCCCGCCCTGCCTGTGGCCCAGCGCGCGCGGCATGGCGCGCTTCTTCGCCCAGCGGCCATTGCCATCCATGATGATTGCCACGTGGCGGGGGTAGGAAGGGTTGGTCATGGCGAGACAGCCGGTATGATCCGGCCTCGATTACTGGGTCAGGATTTCCTGAACCTTCTTTTCCACCGCCGCATCGGTTTCGCTCACGTACTTGTCGGTGAGCTTCTGGACCTCGTCCTCAAGACGCTTGCGATCGTCTTCGGAGATTTCCTTCTTCTTCTCGTCCTCCTTCAGCGCCTCGTTCGCGTCGCGGCGCACATTGCGGATCGCGATCTTGGCCTTCTCGCCGTATTCGCCGGCCAGCTTCGCCAGTTCCTTGCGGCGTTCCTCATTTAGGTCGGGCAGCGGCAGGCGGATCGTCTGCCCGTCCTGCATCGGGTTGAGGCCGAGGTTGGCCTTCGAAATGCCCTTCTCCACCGCGCTGACGTTCGCCTTGTCCCACACCTGCACGCTGAGCATGCGCGGTTCGGGAGCGGAGATGGTGGCAACCTGGTTCAGCGGCATCATCGAGCCGTAGACCTCGACCACCACGGGATCGAGCAGCGCGGTGTTGGCGCGGCCCGTGCGCAGTCCCGAAAGGTCGCCCTTCAGGCTTTCGACGGCCCCGGCCATGCGGCGCTCGATATCGGCCTTGTCGTATTTCATCGCTCTCAGTCCTTCTTTACAATCGTCTGCACGCCCTCGCCCGCCAGCACGCGCGCCACGTTCCCCCGCTCGCGGATCGAGAAGACCACGATGGGGATGGCGTTGTCGCGGCACAGGGCAACGGCGGAAGCATCCATCACTTTCAGGTTGTTTGCCAGCACCTTGTCATAGGTGACGGTTTCGAAACGGGTTGCATCGGCGTTGCGCTTGGGATCGGAATCGTAAACGCCGTCGACACTGGTGCCCTTCAGCAGCGCATCGCAGCGCAGTTCCGCCGCGCGCAAGGCGGCACCGCTGTCGGTGGTGAAATAGGGTGCGCCAACGCCCGCCGCGAAAATCACGATACGCCCCTTGGCAAGGTGGCGCTCTGCCCGGCGGCGGATTACCGGCTCGCACACCTGATCCATCTGGATGGCGCTCTGCACGCGGGTGTCGACGCCCAGTTGTTCCAGCGCGCTCTGCATGGCGAGCGCGTTCATCACGGTCGCCAGCATTCCCATGTAGTCGGCCTGCGCCCGGTCCATGCCCTGCGCCGCACCGGCCATTCCGCGGAAGATATTGCCGCCCCCGATGACGAGGCAGATCTCCAGACCCGTTTCCTTCGCGGCCTTCACCTCTTCGGCGAGGCGCATGACGTAGGCAGGATCGATGCCAAACTCCTGCTCCCCCATCAGCACCTCGCCCGAAAGCTTGAGCAGGATGCGTTTGGCGTCGGGCAGGAGCATGGGGGGAAATTCCTTCCAGGAAGCGGGGTTTGCGGGCTTCTAGAGCGAGCGGGTGAAACTGCCAAGGGTTCCGGCAGTGTTTTGTGTGGGGGCAGGACATGAGAAGGGCCGCCGAACAAGCGTGTCCGGCGGCCCCTTCATAGCCTCTGCTAAGGAAGCGATCAGCCGCCGACGGCAGCAGCCACTTCTGCGGCAAAGTCGCTTTCTTCCTTCTCGATGCCTTCGCCCAGCTGGAAGCGGACGTAGTCCTTCAGGACGATTTCCTTGCCGGCTTCCTTGCCAGCGGCGGCAACAACGTCGGCGATCGCGGTCTTGTTGTCGATCACGTAGACCTGGCTGAGAAGAGCGTTCTCCTTGGCGTATTTCTTGATCGCGCCTTCGACCATCTTTTCCTGCACGTTTTCCGGCTTGCCGCTTTCGGCAGCCTTTTCCGCAGCGATCTTGCGCTCGCGTTCGATCACTTCGGGGTCGAGGTCTTCAGCGGTCAGCGCCAGCGGGAAAGCGGCGGCGATGTGCATGGCCAGCTGCTTGCCCAGCGGTTCCAGAACGTCTTCACCGGCTTCGGATTCCAGCGCGACGAGCACGCCGATCTTGCCGAGGTTCGGGGCCTGCGCATTGTGCATGTAGGGCACGATCAGGCCGTTCGAAACGGACACGGTCTTCATGCGACGAACCTGCTGGTTCTCGCCGATGGTGGCGACGTTGTCGGTCAGCTTTTCGGCCACGGTGCCGCCGTCTGGGTAGGATGCAGCCTTCAGTGCTTCCACGTCGTCGCTGTCCTGCGACAGGGCGACTTCGGTGGTCTTGCGCACGAAATCCTGGAACTTCTCGTTCTTGGCGACGAAGTCGGTCTCGGAGTTCACTTCAACGGCGACGCCCCTGGTGCCTTCGACGGCAACGCCGACGAGACCTTCGGCAGCGGTACGGCTGGACTTCTTCTGTGCGGTGGCGAGACCCTTGGCGCGAAGCGCGTCGATCGCGGCTTCGATGTCGCCGTCGGCAGCTTCCAGCGCCTTCTTGGCGTCCATCATGCCCGCGCCGGTCTTCTCGCGCAGGGCTTTCACGTCGGATGCGGAAAATGCAGCCATGTCGTAATTCCTTCAGATTGGGTTTTTGCCGGTTCGCTGGGGGAGCGAACCGGCGCATTTTGCGTGAATTGTGACGCGCAGCTTACGCCGCGCGGTTCACATTCGAAGATCAGGCGTCGGCCTTGGCTTCTTCGGCAACGGCAGCCTCTTCGGGCGGCTGTTCCATGGCACCGATATCGGCACCCGAATCCACCACGCCTTCGGTCTTGCCGGTCGTCGCGGCCTGGGCCACGGCGTCGCAGTACAGGCGCACGGCGCGGCTGGCGTCGTCGTTGCCGGGGATCGGGAAGGCGATGCCGGTCGGGTCGACGTTGGTGTCGAGCACGGCGATCACGGGGATACCGAGCACGCCGGCTTCCTTGATGGCGAGATCTTCCTTGTTGGCGTCGATCACGAACATCACGTCCGGAATGCCGCCCATGTCGCGGATGCCGCCCAGCGAAAGTTCCAGCTTGTCACGCTCGCGCGTCAGCTGCAGGACTTCCTTCTTGGTCAGCAGGCTGGTGTCGCCGGCGAGCTGCTCTTCGAGGCTCTTGAGGCGCTTGATCGACTGCGAAATCGTCTTCCAGTTGGTGAGCATGCCGCCCAGCCAGCGGTGGTTGACGAAGTGCTGGCCGCAGGCACGCGCGGCCTGTGCGATCGGCTCCTGCGCCTGGCGCTTGGTGCCGACGAACAGCACCTTGCCGCCCGCACGCACGGTGGAGGAGACGAAGTCCAGCGCGCGCGCCATCAGGGGCACGGTCTGCGACAGGTCGATGATGTGAACACCGTTGCGGCTGCCGAAGATGTACGGCTTCATCCGCGGGTTCCAGCGGTGGGTCTGGTGGCCGAAGTGTGCGCCGGCCTCGATCAATTGCTGCATCGTGACGGTAGGTGCCGTCATA
The DNA here is from genome assembly GCF_039542285.1 of Erythrobacter westpacificensis. Lineage (NCBI taxonomy): Bacteria > Pseudomonadati > Pseudomonadota > Alphaproteobacteria > Sphingomonadales > Erythrobacteraceae > Erythrobacter > Erythrobacter westpacificensis. The sequence continues at coordinate 53,089 of NZ_BAABHV010000021.1, forward strand.
GGTAAATTCCTTTCCGGTTATGCCTCTGGAAGACGGGGAACCGACCCTTGGGAGCATGTCCCGCGGGCAGCACCGGTATGTCAGTGCCTTCCATGTGGATTTGCCTGCGACGGCAGAAACGGGAATCGTTCCTGCTCCTCAGACGTGGGCGCCCCTAGCCGAGCGTCAGGTGGAAATCTACCCGTAAATTGCAACGCCGGAACACAAGCGGAACAAAAGGGTTGACCAGCTGGAACGAAAGTGGAACAAAGAACGCAACCGGAACAAACGGGCAGTTCCGGCATTCGTTGGTCGCCGGAGGGGCTTTGAGCCAAAGGAACTCGGTTTATGGCATTTGCACTGGTTATTTCGATCTTCTTCGGACTGGTGGCAGCGATTGCCCTGCTCTCCTGCCACGCCTGCATCCGCTATGGCGTTGTCCGCTGGCACGAGACGCGCCGCGAACTTGCCGCTATCGGTCGCGCTTCTCAGACAGCGCCGCGTCCACTTCGTCGACCGCAAGAGGCTTTCGCGCGCCTGGCGGCGTAGCGCTCGCCTCATCGGCAGGGCCATCGCCCGTTGCCGCAGCGCGCATCTCCCGCTTCACTTTCGCATAGCCGCTGACCGACCACACGATCAGCGCCATGTAGACAACGCCTATCAGCACCAGCGTCCACCAGGTTTCGATCAGCAGGCCGCCCACCAGAAGACCGGCCACCGCGATGAAGGCGAGCTTGAAATCGCCGGAAGGCGTGAGGGATTTCCAGCTGGGTGTCGCCATATTGGAAACCATCAGCACGGCAACCAGGATGATCCAGGGGCCCACCAGCAGGGGTTCGCGGAAAATCGGCGCATCGGTCGCCAGCCAGAGATAGACCGGCATGAAGGCGAAGCCTGCCCCCATCGGTGCAGGAACACCGGTGAGATAACCGGCCGACTTGTGCGGCTGCTCTTCCATGTCGATCTGCGCGTTGAAGCGGGCTAGCCGGAGCGCACAGCAAATGGCGTAGGCCAGTGCCGCCAGCCAGCCGAGGCGCGGTGCATCGACGAGTGCCCAGAGGTAAAGCACCAGCGCTGGTGCAATGCCGAAGCTCGCCGAATCCGAAAGGCTGTCGAGTTCCGCACCGAAGCGCGATTGCGCCTTCAGCAAGCGGGCGATGCGGCCATCCATCGCGTCCAGCACGCCGGCAAGGATCATGGCGAAGACCGACTGCGGCCACTGCCCGCCGATCGCGAAAAGGATGCTCGTCAGCCCCGAGCACAAGGCAGCAGCCGTAATCGCGTTGGGCAGCACCGCGCGCAGCGACAGTCCCTTGCCCGCACGCGACCGCGTTACCCGCTCATGCTCGCTGGCCTTGGGACCAAGCCACGCTGGCCCGGCAGTAACTGTCTCGTCCTCGTCGAAGTCCTTGGTGTCGTCCTGGCCTGGCTTCACTGGCTCACTCCTTCAAGCAGTCCCACCGTCCCGATCTCGGCCAGCACTGTCTCTCCTGCAATCACGCGCTGCCCCAGCAGCACTTTCGGTTCCGTCCCTGCGGGCAGGTACACGTCCACCCGGCTGCCGAAGCGGATCAACCCCACGCGCTGACCGGCGGCAACGATATCGCCCGGCTTCACGAACGGCACGATCCGCCGCGCCACCATTCCGGCAATCTGCGTAAAGCCGATGGCGGTCCCGTCGCCCCGCTCGATCAGCACGTGCTGGCGCTCGTTTTCCTCGCTCGCCTTGTCCAGGTCCGCGTTCATGAAAGTACCGGGAATATAGACGATACGTCTGATCGTGCCCGATATCGGCGAACGGTTCACGTGCACGTCGAAAACCGACATGAAGATGGAAATGCGCGTCACCGGCTCCTTACCGAGCCCACGGCCACCATCCTCCGTGGCACCCTGAAGCTCTACAGGCGGCGTTACCTGCGAAATCAGTGTCACCAGCCCGTCGGCTGGAGAGACCATAAGCTGCTGGCCCTGCGGGACGACACGTTCGGGATCGCGGAAAAAGGCGAAGACGCCCGCCGATAACAGCAGCAGCGGCCAGCCCAGCCAGCCCCAGTCGAAGATCAGCAGCACCGCCAGCGCGATTGCCACGGCAATCATGCCGAATTTGCGACCCTCGGGATGGATCGGGGGGAAGCCCCACTCGGCATCGCCGCGACCGCGATTGTCTCTGAGTTCACCAGCCATCGCCTTTACCTATGCTGTTGCCGCTGCGCTCACAAGCGATACCGCCTTTTGTCCCCGCTGGCGTTTCGCTGCCGCGCACACCAGCTATTGCAGATGTCTGACAAGGATAACGATGGCGACACACGCGCCGTTCCCGGCAACCGCCGCGCTCGACTCGGCCAATTCGGTCGCCTCGCAGGTGGCCTCGCGGGTGGCGTCATGGCCGAGGGCGCGCGCCGGCTCGCGGAAGGAAAGCGGCCTCGTCTCAATGAATTGCTGCTGACGCCGGGGAACGTGGGCCGCGTGGCGGACCGGCTTTCAGAACTGCGCGGCGCGGCGATGAAGCTTGGCCAGATGGTTTCCATGGATGCGGGCGACGTGCTGCCCCCCGAACTGGCGCAAATCATGGCGCGGCTTCGTGAGAACGCCCACTCCATGCCTCCCAAGCAGCTGGAGGCCGTGCTGGCGAAGGACTGGGGCAATGGCTGGCGGCGCGAGTTCAAGTATTTCAACCCCCGCCCCCTTGCAGCCGCATCCATCGGGCAGGTTCACCGCGCCAAGACCCGCGATGGGCGCGACCTGGCGATCAAGGTTCAATACCCCGGCGTACGCGAATCGATCGATGCCGATGTCGACAATGTCGCCACCCTGCTGCGGGTGTCGGGCATGCTTCCCAGGCACCTGGATATCGCTCCCCTACTCGGAGAAGCGAAGCAGCAGTTGCATGAAGAGGCCGACTACCAGCGCGAAGCGCGACAGATGCGGGCTTACGGCGAATTGCTGGCAGGCGAGAGCGAATACATCGTCCCCGGCTTTCACGCCGATCTTACAACTACCAATGTGCTCGCGATGGATTTCGTGCCGGGCCGATCCATCGATACGCTTGAGCACGAACCACAAGAAGTGCGCGACGCCATGATGGAGCGGCTGGTCGCCCTCGTGCTGCGCGAACTGTTCGACTTCGGCCTGATGCAGACCGATCCGAACTTCGCCAATTACCGGATCTCGGACGATGGCGAGAAGCTGGTGCTGCTCGATTTCGGCGCGGCGCGCGAGGTTTCGCCGCACATTACCGAGAGCTATCGCAGGCTACTGGCTGCAGGGTTGGCCGAAGATCACGAGGCGATTGCCGAGGCCGCGATTGCGGCGGGCTTTCTCTCCCGCCACACGGCAGACGCGCACCGTGCAAACCTTGACAGGATCATCGCGGTGATCGTGAATGAGCTAGGCAAGCCCGGCGATTTCGATTTCGGCGACCGGTCTTTCGTGAAGACGGTGCGCGAGGAAGGCATGGCCATCGCCCAGGATAAGGCTGCCTGGCACTTGCCACCGGCGGAAATGCTGTTCGCCCAGCGCAAGATCAGCGGCACCGCCCTATTGGCGGCGCGCATGAAAGCAAGGATCGACATCCGCTCGATGGTAGAGGCGAAGCTCGCCGGCCTGCCGTCCCGTTAGGACGCACTATTCCATCGAGAAGTCGAACGGCACACCGCTTTCGCGGAATCGCATCGGCCCTATCTCGCGGCCCATCGGCGGGGCGGATCGGGCTATACACCGCGGCCGGTGACACAGGCGGCAGGCCACGCCGATGGGCGTCGGCTCGCTGTCTGCCAAGGCTTCGCCATAGGCCAGGTTGGCCATATGCGATGCCGAGCATGCGATCGCCACGGACCTTACCACGCGCGGAACGCCAAATGCGCCGCCCCCGCCCCGCACCGTGCGCGCGATGGAAACGTAGCGCTCCCCGTCGGGCAGTTCGATCAACTGCGCGTCGACCACGTTTGGCTGGTCGAACACCGTGTGCACGTTCCAGAGTGGGCACCCGCCGCCGTGCCGCGCAAAGGGGAAGCCAGCGCCGTCCAGCCGCTTAGACACATTGCCCGCGCGGTCGACGCGCAGGAAAAAGAAAGGCACGCCTTCCTCGCCGGGCCGCTGCAATGTGGTGAGGCGGTGTGCCGCCTGCTCGAAACTTACGGCAAAGCGCGAACACAGGGCCTCCACATCGTAGCGCAGGTCCTCGGCAGCCTTGGCGAAGGCGCGGTAGGGCATCAGCAAGGCCGCGGCCCAGTATGACTGCAACGCACGCCGGACGAGCCGCTTGCCATCCTCGCTGGTGAGACGGCTTTCGGAGACGATGCGCGCGATCGGCTGCTTCTGTTCGAGAATGGCGATCTGCAATGCCGCCTGAAAGCGACGCCCGGCCTGGTCGATCCGCTCCGACACATGGATGCGCCGCCGGTGATAGTCGTGCCAGCGCAGCGCGCCGCGCAGCAGCCCGTCGTCGGTCAGGCGCAAGTCGAGCTGGTGGTTCTCGGCAAGGTGATCCTTCATCGCTGCAAAGGAATCGAGCTTCTTCGAGAGCGCGGCGGCGCTGTCGTCCAGTTCGGGAAAGCAGTTTCTGCGCGCAGCCAGGAATGCCCTCGCCTCACCCACCGGATCGCTGGGTGCCGCTCCGGCGCTTTCGGTCGGCGCTGCATCCCGCCGCTCGGCAAGGGCGAGTTGCTCCTCGCCGAACGCGGTGTGCAGCCGCAGCAGCGCCTCGGCCATGCCGGGATAGCTGGTGGCGATGTCCTCTATATCGAGAGGTTCGATGGCGATGTCCGCGAACAGCGGATCGCGCAGGGCCGATTGCAGCCGCGCGGCGGTCTCGTCGGCGTCCTCGTCCGCCAGGTCCGCCACATTGATGCGATAGGTGGTCGCCAGCTTCAGCAGCATCTCCGCCGTCACGGGACGCTGGTTGCGCTCCATCAGCGCGATGTAGCTGGACGAGATGTCGAGATCGTTCGCCATGTTGGCCTGGGTCAGCCCCAGTTCGCGGCGCAGCTTCTTCAGGCGGGGTCCGAGGTAAAGCGTCCTTGCGGCCATCGTCATTCCAATGCGAGTGTCATAGTTTACAACCTTACACGCAAATCTTGTAAAGTTCGACAACATTACACCGGAAAGCGCGACGGCGGCCAATTCGGGTGCCACATGACGGTCAAGCGACATCAACGCCAAGGACCGTATCACCATGACTTACTTCGAAGAAATTCACCGCCAGACCGGCATCAAGCACCGCCATGGCGCCGATTGGCAGGGCATCGATCCTGAATTCGCCGCTCGCCTGCGGTCGCAGAACCGTTTCCAGAGCGGTCTCGATATCGCCCGCCACACGGCAAAGGTGATGCGCGCCGACATGGAAACCTACGATAAGGATCCGGCCCAGTACACGCAGTCGCTCGGCTGCTGGCACGGGTTCATCGGCCAGCAGAAGATGATTTCCATCAAGAAGCATTTCGGCAGCACCAACGGCCGCTACCTCTATCTTTCGGGCTGGATGGTCGCCGCGCTACGCAGCGAGTTCGGCCCCCTGCCCGACCAGTCGATGCACGAGAAGACCAGCGTTCCCGCGCTGATCGAGGAGCTCTACACCTTCCTGCGCCAGGCCGACGCCCGCGAACTGGGCGGTCTGTTCCGTGATCTCGACAAGGCACGCAAGGCCGGTGACGAGGCCGCTGCCGCAAAGGCGCAGCAGGCCATCGACAACCACAAAAGCCACGTCGTGCCGATCATCGCGGATATCGACGCAGGCTTCGGCAATGCCGAGGCGACCTACCTGCTCGCCAAGAAGATGATCGAGGCCGGTGCCTGCGCATTGCAGATCGAGAACCAGGTGTCGGACGAGAAGCAGTGCGGCCACCAGGACGGCAAGGTCACGGTTCCGCACGAGGACTTCCTGCAGAAGATCCGCGCGATCCGTTATGCCTTCCTCGAACTGGGCGTGCCCGAAGGCATCATCGTTGCCCGCACGGACTCGCTGGGCGCAGGCCTCACCAAGCAGATCGCCTTCAGCCGCGAGCCGGGCGACCTGGGCGACCAGTACAACCGCTTCCTCGATTGCGAGGTCGTGGAAGGCGTCGGCGAGAAAGGCGACGTGTTGATGAACCGCGATGGCCTGCTTGTGCGCCCCAAGCGCCTGCCGTCCAACCTGTTCCAGTTCCGCCCCGGCACGGGAGAGGACCGTTGCGTTCTCGACTGCATCACCGCGTTGCAGAACGGCGCGGACCTGCTCTGGATCGAGACCGAGAAGCCGCACATCGAACAGATCGCCGGCATGGTCGACCGCATCCGCGAAGTCGTGCCCAATGCCAAGCTCGTCTACAACAATTCTCCCAGCTTCAACTGGACGCTGAACTTCCGCCAGCAGGTCTACGACGCCTGGGAAGCCGAGGGCCGCGATCTGTCGATGTTCGAACGCGATCAGCTGATGAGCCAGCACTACGACGACAGCGACCTGGCGAAAGAGGCAGACGAGAAGATCCGCACCTTCCAGCGCGATGCTGCGAAGCGGGCTGGCATCTTCCACCACCTGATCACCCTGCCGACCTACCACACGGCAGCGCTGAGCACCGACAATCTCGCCAAGCGCTATTTCGGCGAGGAAGGGATGCTCGGCTACGTCAAGCAGGTGCAGCGTGAGGAAATCCGCCAGGGGATCGCCTGCGTGAAGCACCAGAACATGGCCGGCTCCGACATCGGTGACGACCACAAGGAAGCCTTCGCCGGAGAAGCAGCCCTGAAAGCCGGCGGCGAGAACAACACCATGAATCAATTTGCCGCATGAGCCGGCGCAACGCGAAGAAGGAGAAGTAATATGGCACACCCGACAATGGCCCGCCCGGTCTTCTCGACCGAAGATTTCGGTCTCATCCGCAACGCGCTGGCAGTCGCCATCCGCAACGGGGAAGACAATGCCGAGACCCGCAAGCTGGTGAACCTGCATCACCGCATGGGACGGTTCGGCCGATGACTACCGCATCGCTTCGCCAGCAACGGCAAGGCGATGCCACTACCCTGCGCGCCGGCACAGTCCAGCGCGCGGGATTGGCCGTCGACCCGGTGTTGGCCGATTTCATCGAGCTCGAGGCATTGCCGGGTACCGGAATCGAAGCCGAGGACTTCTGGTCAGGCCTCGCCGATCTTGCCGATCGCTTCACGCCGCAAAATCGCGACCTGTTGGCGCGGCGCGAGCTGTTGCAGGGGCAGATCGACGACTGGCACCGCGCAAATCCCGATGCGGGTATCGGCGTCCCTCCACGCACGCTGCGCGGGATGGACTACCTCGTGCCCGAGCCAGAGCCGTTCACAATCGGCACGGCGAATGTCGATCCCGAAATCGCCACCATTGCCGGGCCGCAACTGGTAGTCCCCGCGCTCAATGCCCGCTTCGTCCTCAACGCCGTGAACGCGCGCTGGGGCAGTCTCTACGACGCCCTTTATGGCACCGATGCGCTGGATGGCACCACGCCCCGCGGCGCGGAATACGATGCTCAGCGCGGAGCAAAAGTCATCGCCTGGGCCAAGGCATTTCTGGATCATGCAATCCCGCTCGCCGAAGGCACCTGGAGCGAGTGGACCGGTGGCGTCCCCGCCCTCGCCAATCCAGACCAGCTTGTCGGCACGATCGGCGACAATTTCATCCTGAAGCACAACGGCCTCTATATCGAGATCGTCATCGACGACCGGCACCCCATCGGCAGTCACGATCCGGCTGGCATCGCAGACGTACGGCTCGAATCCGCACTCTCTACCATTGTCGACCTTGAGGACTCTGTTGCCGCCGTCGATGCAGAGGACAAAGTTGCCGGATACCGCAACTGGCTCGGCGCTCTGCGCGGCGATCTTGTCGCCAGCTTCAGCAAGGGTGACGAGAAGGTCGTCCGCACGGCCAACCCCGATCGCACATATCGCGACATGCACGGCGACGAACGCAGCTTGCGAAGCCGCAGCCTGCTGTTGGTGCGTAACGTCGGCCACCTGATGACGAACCCCGCCGTTCACCTGCCGGATGGTTCGGAAATCTTCGAAGGACTGCTGGACGCCGCCGTCACCGGCCTGATCGGCCTGCATGATCTCAAGGGACTTGGCCGTCTCGGCAACAGCGCCGCAGGCTCGATCTATATCGTGAAGCCCAAGATGCACGGACCGGAAGAGTGCGCCTTTGCAGACAGCCTGTTCGCAGCCGTCGAGGACATGCTCGGGCTTGATCGCAACACGATCAAGATCGGCGTGATGGACGAGGAACGGCGCACCAGCGCCAATCTCGCAGCCTGCATCCACGCGGTGAAAGACCGGGTGTTCTTCATCAACACCGGGTTCCTCGACCGGACGGGTGATGAGATCCACACCTCGATGCTGGCGGGCCCTATGCAACGCAAGAGCGACATCAAAAAGGCGGAATGGATTGCCGCCTACGAAGACCGCAACGTCCAGATTGGCCTTGCCTGCGGCTTCGCCGGGCGTGCGCAGATCGGCAAGGGCATGTGGGCCGCGCCCGACAGGATGCAGGCCATGCTGGCGGAAAAGATCGGCCATCCGCTAAGCGGGGCGAGCACTGCCTGGGTGCCCTCCCCCACGGCGGCTACGCTGCACGCCGTCCACTATCACCGCTGCGACGTGGCGGAACGCCAGCGCGCACGGGCGAGCGAGAGAATCATACCGGTCGAAAAGCTGCTGACCGGCCCTCTTGCCGAGGACGCGAACTGGTCCGCCGAGGAGATCGCTAGCGAACTCGACAACAACGTACAGGGCATCCTCGGCTACATGGTCCGCTGGGTCGATGCCGGCATCGGCTGTTCCAAGGTGCCCGACATCAACGATGTCGGCCTGATGGAGGATCGCGCGACGCTGCGCATCTCCAGCCAGCATATCGCCAACTGGCTGCACCACGGCATCGTGAGCCGCCTGATGATGGACGATGCCCTGCACCGCATGGCAGCGAAGGTCGATGCCCAGAATGCGGGCGACCCGTCCTACCGCCCGATGGCCGGGAACGAGCGAAACTCGATCGCCCTCAACGCTGCGCGAGAACTCATCGTGGCGGGAACGAAGCAACCGTCAGGATATACCGAGCCCGTGTTGCACCGGGCACGCGCGCTGGCAAAGCAACAGCGCTGATCCGAGCTGGAGAGGGAAGGCGACCGTCGCGGCAATGGCCGGGGCGGTCGTTTTTCGTAAAAGCGGCGGTGGTGGCAGGGCTTGATTCGAACCGCTAAAATAACGCTTTGATATCAATTCTATTCTTGGAACAAAGGCAGACCTTCCCCCACACTCTCCCCCACATTTTTGTTCATTTAACGGTGGTTCGGTTCAGCGTTCTGGCCGAGAAGCTGAATAAATGCGCGGTTCGCGGAGCGCCTAAGTGCAGCATAATGGCACGTGCGGACACTGTCCAATTGCGAGTTGGCAGCCTGGTCAATTCGTTGCCCGATGCCGCTCAACAAGATTGTGCAGACTGGCTGTCGTTATGCGCGTTGCTTTGCCGATCTTCACCGTTTCGAGTTCACCGCTGGAGATCAGCTCATAAAGCTTTGTGCGCCCGACACCGATCATGCGGGCAGCGTCATTGACCCTGACGCAGATCGGCTCGACAGATTGCTGCTCACTCATCCCACCGGTTCCTCTTCACGATAGTGCACAGGATCGGCGATCCAGCGATTGATGGCTGACTCGTGCCAGCCCGCTCCATGCACGCTGATCTTCACTTGCGAAGGGAATGTGCCATCAGCGATCTTGCGATAAATGGTCGAGCGCGAAAGGCCCGTGCGGTCGAGTACGGTCTTAAGTCGGATGATGCGTTCGGTATTGGACATTGGGCGTTCTCACTTTGACATTGGCAGCCCCTCTACGGAACATAATGAGAACTTTCTTGAGCAACGCAAGAGGTCGAACGAGCGGGAGTTCAGACGAATCTTTTGCGATTTGAGTTACTTGAAACGATTCTGGACGGTTAGAGACTTTGGAGGATAAACGACATAGCCAGCTTAAGTTCTGAACATTATTCTGTGTTGGCCTGATATTGCGACAGCCTTACGCAAATGAGCGCATGCGACGACGGATTCCCGTGCCACCGGTGCCGGATTTCGCGCGAATCGAGTTCAGAATCCGTCGCAATGGCGACCGTTGCCGATTTCGAGTTTGCATAAGGAGAGAGATCTATGTCCAGCCTAACCTCCTGGCTGCCCACAATGACTGAAACTGGCCGTGAGTAGACTGTCAGCTTTCATCGGTCAAATGGGCGAAAGCAGTCGTTCCGCTCACGGCCTTGATGCGGACAATCTCGCTGTAAATGTCGCCCCTGAACATCGCGCGCAATACCGACATGAAGATTCACGACATCAGGACCGGCTTGGCATCGCAGAACCCAGATAGATCTTTCGAGCGATGAACGCCAAATTCCAAACCAGCTAATGAGCCTTTCCTCACGCCGCACATGGTCGACCCCGTTTCTCAGCCCTCTCTATGGGCGAATTGCTCCAAAGCACCATGATCGACAGCGTGTCCTACCACACACATTAGCGCCTGAGGCTTGCCATCCTTCTTGGCACGGCACACAAGCACATATGCGCTTGCGACAGATTGAAATCTTCTACCATGTCTATCGCGCGGGCTCGATCAGTGGGGCCGCGCGTAACCTTAATGTCTCGCAGCCTTCTGTAAGCAAGGTTCTGCGCCACCTTGAGGATCAATTGGGGTTCGACTTGTTCAGCCGCGAAAAGGGGCGTTTGATTGCAACCCCCGAAGCGCAAGAACTCTACTCCGACGTCGAACACATCTACGATCAGATCAGGATGCTCAGGCGCTCGGCCTCCAATATCCGCAATCGTCGTGGCGGACATTTGCGGCTTGGCATCCTTCCGGCGCTCAGCCTGTCCGTGGCGCCAGAGCTTATTGCGCGCATGCGCCAAAGCGACCCATTATTCAGTTTTGAACTGACGACTCTCCATTCGGCCGAGATCGCCAAGGATCTTTACGAGCGACGCAGCGGCCTATGCATTGGATATGAAAAATTCGAGGATCCGCGGCTCAGGTCCTTTCACCTTGGAGAAGGCAGGTTCGTTCTGGTCTCGGGCGATGCGATCCAACAGGACAAGAGGCGCATCGATTCATCGATCCTCCACGAAACCGATTTTATCGGGATGCGCGAAACAGGGCCGCTAGGCGCCTTGATCGGGGACGTGCTCTCGACGCAGGAAGTCGAACCCTTGGAGGTTGTAACGACTCACACCTATCACATGGCCCTGTCGCTGGTGCGCAAACGTGTCGGCTATGCGATTGCAGACCAGTATACTGCCTTTTCGCATCTCGGCACGGGACTGCACCGCTACATGCTGGATGATTTCCCAACCTTTCAGATCTACGCCAATGTCCTTGCCGACCATGCCGATGACGAGCTGGTCGATCACACCGTAGCGACGCTGCGCAGCATATTGAACGAGTTCGACGAAACGATTTCCTCCCTCGTCACGCCCCACCCATAACCTTTCTCTATATCCACGCTCCCAAATGCTTGGCCCGTTGCGATTGTCGACGCATCCCAGTTGGGGCAGCATTGGTCCGATAGCCCGAACTTGATGCGGGTGAGAAGAATTGAGGGAGGATCACATGATCAAGTCAACCAGGTCGGTAGTCGCACTGATGTGCGGTACGGCTTTCGCAGCGCTAGCCGCTCAGCCCGCCTTGGCGCAGGATGTTGCCGAGACCGACGCTGAGGCAGAAGCCCCCGCCCCTGCCGTCGACGATGACGACGCAGATACCGATGCCGTGATCATTGTCACGGGTTCGCAGATCCAGGGTGCCAAGGTCGACGACGTCTTGCCGGTCACCGTGGTCTCGGAGGCCGATGTCGAGACGATCGACCCCGCGTCGGGCGACGAGCTGTTCCGTGCGATCCCGCAAGCCGGTTCGGTTGCCTTCAACGACCAGAGTACGGTTGGCGGCGTCAATGGCGCGCGCGGCGACATTGCCTCGATCAACCTTCGCGCGCTCGGCACTGGCAACACCCTGTTGCTGCTGAACGGTCGCCGCATGGTCCTCAACCCGGGCTTCCAGACCGAGCTTCTGGTCCCTGTCGTTTCGCCCGACACCAACCAGATCGTCCCCGGCAGCGTCCGCCGCGTCGAAGTACTGCGTGACGGCGCGTCGGCAGTATATGGCGCCGACGCTGTGGCCGGCGTAGTCAACACGATCCTGCGCCCCGATCTCGATGGTGGATACCTCGAAGGGGGTTACCGCGCGTCGATGGGCACCAGCCTCTACAGCTATTCGCTGCGCGGTGGCTATGGCTTCGACTTCGCCGACGGGCGCGGCAATGTCAGCCTCTACGGCTACTACTTCCACGAAAATGGCGCCCCGTCCTCAATCCGCGACTACGCTGCTGATAGCGACCGACGCCCGTTCGTCGAAGGTACTGAGTTCGAGGGCGATCTCAGCTTCGATAATAGCTCGAATGACACGCCGTGGGGTGAATTCGATATCCAGGCATCGCGCAGCGCAACCGACCTCAACGACGATGATTTTTTCGTTCGCCCCTGCGGAGCCTTCGAGGATGTCAGTGCGATATCGGACAGTCGATTCCTCGATCTGGGCAACGGGCTGTGTGCCGATAACGGCACTACGGTCAATCGAGCACAACGCTATAATATCGAAGGAGATCGCGATCTCTTCTCCGAAAAGGACCGCTACAGCTTTGCCGGTCTGTTTAGCTACGAGCTGAGCCCCTCGGTCGAATTCTATGCCGAAGGATCTTTTTACCGCTCGGACTCCAACCGCAACCTCGAGCAGCGTTCGAACCTGACTGCTGTGCCAATCGCGGTCTTGCCGACAGCCTACTGGAACCCGCTGGGCGCTGCGACGCTGCCTGATGGTTCGCCCAATCCCAACCGTCTTACCGGCGGCATCGACGGGATCGGTCCCGACGGCGCGACGATCATCATCGAGGATTATCGTCCGATCGATGCAGGCCCGCGCAATGTGCGCGTCGACAAGAACGTTTATCGCATCGTGGCCGGACTTCGCGGCGATCTGTGGGGTTGGGATTTCGACACCGGCTTCCTCTATTCGCAGGCAAACAGCACCGACTTCACCAGCAACCGCGTTTCGAACGCTCTCTTCGAAGCGGCGATCAACCGTAGCGATGCGAACGCTTACAACCCCTTCAACGGGGCATGCGTGGACAATCCCGATGAAGGCGATTGCACTCCCAATCCGCAATCGGTGATCGACAGCTTTACGGTCGATGTTTTTCGCAAAGGTGAAACCAGCCTTGCCTTGGCCGATTTCAAGCTCTCGCGTCCGGACGTATTCGAGCTGCCCGGCGGTCCCGTAGGTCTTGCGACCGGTATCGAATTCCGCCGCGAGACCTTTATCGACGATCGCGATCCGCGCCTCGACGGTACGAACACCTATACCAACTCCTTCTCGGGCGACTTCTTCGGGAGCGACGTGATGGGATCGAGTCCCTCGCCCGATACCAGCGGCAATCGCGAAGTCTACTCGGCATTTGCCGAAGCACTCGTGCCGGTTGTCTCGCCCGACATGGACATCCCGCTGATGGAGGAATTCAACCTTCAGCTGGCTGGCCGTCTCGAACGCTTCAGTGATATTGAAGAGACGACCATCGTTCCGCGCATCGCGGCTTCGTGGACCGTGTTCGACGGGCTGCTGTTCCGAGGCGCATGGTCGCAGGGCTTCCGGGCGCCGAACCTCGTACAGGTCAACGACCTGGGCACGACCCGTTCGAACACCCGGGACGACTTCGTTCAGTGTTTCGCACAGATCCAGGCCGGCGATATCACCGACTTCGGCGATTGTTCGGGCCAGGGCACGATTAGCCTGCGTACCGGCACAAATGAACTGCAGCCAGAAGATACCGAGAGCATCAATCTCGGCGTAGTCTTCCAGCCGAACTTCGTTCCGGGCCTCACGCTGACTGCAGATTACTGGCGCGTCGAACAGGATGGTATCGTTGGCGTGTTCGGCGACGAAAACGCGCTGGCTCTCGACCTGCTGCTGCGCCTGCAAGGTTCGAGCAACCCGAACGTAATCCGCGCCGATCCGGACCAGGACCAGATCGATCTGTTCGCGGGCAGCGGGCTTGCCCCTGCCGGCACCGTTATCCGCGTGCTCGATCCCTATCGCAACCTCGACAGCCGCGTGTCGAAGGGCTGGGACTTCGGCCTATTCTACGCACTGCCGGACTTCGGTGCAGGCGATTTCGACATCAAGGTGAATGCGGCCTATCTGGATAGCTTCTTCCAGACGCCCGGTCCTGACGGTCAATTGTTGCTCGATGCGGTCAACGACGGCACGCTGCCGGACGAGATCACGATCGACAACATCGGCCAACTCCGCCTGCAGAATGGCCGCCCGAAATGGCGCTGGACTGCTGCTCTTCGCTGGGATTCCGGTCCGGTAACTGCGAGCCTCTTCGGTCGCTATGTCGGCAAGGTTCAGGACACCAGCGCCACCCAGGACGATACGGGCGAGTTCTACACCGTTGACGACTGGTTCACGCTCAATGTAGCGGTGAGCTACACCATCGAGAACGACACCGCGTTCGACGGGACGCGCCTGCGGGTGGGCTTCAACAACATCTTCAACGAAGATCCGCCGCTTGCTGACGAAAGCTTCGGCTTCATGAGCGACCTGCACTCTGCCCGGGGACGCCAGTTCTCCGTTTCGCTCAGGAAGGAATTCTGACGAGCTTCATCCGGAGTGATTGAACTGAAAGCTGTTACCGGCAAGGGAGCCGCCAAAATGCGTACACTCTTCCTGGCATCTCTTGCCGGTAGCTTGCTGCTTGCATCCTGCGCGACGCCACACGACGCAACGAGCGTCGCCTCGTTACCCGCAAGCGCCCTCAAAAGCGCGCGCTGTGCAAGCAACCTTCTGGCGGTCGATACGGATTTCCCCGCTGGTGCGCTTGCCAGTTGCACGGTCAGCGATGGTACGAATATCGCTATCACGATCGCGCCCGAAGACGAGCCGCCGATCAATCCCAGCCCCTGGTACGCCTTCCGCGTAACTCCGGCTGCACCGACCGAAATGAAACTGTCGCTTTCCTATACCGAGCATGGTCACCGCTATTGGCCGAAAATCAGCTATGACGGCGTCACTTGGACTTATCTCGACCAGGGGCAGGTCAAGGTGAGCGAGCTTGCGGGTAGCAAAATGGCTAGGATCGCGCTGGAGAGCGATGGTCGCCCGTTTTTTATCTCGGCGCAAGAAATCGTCGTCCCTGCTACCTACGACAAGTGGCTTGGCAAATTGGAAAGGCATGCCGATGCCAGCCGCAGTGTACTCGGCCAGTCTGCGGAGGGACGCGACATTCCACTCCTGACGATCGCAGATCCTTTCTCACAGCAGCGCGAATCCATTGTGCTGGTCGGGCGACAGCACCCGCCGGAGGTGTCCGGCGCGCTGGCAATGTTTCCCTTCGTCGAAGAACTGCTCGCCGATAATGATCTGGCGCGCCGTTTCCGCGCGCGGTTCCAGACGGTAGTCGTCCCGATGCTCAATCCCGACGGTGTCGTACGTGGACACTGGCGTCATGCGACGGGCGGGGTCGATCTCAACCGGGATTGGGGTAAGTTCTGCCAGCCTGAAACCCGGCTGATGGGAGACATGATTGCCGCAATCGAAGCCGATCCTGCACGCAATCTTACGTTTTTCCTGGATTTCCATTCGACCCAGAAGGACGTGGTCTACACGCTTTCGAAGGACATTGAGACCGATCCTCCCGGCTTTACCGATGCCTGGCTGGCCGACTACCAGGCGCGGGTCCCGAACTACGAGGTGGTCGAGGAACCCGGCTATAGCGCGGGGCGGGGTGTTTCGAAAAACTGGATCTACGACGAGTACGGCGTTCCGACGGCGACATTCGAACTGGGCGACGAGACCGATCGGGAGCTCGTCAAGACACTCGGAACCGCCGCAGCGCGGGCCATGATGAAGACGTTGCTGGAAACCGAAAGCGAATGACCTTCCGGCCGGTTTCTCGAACTATCGTTTCGGGCCTTTGCCTCGCCTTGCTTGGAGCCTGCCAGACAATTCCGGAAGACAGCGGAAAGACCGACGTCGAACTGATCGTCACCGGCGGGACGGTGTTCGACGGAACGGGCACCGCAGGCCGTACCGCCGATGTAGTCATTGACGATGGCCGTATCTTGTACATCGGTGCGGACGCGAGAGGCACCTATCGCGCCGAAAGCAGCATCGATGCCAGAGGTCTCGTTGTCGCTCCGGGCTTCATCGATCCCCACACCCATGCGGACGAGGAACTCGCCTCGGATGATCCGATGGACAGGGCAAACCTTGCTTTCGCTTTCCAAGGCATCACGACGGTCGTTGTCGGTAATGACGGCTACGGCAAGCCCGAAATCGCTGCGCAGGCCGATGCCACACGCTCAGGCGGGGTGGGCACCAATGTCGCGTATCTTGCCGGCTTCGGTCCGATCCGTGAGGCGGCGCTGGGTAAGGAAAATCGCGCACCAAGCGCTGCCGAACTGGCGCAGATGACGGCGCTCGCTCGTTCCGCGATGTGCGAAGGTGCATGGGGGTTGTCGGCAGGGCTCTACTACGTTCCGCAGAACTATGCTGCGACCGATGAAGTGGTCGAGATCGCGCGGGTCGCGGGCTCGATGGGCGGCTATTTCGACACCCATATGCGCGACGAAAGCACCTATAACATTACCGTAACCGGTGCGGTCGAGGAAACGCTCGATATCGGGCGGCGGGCGCAGATCGCGGTGCATATTTCTCATATAAAGGCTCTCGGCCCGGCGGTTTGGGGCAAGAGTTCGGAAATGATCGCCCTGGTTGAGGCGGCGCGGGCGAATGGCCAGCGGGTCACTGCCGACCAGTACCCCTGGGCAGCATCAGGAACGCGGATCAGCAACGCGCTGGTTCCGCGCTGGGCGCTGGAAGGCGGTTTGGGCAGTCTGCGCAAGCGCCTTGCCGATCCGGCCGAGGCGGCCCGTATCCGCGATGGCATGATCGAAGGCCTCGCGCGCAGGGGCGGTGCCGACAAGCTGCTAGTCACCGGCATCCTCGAAGATGCGCCGGTCACCCCGGGGCAGACGCTGGCGCAAGCGGCAGAGGCCATGCAGCTGGAGCCGGTCGATGCCGCCATAGCAATTCTGCGCCAGGGCGATGCGCGGGTCGCCTCCTTCAACATGAGCGCAAGCGACATCGCCGCTTTCGCCCGGCAAGACTGGGTGGTCACCGGGTCCGACGGATCGACCGGGCATCCGCGCAAATATGCAAGCTTTCCTAAGGCTTATCGCGATCTCGTGGTCGATGGCGCAATGCCTCTTACCCGCTTTATCCGTCGTTCGTCGGGTGCCAGCGCCGACCTTATCGGCCTTCCCGATCGCGGCTATCTAACACCCGGATATGCGGCAGATTTGGTGGTCTTCGACCCCGCAAAATTTGCGCCGCTTGCGACCTACCAGGAGCCGACGCGATATTCGGCCGGAGTGCGCCACCTCATCGTCAACGGCAAGCAGCTGATAGCGGACGGCGACTATACCGGCGCGCTTCCGGGCGAACCCCTGCTGAAGGACACGTCATGCTGAAAAAGTGGTTTGCGACCTCGCTATGGAAGCGGGTGGTGCTGGCGCTCGTGCTCGGCGTCGCGACGGGGTTCGCGGTGGGCGAGGACATCGTCGCTATCAAATGGATTGGCGACCTGTTCATCCGGCTGATCAAGATGCTGGTGGTGCCGCTGATCTTCTTCAGCCTAGTCGGCGGGGTTGCGGCGATTGGCGATATCCGCAAGCTCGGCTCGGTCGGTGGGCGCGCGATGGCACTGTTCTTTTCGACCGCGATCATTGCAGTGACCACTGGCATGGTGCTCGCCACGCTGGTGAAGCCTGGTTCGGGACTGGTTATCGAGCTTCCCGATGGAACTGCTCCACCCCCTCCTCCGGACCAGTCGCTGGTGGAGATGATCATCGCAATCGTCCCGGAAAACCCGGTCATGTCGATGGCGCAGGGCCAGATCTTGCCGGTGATCATCTTTGCGATCATGTTCGGTATGGCGCTGTTGATGACGGGTGAAGAGGCCAAGCCGCTTACACGCGGGATCGAGGCCGCCTCGGCAGTTATGCAGCGCCTGACCATCATCGTGATGGAGTTCACTCCCTTCGGGGTTTTCGCGCTCATGGCATGGGTGGCGGGCACCTTCGGTTTCGAGGCGCTAATGCCACTGTCGAAGTTGGTGATCCTGAATTATGTCGGCTGCGGGATTATCCTGCTGCTTGTCTACCCCGCGATCCTGCGTTTCATTGCCAAACTTCCCACGTTGGATTTCTATCGCGGGATTGTGGACGCTCAGGCGGTCGCATTTTCGACCGCATCCTCCAACGCGACCCTGCCTATCACGCTGCGCTGCGTTCAGCGGAACCTGGGCGTGTCAAAGAGCATCTCCGGCTTCGCAGTGGCGCTGGGGGCGACGGTCAATATGAATGGCACGGCCATGTACCTTGGCGTGATCGCGATTTTCGGCGCGCAGGCTTTCGGCGTGGAACTGACGTGGATTTCCTACCTGCTGATCGGCCTAACCGCGACGCTGGGTGCGATCGGCACTGCGGGTGTGCCCGGCGCGGGGCTGATAATGATGAGCCTGGTGCTTTCCGCAATCGGTGTGCCGCTCGAAACGATCGCCTTTGTCGCCGGTATCAACCACCTGCTCGACATGATGCGGACTATGACTAATGTAACAGGCGACGCGGTTGTGGCGGTCGCTGTGGGCCGTATGGCAGGCGAGATCGATGTCGAGGAATATGTCTCTGCGGACGATGTCTAGCTGACAGATCGGGACAGGCACCTGAGAGGAGGGCGCCTGTCCCGAAAACTAGTGCTGGGCGACTGCCTGTGAAAGGCGGTCCGCGGACCCCATCGCCAGCGTCCAGCCGAGCATTCCATGCCCCGCATTCACTGCTATTCCGGGTTCCAGTTGGCGAATGATAGGCTGCGAATTCGGTGTCATCGGCCGAAAACCTGCCCATCCGGCATCTACCTTTGAATAGTCTGCAGCTTCGGGCAACGATTGTCGGGCAGATCGCTTCATCGATTCCAGCCGGGCGGGATCCACCGAGGCATTCAGCCGCCCGATCTCGGCAATGCCGGCCACCAAGAGTCTGTCACCGGCCCGGGTGAAAACGATCCTGCGTTTGCTGTCGGTAATCGACACCTGCGGAGGAGCATTCCCGATGGGTGCGGTAAAGGAATAGCCCTTCATCGGTGTAATCGGCAGCTTGTGGCCCAGGGGTGCGAGCAGCTGGCTTGCGCAATATCCGCTGGCTATCACCACCTGATCAGCAGACAGTATCTCACCGGTGTCCAGCCTGACCCGCGTATCACCGGCTTTACGTTCCAGCGAGACGGCCTCGCGTCCGGTCAGGACCCCGACACCATATTCGCGGCAAATCAATGCAGACAGCTCACTGGCGAAAAGGTTGCAATCGCCGGTCTCGTCATCCGGTGCGTAGAGTGCGGCCGTCAAAGGGTCGGAGCTTTGCACCAACGCCGGCTCGATCTCGGCCGCTTCTCCGGCACTCAGCAGGTTCTGACGAAGCCCGGCCTTTTGCTTGAGTTCCATGCTTGCGCGCGCCGCCTGGACTTCCTTTCTTCCGCGCAGCAGTACCAGCTTGCCCACCTTCCGACGGTCGAACTCAATCAGGTGCCGTTCCAGCAAGCGATCTATCGCTCTGCGCGATTCATTTGCCAGCGCGAGCGTTTGCAGCGTGTTCCGGCGATAGGCGGGGCCGGTCGAATTGCCCATGAATCGCAGGAGCCATTCAACGAACCGCAATTCCGGGCGCAGACTGAGCCGAAAGGAATCGTCCAGTCCCAGCAGCAGACCCGGAATCTTGGGAATCATCTTGGGACTCCCCAGCGCATTGGTGTGGCTGTAACTCAGCTGTTTTCCATTGCCGAGCGAGGCGCCGAGCGCGACATCATGGTTGCGCTCCACCAGCTGTACGCGCCAGCCATCACGAGCTAGTGCATAAGCACTTGTAACTCCGATAATTCCTCCCCCTATGACAAGGGCTGTCCGTGGCCGTCCCATGAGATAAGTCTGCGCCGACGAACCGCCCCGCGACATGACATTTCCGCAGTGGGACCATAGCTTGGAGCTATGGCGCAGATTGCGATACCCGCTTGGCATGGTGGTTGGTGCGAGTGATAATCCATGCAAGGATTGACACCTTGGGGAGACGGGTCGGTGGGAAAATGGTTGGCTGTCGCAGCGACGCTACTGGCCACCGCATGCGCGCATTCCGTGACCGACACGGGCTCCGCCGACGGCATGGCGGTTACCGGCCAAATCGACACATCTTTCGATGGAATCGATCTCACCGGCATCACGGCCAGCATCAACAGGCAGCCTACACTGGTCGATGATGAAGGACGCTATCGCACCGAACTTGAACCGCATGCATATTACGAGGTCCGGATCGAGGGCCAGAGCATTCACACCGCAATCCAGACCTTCGGGATCGCGGAGATCTACGATGCACAGTGCAAATGCCTGCGCATACCAAGCATCGAAGTGGTGGCCCGCAAGGACGGCCGGACAGAGCTGTTCTTCGCAGGCGATGCGATGGCCGGACGACGTTACATCGAGCCGATCTGGGGTGAAAAGGCACTAGTCGATCCGAGCGATGCCCTGACGGATATCAAGGCGCTGCTCGAACCGATGCGACCCTATATCGAAAGTGCGGACCTTGCTTCGGTCAATCTGGAAATCGTGCTCTCGTCACGCGATTTCGGCAATTCCCCGCCTAAAAGTGTCGTGTTCTTTGCTCCGCCCGAGTTGGCTCAGGCGTTGAAGGACGCGGGCTTCGACCATGTCTCACTCGGCAATAACCACAGCTATGACTATCTCGAAGATGGTCTCATCACCACGATCGAAGCGGTAGAAGCGGCAGGGCTCGCATGGTCGGGTGCCGGTCTGGATGAGGAACAGGCGCTTCGGGCTTCGCGCCTGAAGGCAGGCAAGCAGAATTTCTGTTTGCTGGGATATGTCGGCTGGAAGGGCCGCGTCGAACCTAACCAGATTGCCGAGCCCGGGAAAGGCGGCGCTGCCTATGGGAGCGATGCGAATATCAAGGCAAGCGTATCGCGCGAGGCTGGAACGGGATGCGAAGTGATCGCTCAGTATCACGGCAGTCGCGAATATAGCGAAGGCCCGACCGAGGAGAGCGAGCGACGCATGAAGCTAGCCGTCGATAGCGGTGCAACCCTGATCGCCTCGCACCATCCACATGTCCCCCACGGGCTGGAGATCTATAACGGAGCCCTGATTGCCTATTCGACAGGCAACTTCCTGTTCGACCAGTATTTCCTCGAAACGCATGGCAGTTTCGCCCTCCGTGCATGGTTAGAGGATGGGGTTGTGATCCGTGCGGAAATGATCCCCATCCGTGTACTGGATTACCGGCCGGTGCCTGCGGTCGGCTCAATGCGCGAAAACGTTCTGAACCGGATCGCCCGGCTATCAAGAGAACTAGGAACCAGAATTTCTCGCAATGGCGGTCACGGGGTTATTAACTTGCGCCATGCGAGCGGCTCGGCACCCACGCCATTGCCGAAAACATGTGACGATACACGTGATCTCCTGCGATCGGGCGATTTCGAGAATGCGGTCTTCGGCGATGCTATTGATCGGTCTCTGAAAGTGGTCGGTGGGGAGTTCGATCATGTATTCAGCGGTGTAGGGGGTAATTTTCTCGACCTGACCGCACATGAAGCCAACGGTACGATTTCTTTGACCACCTCCACTTTCCTGCGCGTGTTGCCATCGAATCAATTCTCGGTCGTGGGGCGGATCAGGGCTGACACCGATATTCGCGTTACCGCACTAAGCCAGAGCCGCCCGCTCGGCATGGCGCGGTTCGAAGCATTGGAGAAAGCTCCATTCACAATACACGGCAATGAAAACATCCAGGGCGATGGCCATTGGCAGGATTTTGCATTTCACTTCACGCTAGCGCAGGACAAGAATGGAACTCGTCCGTTCAGGCCGAAGCTCGCGTTTTCATCGATGAATGGGGACGATGCCTCCCCCACGAGCCTCCAGATCGACGACCTTCAAATTCTTGCGGTCAATCTACCGTCCTGCCTTACTCAAGAGAGACACGGCCCTGTTAGCTGAGGCCAGCTGGCAAGGACCTTGAAACGCCAAGTGTCCCATTTCGATGCTGTCCGAGAAGCTCCGGATCTCGAGTTCGCGATCTGAATGCCGCTGTTCGTGGCAAGTCCTTGGCACCGCATTCAGAGGTCTGCTTTCAGTTATTTCGCGCACCACTTCTAATGTCCGCCATTGGGGCGCTTAGCTGCCATCAGCCAGCAGATGGAAAGTCATAAGAATTCGCCATGACGCTCGTCCAACTCAGCTCTGCTGCTCCGCCTCAAACGCCCGCCTCCCTTTGCGCCGGAACAGCACCAGCGCCTGCTCACCTTCAGGCCCGCGCAGCTTAGCAGCGACGGTGAGGAACGCGCCGTAGAGCGCAGCGCGATCATCGTCGGTCAGTTCGACCAGATCGGCCTTGGCGACCAGGCCGCCCAGCTCGATCAGTTGTCGGGTCCGCTCGCGTCGTTTGACCTGCCATTCGCGCATATCGGTTCGTGCCCTTGCTGCCTCAAGCCGATGCCCCGCCGCCGTCGAGCGGAAGAGTGACTTCCGACTGCTGGCGAGGTCCGCTCGAAGTGTTCCTCTGCTTGCCCTGAAAGAAGGCCGCGCCGCGCTTGCGCCAGCCCTCACCGATTGCCTTGTCTGAGTTTGCCGCTGCATCGAGTAGTGCCCCAGCCAGCACATCAGCATCGAGCGCGTCGGCTCCGGTTGCCGTAACCAGCGCACCGAGGTCGCGCACCCGGCGTTCCTTCAACTGCTTTGCCTTGTCGGCAAGTGCCTTCAGTTCCGAATCAAAATCGCGGGGTTTGCGCATATGTGGTCTCCATCGTTGGTGTGATGGGGACATGATAATCGGTGAGCTTTCACAATGCAGTAAGGTCGCCGGGACAGTGTGATACCGCCTAGTCCCGATCAGGATTTTATCATGAGAGGGCGCGCTTATACGTCGTGCCGACGTTGCGTTTGCGGTGTAACTGAATTGCCGACATGGCAATCTTTCACTTCAGCGCAAAGGTCATCGGAAGGTCGAGTGGACGCAGTGCCGTTGCGGCAGCGGCCTATCGTGCGGGCGAACAGCTGCACGATGAGCGCATCGACAGAACCCATGACTTCACCAACAAGGCAGGCGTTCTTCATTCGGAAGTGATGCTGCCAAAAGGCGCGCCCGAAGCCTTCGCAGACCGAGCCACTTTGTGGAACGCGGTCGAGGCCGCCGAGAAGCGCAAGGATGCCCAGCTTGCCCGCGAAGTCGAGTTCGCCCTGCCCCGCGAGCTGTCGAAGAAAGACAACATCAAGCTGGCGCGCGAGTTCGTGAAAGCCGAGTTCGTCGAGAAGGGCATGATTGCCGATCTCAATGTGCATTGGGATATTGGTGAGGACGGCAAGGCCAAGCCCCATGCGCATGTCATGCTCACGATGCGCGAGGTAACCCGGAACGGGTTTGGCGCAAAAGTCCGCGACTGGAACAAGACTTCGCTGATCGAGCAATGGCGCGAGCGCTGGGCCGATCATGTCAACCGCGCGCTGGCGGAACGCGACATCGATACGCGGATCGATCACCGCAGCCTGGAAGCGCAGGGCATTGCACTGGAACCGCAGGACAAGATCGGCCCCGCCGCTTCGCGTATTTGCGGGCGCGGGCTGGAAGCCGAGCGGATCGAAGAACATCGCGCAATAGCCCAGCGCAATGGCGACCGGATCATTGCCAATCCTGCGCTGGCACTGGATGCCATCACGCACCAGCAAGCCACCTTTACGCGACGTGAGCTTGCCGCGTTCATCCACCGGCACAGCGATGGGAAGGAGCAGTTTGACGCCGCCTACAATGCCGCGCGCGCATCCCCCGATTTGATCTCTCTGGGCAAGGACGGACGCGGGCAAGACCGCTTCACTTCGCGCGCGATGATCGAGACCGAGCTGCGCCTGCATCGCGCCGCCGACACGATGGCGCAGCGCACCAAGCATTGTGTCAGCGATGTCCAGCGAAATGCTGCATTGGCCAGCGCAGCGAAGCGCGGTCTGGTCCTGTCAGGCGAGCAGAAATCAGCCTTTGAGCATGTGACCAACACCAAAGAGCTTGCGATCGTGGTTGGCTATGCCGGGACAGGCAAAAGCGCGATGCTGGGCGTGGCGCGCGAGGCTTGGGAAAGCGCGGGCTACACTGTGCGTGGCGCAGCACTGTCCGGCATTGCCGCCGAAGGTCTGGAAAACGGTTCCGGTATCGCATCGCGCACCATCGCCAGCCTTGAGCATCAATGGGGCAAAGGACGCGAGCAGCTGACTGCCAATGATCTGCTTGTGATCGATGAAGCGGGCATGGTCGGCACGCGGCAGATGGAGCGCGTACTCTCCCATGCCGCCAAGGCAGGCGCGAAGGTTGTCCTGGTTGGCGACCAGCAGCAGCTTCAGGCTATCGAAGCAGGCGCAGCCTTCCGGGCGATCCACGAGCGCCATGGCGGGATCGAAATCAGCGAAGTTCGCCGCCAGCTATCGGCGTGGCAGCAGGATGCGACCAGACAGCTTGCGACAGGTCGCACGGGCGAAGCAATCCAGACCTACGAAGAACGCGGCATGGTCCATGCCGCCGACACACGCGAGGCTGCGCGCGCCGCCCTGATTGAGCGGTGGGAGCAGGAGCGGCAGGGAAGCTTTGGCGACGGCCAGATCATCCTCACCCACACCAATGACGAGGTCCGCGAGCTGAACACAATAGCGCGCGGCAAGATGCGGGCAGAGAGCGCGCTGGGGGCCGATGCAACGATCAAGGCGGCACGAGGCGAGCGCCAGTTTGCGCCGGGCGACCGCATCCTATTCCTGCGCAACGAGCGCGGGCTTGGGGTCAAGAACGGGACGCTGGGCACGGTCGCAAAAACAGGTGCGCAACGCATGGAAGTGCGCACCGACGATGGCCGCGAGGTCGCCTTCGACACCAAGGATTATGCCCATATCGATCATGGCTACGCCGCCACGATCCACAAAGCGCAGGGCATGACCGTGGACCGCGCCCATGTGCTCGCCACGCCGGGCATGGACAGCCATTCCGCCTATGTCGCCCTGTCTCGCCATCGCGAAGGGCTGGCGCTGCATTATGGCCGCGATGACTTCGCCGACCAGTCGAAGCTTGTCCGCACCCTCAGCCGTGAGCGCGGGAAGGACATGGCGGGAGACTACAAGCCCGAACAGGCTTTCGCTGAACTGCGCGGCATCAGCTTCCGCGAGCGGGTCATGGAGATGGTTCGGCAGGTGCCGCAAAAGGCCAAATCCATCTTTGGTAACTTCCGCCCGCAAGCACGTCAGCTTGAGCCGCTTCCGGCGCAGGCGAACACGCAGAACGAGCAGCGCCGTGCAATCGAACGCTATGCCCGTGCGCTTGGCGATATTGGAACGATGCAGACCCAGGGCTTGCCCGTCCTCCCGCATCAGAAGGATGCGCTGGACAAGGCAGGAAAGGTGCTCGACGCGATCCGGCCACTTGCCGCCACGGACCTTGCCAAGGCGCTGGATCGGCGTCCTAAGCTGATCGCAGAGGCCGCTGGCGGGCGGACTCAGGAAACCATGCGCGCCATGCAGAACGAAGCCGCCGTGCGCACCGATCCGGCGCTGCGATCCGAACGCTTTGTCAGCGACTGGCAGGGGCTGAGCGCGGCGCGCAAGCAGCTTGAGCAGCAGGGCGACCGTGCAGGCGCTGCCCGCGTGTCGGCCAAGCTGACCGAGCTGGCGAAGGGGCTTGAACGCGATCCGCAGGTCGAAGGCCTGCTGCGCGGCAAGACCCGCGAGCTTGGCATCGATCTGAAGCCCGAACGCAGCATCGCCAACGAACTCACCGCAACCCTCGCCCGCGAGCGCACCCGCGCTTTCGACATGGGCATCTAGGAGAAACGACATGGAAGACGACCACATCGAAGAAGTGCAACTGGACCTTGATGTCGAGGAGCCACCGGCTCAGCAGCCGGAACTGGAACCTGAACGGGATGCGGTAGAAGAGTCCGATCCGGCGACGGAGGCATTCGCTCGCCTCGAAGGTGAAATGGCGATGGTGCGCCATACGGTGCAGAACATGGCCAGGGAACGCGCCGACATCGTTATCCCGGACTACACCGCAACGCTCAGCCAGATGGCCAGCCAGCTGGCACAGGTCTCCAAGACGTTGACCGCAATCGGCAACAAGCCTGCCATCGAGCTGACCCCGGAAGATGTCGCGGTTCAGATCAAGCGCGCCTCGCTCGACATGTTGCGCGATGCCAGCGACCTGTTCCGGCACGGGCGCAAAGACCTGGACCTTGCAACCGGTCGGCTCGCCGCAATTGTCGGCCGTGTCCGCGCCGAGGACGAGCAGAAGCGTCAGACCTGGCGCTTTGCAGGCGTGGGGTTGGCTGCCGGTATCCTGCTTTGGTCGATCCTCCCCGGCACCATTGCCCGCGCCATGCCCGAAAGCTGGCAATGGCCCGAACGGATGGCTCGCAGGGCTGTTGGAGAGCCTAGCATAGTGGAAGCGGGCATTCGTCTGATCCGATCTCAGAACCCCCAAGCCTGGGAGGAGTTGATGGTGACGCACAGCACACTGAACGCAAACCGAGAAGAATTGGACCGATGCACCGAGAAGGCGCGTAAGGAGGAAAGGCCGGTCAGTTGTTCAATTCAGATCAAGCCCTGATTCCAGCTGCGTTGATCGACACAGAAACGGGACGTCAATCACCTGCCAGTCCAGCAATCTCGCCCAACTCCTCGGCCTGCAACTCGTTCACTGCACCGACGTAACCAAGGATGCCACCGATAGTCCATTCAGAACCATTTCGGATAGCGACTTCAAACTCTGCCATCCGATCCGCGATGATTTCCATTCGCCCAGAACCGAATCGAATGTTGAAACTTGTCACCTCAGGTGCCGGCCCCTGAGTCTTAGCATCATTGAATTCGAAGTTGCTGGAATCGGCAGCAACCTGCAGCGTATTAACCGCTTCGGTGAGCGATGCTTCATCGTCGCTCGAGATGGTCAAATCATCGACATATACTGAAACACGCAGCCCATCATGACGGAGCCTTGCCAGTCGAGTTCCCAACGCCGAATGAGCGAGGACAAGCGAAGCCAGAAGCGGTGATTGAACGAAACCAAATGGGATGCTGAAGTTTCGATGTGGCGGGTGTTTGTCCACCACGCTGTCACAGGCCATCTCGAACGCTTCGTCGCTAGGCAACCCAATGCGTAGAAGCGAGCGGTGCACACGGCTTCTGCTGATCTGCTCGAAAAATCGCTTAAGATCCATCGAAGCGATCCAAGGTTGGTGTTGGTGCAACCTTGCTGCAGCGACATGTCCACCTTCACGAAGATGAAAGAAGTAAGGAGGTGCCTTCCACAGACCTTCGACGCGCTTCTTGATTTCGCCGCCGATCTCACGGCCATGATCCGTTGGGACGTAGACTTTAGTCCCTGGCTTAAGCGTGAAATGATGATCGAAGAGGTTGCGCACGATAGTTGGTGACCTCGCCTATGAACTTGAGAGCGTAATAAGCGAACTTAAGCACGCGTGTTCCCCAGTCCAAGGCGAGGCCACAGTAATGAGAAATCTTTTGTTTCGTCATAACCGCGGGTTCTCCCACTTATCCCCGGCGGCCTTGCGCATTCGCGCGGATCACCAACCAAACGACATTCTGCATGGCCCATTGGACACATATTCGAATGCCCCGAAGTGGCTCATTCAGGAAAACCCAAATGGTCACGTGGGAAGAACCTCATGCCGAGGAAATGCGGATATGGGCACACTGGGTAGTCAAAGCAAGACCGTCAATGATTTCAGCACAATTCGTCAGAACCTTGCGCAGATTGCTACCCGGAGCAATAGCTCCCCCAAGCCTCCATCAGCTTCACCCGCGCGCCCGGATTATCCGGAGTGCCCAGATAGGTCGTACGGCGATAGGCGGCCTGCACTGCGTCAGGCGTCTTGTGCGCCAGTGCCGCTTCGACCACCGCATTGGCGAAGCCTTCGTTTGCCGCCCAGTCGGTAAAGCTGGAGCGGAAACCGTGAACGTGGAACGGCTCCTGCATGTCGCGCATGACCTTCAGCAGCGTCATGTTGGACATCGCCTTGCCGGTCATGCCGGGGAAGACCACTTCAGCACCCTCAAGCCGCATTGCATCGGCCTTCACGAGCACCGCCAGAGCCGCTTCTGACAGCGGCACGATGTGTGCCCTGCTGCGCTTCATGTGTTCGGCTGGGATGGTCCAAAGGTGCTGGTACAGATCGAATTCGTCCCATTTCGCAAGCCGCACTTCCTGCGAGCGAACGCCTGTCAGGATGAGGAGGTCCAGCGCAAGACGCGAATAGGATGGCTTGCGTCGCAACGCGGTCAGGAATGGAGGAACGGCCACGTATGGCATCGCCTTGCGGTTTGCCGGTTTCTTGATCTGCCTAGGCAGCCCTCGCCCTGCTTTCAGGCTGCTGTTACCCGATGGAGCCTCCGTGGAGCGCCAGCCCTTGGCGTGGGAGTAGTCGAGCACCGCGCAAATCCGGTTGCGGACCTGGCGGGCTGTTTCGGGGATTTCCTGCCAGATCGGCGTGAGGACGGAGATGATGTCGGCAGCGGTGATCCCGCCGGTCGTCATATTGCCCAGTTTCGGGAACGCGTAGTTCTCAAGACTGGCCAGCCACTGGCGACCATAGACATCGCTTTTCCAGCCTGCCTCGTTCTCCGAATGATATTGAGTGGCAGCTTCGCGGAAGGTGACTTTGGCGGCTTCCTCATCCTTCCGCTCCGTCAGCACGTCGCGCTTCTCGACCTTCACGGCTTTGCGGAGTTCAGCTGCCTTCGCGCGCGCTTCAGCCAGCGTCACCAGCTTCGCGCTGCCCAGGCCAATGTCCTGTCGTTTGCCATCGCGCTGGAGTCGCAAAAGCCAGGAAGCCGCACCAGTTTTTCCAACTTTCAGAAAAAGACCGTCGCCGTCCTGATAGGTACCCGGATTCGCCAAGGCAGCCTTGACCGCCACTGCTGTAAGTTTGCCCATTCTCGTTCCCCACATTTCTGGAGGCCAATTGAGAGAGCCGCAGTGTGGGGAAGCCCACCTCCTTCCCCACACTCACTGCCGGTTGCAGGCAAATAGCAGCGAACAGGGGCGGCCATCAGAAGGCAGAATACCCTTGGTTTTCTGGGATTTCTAGGGCTTTTCGGGGATATTCTGAGAAAGGGCGGTGGTGGACAGGGCTGGATTCGAACCAGCGTACGCTTGCGCGGGCAGATTTACAGTCTGCTGCCTTTAACCACTCGGCCACCTGTCCACACCGTTGCCGGAGGCGGGCGCTGGCCCGCATTGGTTGGCGCTCCGGAAGAGCGCTTTCCAGCCGAGAGGCGCCCCAATGGCGAAGCGCCGCTTGCCTGTCAATGGGCGTGCTGGCAGGAGGCGCCATTCTTTCAAAAAAGGCGAAGTATAATGGCCAAGAACAAGAAAGCGCTGCGCGGACGCGCCGGGCGCATGCAAGGCGGGCGCGGCTCGGGCCGGGCGGGCAAGGGCGCGGTACGCCTGTGGGGCCGCCACGCGGTGGAAGCCGCGCTGATGAACCCGCGCCGCCAGCACCGCAAGCTGTGGGCGACCCGCGAGGGTATCGAATCGCTGGACGGTGAACTGCCTGCGGACTTTCCCGTGGAATATGCCGATGTGAGCGACCTTGCCCGGCTGGTGGCCAAGGATGCCCCGCACCAGGGCCTGGTGCTGGAATGCGAGCCACTGGAAGACCTGCACTTGAGCGATGTGCTCGACGGCGATCCGACGCGGCCTATCGTCGTGCTGGACCAGGTGACGGACCCGCACAACGTCGGCGCGCTCCTGCGCTCGGCCGCGGCCTTCGACGCTGCTGTCATCGTAACGCAGGATCGCCACGCTCCGCCCGAAGGCGGCGTTATCGGCAAATCCGCATCCGGCGCGCTGGAAATCGTGCCGTGGGTGCGCGTGGTGAACCTTTCGCGCGCGCTGGAGGAGATTGCGGAGGCGGGATACTGGCGCATCGGGCTGGCCGGGGAAGCGGAGGCAACGCTGGCAGAAGCCCTACCCGCCGGCCCTGTCGCCCTGGTTCTGGGAGCCGAAGGCGAAGGCATGCGCCATAACGTCACCCAGCATTGCGACGCCCTTGCCCGCCTGCCGATAAGCGAGGCGATGGAGAGCCTCAATGTGTCCAATGCGGGTGCGATTGCGTTATATGCTATTGCGACACGCGACTTGGGGTGAACGAGATAACAGGGGGAAAACGATCATGACCATGCCTATCCACATGAAGCGGCTTGCCGCCTCGGCGACTTTGCTGGCATCGAGCGCTCTGCTTTCGGGCTGCCTGTTTCAGCCGGGCACCTTCGATGCCACGCTGCACATCGCGGCTGATCGCCAGTTTACCTTCACCTACGAAGGCGAGATCGTGATGGCAGGTATGGACCAGCTCGCCGACATGGCCGAGGAAGCCGAGGGCGAGCAGCCTTGCTACAATGATAGCGGCAAGGAGCGCCCCTGCACCGAGGAGGAACTGGCCGAGCGCGCGCGTGAAGACGCCATGGGCCGAGAGATGATGGAAGGGATGCTGGGCGGCGTCGACCTGGAGGACGAAGAGCAGGTCGCCGAGATGACCGCGATGCTGGAACGGCAGGCTGGATGGAACAGCGTGGAATTCATCGGCGACGGTACGTTCGTGGTCGACTTCTCCATCACGAGCACGCTTGGCCACGACTTCGACTTCCCGACGTTCGAGGACATGCCGATGTCCAATTCCTTCGTGCAGGTACGGCTGCGTCAGGATGGCCGGGCAAGGATTTCCGCGCCCGGCTTCGCGCCAACCGGAGGAAACCCGATGGGCGCGATGTTCATGGGCATGATGGGCGCCTTTTCGGAAGACGCCGTGCAAGGCGGAGAAGCGGAACCGCAAGTCGACATGCGCCAGCCCGAAGGCACATTCCGGGTTGTCACGGATGCGCGGATCCTTGCCAACAACACCGACGAGGGCCCGGTCACAGACCCGCGTGGCCAGATGCTCGTCTGGGAAATCGGCAGCAATACCGCTGCCGCCCCCACCGCTTTGATCGATTTCGGAGAATAGCTGAGCCAGAAGGGCAGGAAGAGAAAAGGGCCGCCCTTGCGGACAGCCCTTTCTTCCCCTGTAGATTCGGCGCGGGTCTGCGCCCCGGTACCCCGGTTTTCGCGTCCTAGTTGACGGCGTCCTTAAGGCCCTTGCCAGCCTTGAACTTGGGCTGGGTGGAGGCCTTGATCGTCATCGGCTCGCCGGTGCGCGGGTTGCGCCCGGTCGACGCCTTGCGCTTCGCCACGGAGAACGTGCCGAAGCCCACGAGGCGTACTTCGTCGCCCTTGGACAGCGTGCTGGTGATGGTATCGAAAACAGCTTCGACAGCCTTCGTCGCATCGTTGCGCGAAAGGCCACTGGAGTCCGCGACCGCGCCGATAAGTTCATTCTTGTTCATGTTTCGGAGAACCCCCTCACTTGTTCTGTGCTCAAAACGAAAATTCTGAATCGCTTTGCGATGCGGGGAATTGAGCGAGTTTTCCCGCCCGAGTCAAAGGCAAAGCCGCTCAACTGGCGGGATTTTTGAGACAGGGCGTAGCTTTATCTCGCGCAAAGCCCTGAATCTTGCGCCAAGACGCCCATTGGCGAGGGTGACTGGCCCTTTCGGCCAGCCATCCTCTTCCAGGGTTCGATGGCGACTCAGTGCGCGGTCGTAATCGGCGCTCCACCGGAGCCGGGGCCGTGCGGCTGGCTGGCGATGTCGTCCGCCTCGGTCCATTCGATCGGCGCGGGCAGCGCGGTAAGCGCGTGTTCCAGCACCTGGTCGACATGGCTGACGGGGATGATCTCCAGCCCTTCCTTCACGTTGTCCGGTATCTCGGCGAGGTCCTTCTCGTTCTCTTCCGGGATCAGCACGGTCTTGATGCCGCCGCGTAGCGCCGCCAGCAGCTTTTCCTTCAGGCCACCGATGGCCAGCACGCGTCCACGCAGCGTCACTTCGCCGGTCATTGCCACTTCGGGACGGACAGGGATGCCCGTCAGCGTGGAGACGATGGAAGTAACCATGCCGATACCCGCGCTCGGCCCATCCTTGGGCACCGCACCTTCGGGCAGGTGGATGTGGATGTTCTTGCGCTGGAAGATGCTCGGCTTGATGCCATAGGCAGGCGCGCGCGCCTTCACGAAGCTGAAGGCAGCAGCGACGGATTCGTTCATCACGTCGCCCAGCTTACCAGTCGTCTTCGCCTCGCCCTTGCCCGGCGTGGTGACGCTTTCGATGGTCAGCAGTTCGCCGCCCACCGACGTCCAGGCGAGACCCGTCACGGCGCCGACCTGCGCCTCTTCCTCGCTCATGCCGTGCTTGAACTTGCGCACGCCCATGAAGTCGCCGAGGTTCTCGGGCGTGATCGTCACGCTCTCGACTTCCTTCTCGAGAATCTTGCGCAAGGATTTCCGGCACAGCTTGGCAATCTCGCGCTCCAGCGTACGTACGCCCGCCTCGCGGGTGTAGTAGCGAATGAGATCACGCAGGCCCGCTTCGGTCAGCTCGAACTCGCCGTCCTTCAGGCCATGGTCGCTCACCTGCTTGGCGATGAGGTGGCGCTGGGCGATCTCGACCTTTTCGTCCTCCGTGTAGCCTTCCAGCCGGATGATCTCCATCCGGTCCAGCAGCGGCTGCGGCAGGTTGAGGCTGTTCGCGGTGGTCACGAACATGATGTCCGACAGGTCGATATCCAGCTCCAGATAGTGATCCTGGAACTTATTGTTCTGTTCGGGATCGAGCACCTCCAGCAGCGCCGATGCCGGATCGCCGCGGAAATCCTGTCCCAGCTTGTCGATCTCATCCAGCAGGAACAGCGGATTGCTGGTGCCCGCCTTCTTCAGGTTGGACACGATTTTGCCGGGCAGCGAGCCGATATAGGTGCGCCGGTGGCCGCGGATCTCGGCCTCGTCACGCACGCCGCCCAGCGACTGGCGGATGAACTCGCGCCCGGTCGCCTTGGCGATGGACTTGCCGAGGCTGGTCTTGCCCACGCCGGGAGGGCCGACGAGACACAGGATCGGCCCCTTCAGCTTGTTGGTGCGCGCTTGCACGGCGAGGTATTCGACGATGCGGTCCTTCACCTTTTCCAGCGCGTAATGATCGGCATCCAGCACTTCCTGCGCCTTGCCGATATCCTTCTTCAGCTTGCTCTTCTTGCCCCACGGCAGACCAAGCAGGACCTCGAGGTAGTTGCGCACCACTGTCGCTTCGGCGCTCATTGGCTGCATCGTGCGCAGCTTCTTGAGCTCGCCTTCCGCCTTGGCGCGAGCTTCCTTGGAAAGCTTGGTTTCCTCGATCTGCCTGGCGAGTTCGGACAATTCGTCGCCGTCCTCGCCCTCGCCGCCCAATTCGCTCTGGATCGCCTTCAACTGTTCGTTGAGGTAATATTCGCGCTGGGTCTTCTCCATCTGCCGCTTCACACGGCCGCGGATCTTCTTTTCAACCTGCAGCACGGAAAGCTCGCCCTCCATCACGGAGAAGACCATTTCCAGCCGCTTCAGCGCATCGCTTTCGGCAAGCAACTGCTGCTTGGCATCGACCTTCGCGGAAAGGTTGGCGGCGATCGCGTCGGCCAGCCGGCCGGCGTCGTCGATGGCTTCCAGCTCTTCCTCAAGCTCGTCGGACATCTTCTTGTTCGACTTGGCATATTCGGTGAACTGGCCCAGCGCGCTGCGCATCATGGCGGAGACTTCGGTGCCGCTGGCGGTGGTTTTCTCCACCTCCTCGGTCTGCGCCATCACGAAGTCCTCGGACACGCGCATTTCGGTCATCCGGGCGCGGTACTGGCCTTCCACCAGCACGCGCACGGTGCCGTCGGGCAGCTTCAGCAATTGCAACACCTGCGCCACGACACCGAGATCGTAGAGATCCTCCGCCTCGGGATCGTCGGTCGCCGGGTCAAGCTGGGCGACAAGGAAGATATCCTTGCCGTTTTCCATCGCCGCTTCCAGCGCCGCCACCGACTTGTCGCGCCCCACGAACAGGGGAACGACCATGCCGGGAAAGACGACGATGTCGCGCAAGGGAAGAAGGGGGAATGCAGTCATTTCAGTATCCATATTTCCTGCCAGGTTCTGGCTTTGACAGGAATATGGGGGCGACCGCCTGCGCCTGCAATGACGAGGTGCGGCTTAGGGGTGGATAGCAGGGACTCCGCGCGAGGGCCCCGGTCAGTTTGGCAAATAAACGATTGCCACGGTGTAGTAGCTGGCTATGGGATTTCCGTATTCATCGAGCGCCGGATAGAACTCGCCCTCGTCGACGAGTTGCTCGCACGCTTCGCGCTCGAAATCGGGCTGACTGATCGGAGCCTGTATGTGGCACCCTGTCGGCTCACCGGTCGGCGAGATATCGAGGCGGGCACGAATGTAGCCCGGTTGGCGCTGCACTTGCATGCGATTTGGATATGCCCGGCGAAGCGAGCGAACGATCCGGGCATAGTCGGCTGGCCGTACGCGCTGCGAAAGGTTGCGATGCGCCTCGACATCCACGCCCCAGTGGGAAACCAGCTCGTCCAGGCAGTTACGCATCGCCTCCATGGGCATGTTCATCTCACCTGTCTCGAGTATCAGGTTCTCGCTGAAAGCCTCGCCAACGAAAAAACCCGTAATCTCCCCTTCCGCCACATTCCGCTCTGCGATGTATTCCGGTGAAGAATGAAGCGCATCGCGCGAAGCCCTGAGTGCGAGGATAAAGTCGTTGTCTTCAGCGAGATGTTGCGCGTCCCGGCTGCCGGGATCCAAGTTGTTGAAACGGTCGAGGAGTGAGATCGCCTCGTCGGTTACGAGTGGCGAGGCCACGGCAATATCCCGAGCGCGCTCTTCAGAAAACCCGACGTTGATAGGCATCGACACCAGACGACCGTGATAGCCGCCGTCGCCCGACAGTTCGAAAGAGCGCACATGCAGGGTCGGCAAAGATCGTCCAGGCAGCCACCCGACAGCCAGGCTCGGACTTCGCGCCTCGAAATCGGCCGATCCGACAATTACCTGAGGATCGCCATGCGGATCGTATTGCCGCAGCTCGAAATACGCTTGCTGCCCTTCCTCTCCGAACACACGTTTCAGAGCGCATGAATCGTCGTCGTAGTCGAGGTTCCAGGGCATCGAGGGGGCAAGCCGTAAGGCATTGTCCATCGGCGACGGCGGTGTCTCCTGTGCCGAAGCAGGAAGCGCGCTGACTGCAATTATCGCGGCAAGGACATGTCGAATCGACCTCATAGTCCTCAGCCTAGCGCGCCTTCCTTTGTTTTCTAGCCCATGCCCGGCAAGTTGAATCCCGGCGGCAGGCCGAGGCCCTGCTGCATTTCCGCCATGTGCTCGCCCGCCTTGCGGTCGGCCTTGTCGCGCGCATCGTTGAACGCGGCGGCCACGAGGTCTTCGAGGATGCCCTTTTCCTCTTCCTTGAACAGGCTGTCGTCGATGGCGACACCCAGGATGCGGCCACGCGCGCTGGCGCGGACTTTCACCAGGCCGCCACCGGAGCTGCCCTCGACCTCGATCTGGTCCAGCTTCACCTGCGCATCGTTCATCTGCTGCTGGATCTTCTGCGCCGCTTCCTGCGCGGCTTTCATCATCTCTTCCATGTTCTGCATGATTTGCTCCTTGGGGGGGTTACGCGCTGCGAGACCAATTCTTGTTGCCGCGCGGGGGTTCCGCGTCTTCCACGGCGCGCGCATCGGGGAAATGTTGTCGTACGGCTTGCATCAGCGGGTGCTGCTCGATGCGGTCCTTCTCTGCCTTCACGGCAAGTTCGGCCTGCTCGAAAAGGCTGGGAGCGCCCTCGCCCTCGCCCTTCACAACTTCCCAGCGCTGGCCGGTGACTTCGTTCAGAGCCTGCCGCATGGCGGGCGTGATATCGTCATCGAAGCCCTGCGGCTGGGTGTAGACGAGCTTGCCGGGCGCGAGTTCGATCACCCGTACCTGGCGAGACATGATGGAGGCCATCGACATTGCATTGGCGATGCCACTGTGGTCGACCTGCGCCACGAGGTCCCGCCAGCTGATCGCCTGCGTGCCGCCCGAGCCTGACGTGGCGCCGCCACCGTTAGCGACGCCGCCTGCAAGCGCCGCGTTCCTGATTTCCTTCGCCAGCTTGCCGGGATCGGGCATATCTGCGGCGTGCAGCACGCGCAGCAGCGCCATCTGCGCGGACACCAGCGGATCGGGCGCGCTACGCACCTCGTCATGCCCCTTGAGCAGCAGCTGCCACAGGCGATGGACCTGCCCGGCGGAAAGCTTCTCCGCCCATTCCTCCAGCGCCTCGCGTTCCTCCGCAGTCGGCGCGTCGGCCTGCCCGTCGGCGACCTGCGCCAGCGCGATCCGATGGGAGAATTCCATTAACGCGCGCATCAGCGCCAGCGGCTCCACGCCGAGCGAGTACTGCTGGTCGACCGCCGCCAGCAGCGCCTTGGCATCGCCTTCCAGCAAATGCTGGAACAGGCGGCGCTGTGCCCCCTTGTCGGCAAGGCCCAGCATGTCGCGCACCTTGGCGGCGCTGACAGTGGTGCCCGACGTGCCCGCATCCATATCGGCGTGGGCAATCGCCTGGTCGAGAATGGAGAGGCCATCGCGGACCGAACCTTCGGCAGCAGCGGAGATCATGGCCAGCGCCTCGTCCTCGGCCTCGACACCTTCCTTGCGGCAGATGGCGGCGAAGTGATCCTGCAGCATCTCGCGCGGGATACGACGCAGGTCGAAACGCTGCGTGCGGCTGAGCACCGTGACCGGCAGCTTGTCGACCTCGGTCGTGGCGAACAGGAACTTCACATGCGCGGGCGGCTCTTCCAGCGTCTTTAGCAGCGCGTTGAACGCGTTGCGGCTGAGCATGTGGACTTCGTCGATGATGTAGATCTTGTAGCGGGCCGAGACGGCGGAATAGCGCACCGCCTCGATGATCTCGCGCACGTCGTCCACGCCGGTGTGGCTCGCGGCGTCCATCTCGATCACGTCGATATGGCGCCCTTCGGCGATGGCGCGGCACGGTTCGCACACGCCGCACGGATCGATGGTGGGGCCGCCCTGCCCGTCCGGCCCGACGCAATTGAGCGCTTTGGCGATCAGGCGCGCGGTGGAGGTCTTGCCCACTCCGCGAACGCCGGTCATCAGGAAGGCATGGGCCAGCCGGTCCCGCTCGATCGCGTTGCCGAGCGTGCGGACCATCGGCTCCTGTCCGATCAGTTCACTGAAGGTCTGCGGCCGATACTTGCGCGCCAGTACGCGGTAAGGCTGCGAGGGATCGGGCAGCGGCGCGGCGGCTGTCGGCTGCGTTGCCGAAGGCTCTTCCGGAGCGGGCGTTGTCGGGACCGGTGGTTCTTGCGCAGCAGGTTCGTCTGCCGGAGCGGGCGCGGGAGCGGGATCGCCGAACATGGAATTCTGCCCGGCCGCCTCCAGCTCCGCCGCCGAAGGTTGCGCGTCTGTCTCGTCGTCACCCTTCCATGGAGGGGTGTCCGGATTTTCCGGGGAATCACTCATGCGGGCAAAGGTAGGCGCTGCCCGCGCGAATGTCATCGCAACAATGTGGTGGAAAAGGAGCCGAGCGACCCGCTGCCATTTACCTGGGCTGCTTCCTTCCGGACCTGACCCGGTGAGCAAAAGCGAACGTCCACCCGACTCCCGGCGCGCCATATGGCGGGGTCGCCCTCGGATTTCAACAGGAGAGTTTAGCCGAGAAGTGTCCGGGCCAAGGGCCCGCAAGGGCGAATGCCCGCCCGCAGAGGGCGCGCAACGAAGTGGAGCGCGTCTAGCGAGGATGAACGCGCGGACGCGCGTTCGCAAAACAAACCCTACCTGAAATTATCGGCGTAGGCCTGGATCTTCAGCTTCTTGGGCGGAACCGTGTGGACGCGCGCGGCGATGCCGTATTTCTCGGCGTAGGCCTGGGCGGCCTCGCAGCTCGGAAATTTCAGCTGCACCTGCTGGCGCGTGTCGCCGCTACCGGCCCAGCCCATCAGCGGATCGGGCTTCTTCGCCTCTGCCGGCACGAAATCGAGGACCCACTGGTCAGTGAGCGCCTTGCCGGACTGCATGGCATTCTTGGGGCGTTTGTAGATGCGAGCTTCCATAGTGGGCACGCGGATAATTCAACCGCCGCCTTTTGAAAAGGCGTTCTTGGTCTTCAGGCTTGGTTTTTCCGCCCATGGCTCGTCCGGCCAGCGGTGCTTCGGGTAGCGGCCTTTCATGTCCTTGCGCACGTCTTCCCAGCTGCCGCGCCAGAATGCGGGCAGGTCGCGGGTCGACTGAATCGGGCGGCCGGCCGGGCTGGTCAGCTTGAGCAGCAGCGGGGCGTTTCCGATCATCGGATGGCGTTCGAGGCCGAAGAGCGCTTGTACGCGCACTTCCACGCTAGGGGCATCGTCGCCCGCATAGTCGATCCTGTGACTGGTTCCGGCGGGGCTCGTGAACTCTCGCGGGGCGGCCTTGTCGAGTTGTTGCCGTTCTTCCCACGAAAGCAGGTTCAGCGCCGCTTCGGCGAAGTGCGACTGCGGCAGGTTGAGGTCGCGCCGGCCGTGCAGCAGCGGCACCAACCAGACCTCCTTGCGCTCGGCCAGAGCCGCCCCGGAAAGTGCCTCGATACCGGCGAAGCGGGCACGCGCCAGCAGGGAGGCCGGAAGCAAAGTCCCCAGCCGTTCCACCGCCTTATCCACAAGCATATCCACAAGGGTTCGAGGGTCGGGATCGGGGTCCGGCCCGCTCGCCAAGGTTATCGCGCCCAGCCGCCTTTCCAGCCGGGCCTCGACCCGGTTCTCGCTGGAATTCCAGCGTGCTATGGTGCGCTTTTCGATCCGGTTCGAGAAATGCTTTTCCACATCGGTAGCCGAGAGTTCCGCCGCCGCCGTGATCCGCGCGGCCTTAGCCTGCCCCTGTGCATCGGCAATCACCAGCCATTCCGCCCGCGCCAGCGGCGATGCGGGATCGAGCGCAAAGCCCCTGCCCCCTGCCGACACCCAGTTCTCGCCTGATGCATCACGGCGACGGGCGATGAAATCCGGCCTGCCCATGGCGAGGAATACCGCGGGATTGAGAGTGCCGCCATCCCGCGCACTGCTCGCGAGACGCTCCGCCATTCGCGCCCAGCGCTCCGCCAGCTTGCGTGAGGCATCGGCGCGCTTGCCGCGATCGCTCTGCCAGCGTTGCAGCCGCGCCATCAGGTCCTCCTCGCGCCCGCCAAGGCCGCGCTCCTGCGCCAGCAGCACCAGCCGCGCGGCATCACCGGCTTGCCCGTGCATGGCGCCGAACAGAACCGCGGCAGCCCCCTCGGGATCGAGCGGCAAAGCGGCGACCTGCTCTCCCCAGGCCGTTATCGCTCCAGCTTCGTCCAGCGCACCGAGTGCGCGCAATCGCTCACGCGCGGATGCGACGGATGCCTCGGGCGGCGTATCGAGCCATTGCAGGCTGGCAGGATCGTTCACGCCCCACTTCGCCAGGCTCATCACCAGGGGCGCGAGATCTGCGGTGAGCATTTCGGGGGAGTCGAATTCGGGCCTGCCTGCATGGCCGCCCTCCTCCCACAGGCGAAAGGCGACACCCGGCCCCTGCCGAGCGGCGCGGCCGGCCCTTTGCGCGGAGGCCGCCTGGCTCGCGCGTTTCGTGACCAAGTGCGTGGTGCCCGCTACCCGGTCGAATTCGGCACTGCGGGAGAGGCCGCTATCCACGACGACCGAGACACCCTCCAACGTCAGCGAGGTTTCGGCAATACTCGTGGCCAGCACGATACGCCGACGACCTTCCGGATTGCGTCGAATGGCGGCGCGCTGGTCTTGCGGCTGGACCTGACCGTGAAGCGGCAGGATCGGTGCAGCGTGAAGGCGATCGGCAAGGCGTTCCCTTGTGCGCTCGATCTCGCCCACGCCGGGAAGGAAGGCGAGAATGTCACCCTCTTCCTCTCGCCACGCCTTCAGGATTGCCGACGTCATCGAATCCTCGATGCGCTTTTCAGGCGATGCGCCCAGCCACTCCAGCCGCAGCGGCCACGCCTTGCCCTCGCTTTCCACGACCGGCGTTTGCTCGCCCATCAGACGCGCGAACCGCGCTCCGTCGATGGTGGCGGACATGACGCAGATACGCAGATCCTCGCGAAGCACTTGCTGGCTTTCGAGCGCCAGCGCGAGGCCGAGATCGCTGTCGAGGTGCCGCTCATGGGCCTCGTCGAACAGGATTGCCGAGATGCCTTCCAGCTCCTGGTCTTCCAGCAGCCGGTTCACGAGAATTGCCTCCGTCACCACGAGAATGCGCGTGGATTTCGATTGCTTGCTGTCGAGCCGCGTCAGGTAGCCGACGCGTTCGCCCGGCTTCTCGCCCAGCATGTCCGCGATACGCTCCGCCGCTGCGCGGGCCGCCACCCTGCGCGGAGAGGTGAGGATGATCTGGCCTGTGCACCACGGCTCACCCAGCAGGGCCGGTGCGATAGCCGTGGTCTTGCCCGCCCCCGGCGGCGCGACCAGCACCGCACCGCTGCGTTCGCGCAAGGCGGAAAGCAGGTCCGGAAGAACGGCATGGATGGGCAAGGTGCTGGCCATTCGCTTGCCATTACACGATCGGCGGCAGGTTACAGCCCCCACACAATCTACGCGTCCGCCGATGAATTTTGCCGGGCTGCGGGTTCGTTGTAAGGTCAGGACGAGCGGGCGCACACCTGGCAGCACCTACAATCGAACGATCCGGTTGGGGGGCGAAGCTCTAAATGGGGGAAAATCAATGAAGAAGATTGTGACAGCCGTTGTCGCGGCTTCGCTTTGCACGGGCCTGACGGCATGTGGCGACTCGGCCGAGGTCGAGACCGAGGAGACTGCGTCGGACGGCACTTTGACCGGCCAGTGGATGGTCAACGTGGATTCCGCCGAGTTCGAGAATGAAACCCGCGATTACCTGATCGCCGACGGAGTGTGGGAGTGCCGCAGCTGCACCCCGCCCTACCAGGTGACAGCCGACGGCGAATGGCAGACAATCGATCGCCCCGGTGCCGATGGCGCAAAAATCGAAGTGGTCGACGACAACACGGTCCGCACTGCGTTCAGGCTGGGCGAAGAAGAACTCGGCACCTCGGTCTGGACCGTTAGCGAGGACGGGCAAACGCTTACCGTCGAATTCACCGACACGGCAGGTGACGAGACTGTCACCGGTTCGGAGACTTACACGCGCACGAGCGCCGGTCCCGAAGGCGCGCATGCCGTCTCCGGGCAATGGACGCACTCTGGCGACATAAACGTAAGCGATGCAGGATTGCGGTTCTCCTATTCGGTCGACGGCGATCAGTACAGCTACACCGGAAACGGCAGCAGCTTCACTGCGACCATTGGCGGTGAACCGGTGCCGATCGAGGGTAGCAACACCAACACGATGGTGGCCGTCGAAGAGATCGGACCGAACTCCTACCGTGAGACCTACTCCCGCGATGGAGAGGTTCTGTCGGTTGCCGAAATGACCGTGGAGGGCGATACGATGTCGGGTGTCAGCATGGATCAGCGAGACAACAGCTCGGTCCGCTACACCGCAACCCGCCAGTAAGTTGAGACAGCTGGATTAGGAAAACGCTCCGCTCCGGCCACCCGAGCGGAGCGTTTCTCAAATTCAATAACCGCGCGCCACCGCGAACTGGGCGGCTTCCACCATGGCGCGGCGGGCAGCGGAATCGGGGAAGATCGACAGCGCGTTGCAGGCACGCTGGGCGTAGTGCCGGGCGCGCTCGCGCGTTTCCGTGACGCAGTCGTGTTTGCGGATAAGGTCGACAGCATGGGCGAGGTCTTCGTCCTCGGTGCTGAACCCGGCAATGGCGTCCTGCCAGAAACGGCGTTCCTCGGCATTGCCGCGCGCGTAGGCGAGGATCACCGGCAGGGTCATCTTGCCTTCGCGGAAGTCGTCACCCCGGTCCTTGCCCATTTCGGCAGCGTCGGAATCGTAATCGATGGCATCGTCGACCAGCTGGAAGGCAATGCCGAGATTGCGGCCGTAGGAATCAAGCGCAAGCTCTTCCTCCTCGCTGCGCTCCGCCACGACGGCGGCAATGCGGCTGGCAGCAGCGAACAGCGCGGCCGTCTTGGCGCCGATGATGTCGAGATAGCGGTCCTCGCTCGTCTCGATCTTGCGCTGGGCGGTAAGCTGGTCGACCTCGCCCTGGGCAATGATCGCACTGGCGCCGGAGAGGATTTTCAGCACTTTCAGGCTGCCGTCCTCCACCATAAGTTCGAACGCGCGGCTGAACAGGAAATCCCCCACCAGCACAGTGGCAGGATTTCCGTAGACGATGTTGGCCGCTTCCTTGCCACGGCGCATCTCGCTGCCGTCCACCACATCGTCATGCAGCAGCGTGGCGGTGTGAATGAATTCAACCGCAGCCGCCAGCTTGTGATGGCGTGTGCCCTGGTATCCCACCACTTCGGCCCCGGCCAGCGTCAGCATGGGCCGCATCCGCTTGCCTCCACCGGCGATCAGGTGACCGGCGAGAGCCGGGATAAGCGGGATTTCGCTCTGCATCCGGTCAAGGATGATCGCGTTCACCGAATTCATGGGGGTGGCTGTCAGCGACAGAATCGGGGTCAGCGTAGGAGGTGCTGCATCCGGGCCGCGCTTGATCGGTACGACGTTGTCGCTCATGCGGCCCTCCATGGGGATGCACACGAGTGTTGGCAAGCGCG
Organism: Erythrobacter westpacificensis; assembly: GCF_039542285.1. Lineage (NCBI taxonomy): Bacteria > Pseudomonadati > Pseudomonadota > Alphaproteobacteria > Sphingomonadales > Erythrobacteraceae > Erythrobacter > Erythrobacter westpacificensis. The sequence continues at coordinate 95,859 of NZ_BAABHV010000021.1, forward strand.
CATTTCTCCCGCAAGGAGTAGCCATGTCCAGCCCATCATCCCAACCAAAGTCCTCACCTGCCATGACCGACCAGACAAGCGACGCCGCTCCCGATCAGACTTTGGCTGCCTTTCGCAAGAGCATCGACAACATCGATGCCGCGCTGATTCACATGCTGGCCGAACGGTTTCGCATCACGCAGGCGGTGGGCGAGTACAAGGCCAGGACGCAGCTTCCCCCTGCCGATCCCAGTCGCGAAGCGCGCCAGATCGAGCGCCTGCGCAAACTGGCCGTCGAAGCCGATCTCGACCCCGAATTCAGCGAGAAATTCATCCGCTTCGTGATCGACGAAGTTATCCGCCACCACGAGATTGCTCGCCGAGGCTGAGCCTGACAGCAAGGTTAAGGCATTAAGGGATAGTGGCGGAACCGGATCCAGCCTTAGAGAGTTGAGTTGTCCGATGGACAAGCCAGTTACACCTAAGAACGAGAAGCCGTCATCGGGTTCGTCGCAGGCATACGACACCCGGCCTGACTACGATCGCAGCCCTGACGAGTTTCGCGCGGCTAACCCCGACAACGAGTTCGTCGGCGCATCGGGCGTGCTTTTCGAACAAGCGATGGCGCAAACTCGCATGGCGATCTGCCTGTCCGATCCACACGCGCCGGACATGCCCATCGTCTTCGCCAACCGCGCATTCCGCGAACTGACCGGCTATGATCAGGAGGAGATCGTCGGGCGCAATTGCCGTTTTCTGCAAGGGCCGGACACCGATCCCGACGAGGTCGCAAAAATCCGCCGTGCGCTGGAAACCGAGGACGTTACGGTCGTCGAGCTGCTGAACTATCGCAAGAATGGCGAGACGTTCTGGAACGCTCTGCACATCGGGCCGATTTACAACCAGCAGGGCGAACTCATCTACTTCTTCGGCAGCCAGTGGGACGTGTCCGACGTACGCGCCGCGCGCGCGGAGGAGCTTTACGCCAAGGAAATGGCGCGCGAGCTTTCGCACCGGATGAAGAACATGTTCGCTGTCATTTCCGGCATTGTGAACATTACTGGCCGTATGCGCGGCATCGAGGAAGAGGCGCGCGAGATCAACCACCGGGTACAGGCGCTGGGCCGGGCCTACGAAACCACGCTGGACGAGGCATCGTCGGGTGATATCGAAATCGGCAATGCCATCCGCGCCATCCTCGACCCCTACGACCTGGGCACCGGTCGGCTGAAATTGCAGGGGAACGGCCTGAAAGTGCCGTTCAATGTCGTCTCGGGCGTCGGCGTGACCCTGCACGAACTGGCCGCCAACGCGGAGAAACACGGCGCCTGGTCGACCGATGACGGTACCGTGAAGGTCGCGTGGCAGGCAGAGGGGCCTGACGAGCGTGATCTCGTCGTGACCTGGTTGGAAAACGGCGGACCCGATGCCTCCCAGCCCTCTTCGGATGCGGGATCGGGCAATGCCATCATCGACAGGCTTATCAGGCACGCGGAGGGAACCATCACGCGTGAATGGAAGCCTGAAGGCCTGGAAGTGACGATCCGGTTTGTCGCCAAGTAGTCGCAGCATAAATTACAAGGAAAACAATAGTATGCCGGAACACTCCATCCTCTTGCTTGAGGACGAACCGCTGATCCTCATGGATCTGGAGTTCGCCGCGGAGGACAAGGGTTGCCGCGCCTATTGCGCATCCGGCATCGAAGCCGCGATGAAGCACCTGGAAGAGGCGGAGATCGACGTTGCCGTGCTCGATGTGACGCTGAAAGGCCGGGAAAATTGCGTGCCCGTCGCTGAAGAACTCGATCGGCGCGGCATTCCCTACCTCCTGCACTCCGGCGACCTGAACCGGGCGGATGAAACCGTGCGCAATCTGGGCGCAAAGCACCTGCCGAAACCGGCAGACAGCGACGTGGTCATCGAGACCGCGCTTGGCATACTGAAGGAAACCACCTCGGCGTAACGCCGCATATCCTCGTCGGAACTACTCGCTGTTACGTGGCAGGCGAAGGGTAATGAGCAGGCCGCCAAGGTCTTCGCTCTCGCCAAGCTGGACGCTACCGCCGTATATTTCCGCCACGTCTCGCACGATGGCGAGCCCGAGACCCGTGCCGGGCTTCTCGGTGTCCAGCCGTGCGCCGCGCCCGAATATCTCAATGCGTTTTTCTTCCGGGATTCCCATGCCATCGTCTTCGATCAACACGGCGCACTGGTCGGCCTCCGGTTCGGCATCAACGGTGACGAAAACACTGCCTCCACCGTACTTGGCCGCATTCTCGATCAGATTGCCGAGCAGTTCCTCGAGGTCCTGTCTTTCCACGGCAACATGGGCGGCGGCGTTACCGTCGATATCGAAGCGTACGTCCGGATAGAGCCGTGCAACTGCGCGTTCCACCGCGATGGCGCTGTCCATCACGTTCGCGCGGCTGAGGCCTACGGCTCGCCGACCGACCGCGCGCGCACGGGCGAGGTGGTGATCCACCTGGCGGCGCATCGTCGCCGCTTCACGCAGAACGGTTTCTCCAAGGTCGGGTGCGTCTGCGCTGGCGGCATTGGTGACGACGGTAAGCGGTGTTTTCAGCGCGTGGGCGAGATTGCCCGCGTGCCGCCGCGCTTCTTCAGCCTGTAACTCCGAATGTTCCAGCAGGGCGTTGAGCTCGTCCACCATCGGCTGCACTTCCAGGGGCAGCGGATCGGTCACGCGGTTGCTGCCCGAAGACCGGATGCGCGCAATGGCCTTGCGCACGCGGCGGAGCGGCCCAAGGCCATACCATGTCTGCGCCATGGCCATCAGGAACAGGCCGATGCCCAGAACGGCAAAAGACCAGGCCACGATGGAACGGATATCGGCGATCTGCGCATCCAGCTCTTCACGGCTTCCCGCTACGACGAATTGCCACTCAACGTCGCTGTCCGGCAGGATCACCGTGCGCTGCGCCAGCCGCAAGGAGCCGAGTTCGGGCTGCTGCGAATTGTAGAAGATCGTTTCGAAAGCCTGCGCATCTTCACGGATGTCCAGCCGCTCGTCCCACAGCGAACGCGACGGCAACGGCTCAACGCCCTCCCCGTTGATCTGCCAGTAATAGCCGGAATTCGGCTCCAGAAAGCGCTGGTCACCGAGGATGCGATTGAAGCGTACTTCGCCGAACGGGTCCAGCTCTGCCGACAATGCCATGGCGTTGAGGGCGATGGATAGCTGATCGTCGAACTGGCTGGAAACGAGATTGGTGAGCGCCCGGTCCAGCGCCAGTCCGCCAAGCAGCAACAGGGCGAAAATCCACCCCGCCGCAATCAGCATCATGCGCCGGGCAAGGCTGCCCGTATGGCGCGGCGCTATGGGAGCGGCGGTGTCGCCACTCTTCTTGCGCGTCGCCGTGTCAGCCGCTGGCGAGGTGTTACTCTCGGGCGGGATCTTCGGGGTCGTCGAGGCTGTAACCGAGGCCACGGATTGTCGTGATTACGTCTGCGCCGAGCTTCTTGCGGATGCGGGTGACGAAGACTTCGATGGTGTTGGAATCCCGGTCGAAATCCTGGTCGTAGATATGCTCGATCAATTCGGTGCGGCTGACCACCTTGCCCTTGTGGTGCATGAGGTAGCTCAGCAGCTTGTATTCCTGCGCCGTCAGCTTCACCGGCTCGCCCGCCAGGGTTACCCGTCCGGAGCGGGTATCGAGGCGCACATCGCCAGCGGTCAGTTCGGACGAGGCATTGCCCGACGCACGGCGGATTAGCGCGCGCAGACGAGCGATCAGCTCCTCGGTCTGAAATGGCTTGGCGAGATAATCGTCCGCGCCTGCATCGAGGCCCGCAACCTTGTCGGACCAGCTGTCACGCGCGGTCAACACCAGCACGGGGAAATTGCGGCCCTCCTTGCGCCACATGCCGAGCACGGTAAGCCCGTCTATCTCCGGCAGGCCGAGATCGAGCACGGCGGCATCGTAATCCTCGGTGCTGCCAAGGAAATGGCCGTCCTCGCCATCGGTGGAAAGGTCCACCGCATAGCCGTTCTGTTCCAGCGTCGATTTCAACTGCTGGCCGAGTGTCGGCTCGTCCTCGACGATCAGGATGCGCATCTGGCTGTCTTCTCCCGTGCAATCACGCCCGATAAGTGGGCGCTTGTCATGAACGCGTCAAGCAAGGGGCTGGTTTCCCGCGAGCCAAATTGTGGAGAGGTTCAGCGCGATACGCGCAGGATACGCGCCGTCTGCGCGTCGACATCGACCCAGATCATCCGCCCGTTGCGAATGAACTTCAGGCGATAGGCCTGCGCCGTCGGATCGTATTCGAAGCCGATATACTCGTCACCCTGCTCCATGCGGGGAATGATCCGGCGTTCGATATCACGGATGGGCAAAATACGACCCGCCTGCATTTCCGCACGCGCGCTCTGCTGGTCCCCGCGGCCCTGCTGGGCCTGTGCGGGCACCGCGCCGATGGAGGCGGCCAGCGCGACTGCGGCGACAAAGGCGGAAATCGTCTTCATGGTGCAAATGTGCATAAACGCGGGGCATTGAACAAGGTGTGAATGTTGCCAGCGCCCAGCGTTCAGCAAGGTGTTGCTTTCGCGTTACTGCACCATCTCGAAACTGAAATTCACGGTGATGCCGGCATCGATCTGGCCGGGGCGCACCGGCGTCGATTCCTCAGCCACGTCGGCCGTTGCCATCTGGCGCATCATCGGCATCGGACGGCTGGTCACGTTTTCGCTGATCTCCAGCAGACGGATATCCGAATAGCCGGAAAGACGCGCGTAGTTCTGCGCCCGCTGGCGCGCCGTGGAAAAGGCTGCCTGACGCGCCTGCTCGACGGCAGGAGCGGGATCGTCCACTGCCCAGCCGATACCGCCAAGATCCGTGGCACCTGATGCCACCAGTGCATCCAGAACTTCGCCGGTGCGCTGGATGTCGCGCAGCACGATATTTACCCGGTTCATCACCCGGTAACCACGAAACTCCTGTTGCTGCGTCTGCTGGTTGTAATTGTATTCCGGATTGAGATTGACGCCGCTGGTCTGGATATCGTCCTCGTCGATGCCCAGCGCCTCGATCCGGTCTACGACGGCATTCATCTGCCGCGCGTTCTGGCGCATTGCCTCCACAGCGGTCGGAGCGACCGTCGTAACACCCGCACTCAGGTTGGCGATATCGGGATCGACGGCCACGCTCTCGCTGACGGAAAGCTGGATCACCGGGCCGCTCGATTCGATGGCGACTTCGGCGGCGGCGGGGCTGGCCAGGGCGGCGATGGCAGCAATGGGAAGAATGGGGCGGATCATCGAAGGACTCCTAATGAAACAGGCGTGTTATCTGCGTCAGACAGCATAACGCCGCGCTGAACGGAGCCGTTCCCCTTCCTTCAGCTTGCCAGTCGCCCGCATCGCCCCTACCTGCGCGTCCACGATGGCAGAACCACCGATCTTGAGCTGGGAAGGACTGGGCCTCCAACAGGGCGGGCGCTGGCTGTTCGGCGACCCCGCAGAAGGACCCGGCATGGACCTTCACATAGGCCCGCGAGACCGGTTTGCGCTGATCGGCCGCAACGGCGTGGGCAAGACGACGCTGCTCAGACTCATCACCGGCGAGATCGAGGCCGACCGCGGCATCCGCAAGGTAAAGCCGCACACGAATATCGTGTGGCTGGAGCAGGAGCCCGATTTCTCCGGCTTCGAAACGCTGATGGATTTCGCGCTTTCGGGCGACCGTCCTCCGGCAGAGCACGAAGTGGAATCGATCGCAGGCCAGCTCGGTATCGACATGACGACGGGCGCCGCGGGTGCCAGCGGCGGCGAGCGTCGCCGCGCGGCCATCGCCCGCGCCCTCGCCCTGCAGCCTGACCTGTTGCTGCTGGACGAGCCCACCAACCACCTCGACCTTGCCGCAATCGACTGGCTGGAAGCCTGGCTGACGCGCTACAAGGGCGCCTTCATCGTCATCAGCCACGACCGTACGTTCCTGAAGCGCCTGACGCGCTCCACACTCTGGCTGGATCGGGGCAATTTGCGCCGCAAGGACGTGGGCTTTGGCGGATACGAGGCGTGGGAAGAACAGGTCTATGCCGAGGAAGCGCGCGCGGCCGAGAAGCTGGATGCAAAGCTGAAGATCGAGGCGCACTGGCTGGAACGCGGCGTCACCGCGCGGCGCAAGCGCAACATGGGTCGCCTGGAGAAGCTGTGGGAAATGCGCGCCGCCCGCGCCGCCATGATAACGCCCGGCGGCACGGCCAAGCTGAAGCTGGCGAGCGATGATGACTTCAAGTCGAAGTCCGTCATCGTGGCGGAGGACATCTCGAAGTCCTACGACGGGCGCGAGATCATCAAGCCGTTTTCCCTGCGAATCCAGCGCGGCGACCGCATCGGTATCGTGGGCGCGAATGGTGCGGGCAAGACTACTCTGCTCAAGATGCTGACGAAAGAGATCGAGCCCGACACCGGCACGGTGACACACGCCAAGACCTTGTCCGGCGTGATGATCGATCAGCAGCGCGCCCTGCTGAAACCCGACATGACCGTGCGGCAAGTGCTGGCAGAGGGCGGCGACTGGCTGGACGTGCGCGGGCATCGCAAGCACGTGCAAGCCTACCTCAAGGACTTCCTGTTCGATCCCTCGCTGGTGGATGCGAAGATCGGCACGTTCTCGGGTGGCGAGCGCTCCCGCCTGCTGCTGGCCCGCGAGTTCTCTCGGACGTCCAATCTCCTCGTGCTGGACGAGCCGACGAACGATCTCGACCTCGAAACGCTGGATCTGCTGCAGGAGGTCATCGCCGACTACGAGGGCACGGTGCTGATTGTCAGCCACGACCGCGATTTCCTCGACCGTACCGTCACCGTGACGCTCGGCCTCGACGGCAGCGGCACGGTGGATATCGTCGCAGGCGGCTACGAGGACTGGCAGGCCAAGCGCGAGGAGCGACCCGGCAAGAAGGACAGCAAGGCAAGCGCGAGCGACAACGCGCCTCCGCCGCCCCCTCCCCCGCCGCCGAAGGACCCGGCAAAGCTGAGTTACAAGGACCAGCGCGATTATGAGCAGTTGCCCACTCGCATCGAGGAACTTGAAGCCCTGATCACCAAGGGCGAAGCGGCGCTCGCCGATCCCGATCTCTACGCCCGCGATCCGGACAAATTCGCACGTATCTCGAAGTCGCTGGAAATGGCCCGCACGGAAAAGGACGAAGCCGAGGAACGCTGGCTGGACCTTGCCTCTCTGGTCGAGGATTGACGGCGCCTGTGAAGGTTAATCCACATTAACCACGCTTGCTTACGGCGTTTGCACCAAAGCGGCGCAAAACGTGTTTCATGGGGAATGCGACAAGCTCCGCTATGCGTGCCGATCAGCCGGTAATGCCTGCGCCAGGCGCGGGTGACGATGGCCCTGCCTTCGGCAGCCTCGCCAATCTTGGCGGCCCCCGCAAATTCAAGAAAAAGCCGGTCCTGGTCCTCGATCCGGAGGAACTGGAAAAGGCCCACATGATGTTCCAGGAAGCCAGCGCAGAAATGCTGGGCGAAGAGATGGAACGTCCCGAACGTCCCAAGGCGGTTCTCGGCCTCGCCCCGATCGACGACGAGGAAGCCGCGCCCGAAGACATGGGCGAAAGCGACGACACCGAGGCAGGCGACGATAACGACGCCATTCCCAGCGCCGAGGAAGTGCTGCGCATGACGGCAGCGCGCGAATCTGTGGATGCAGGCTTGGCCACGGAAATGCAGGCGTCCGAGGACGATTTCATCGCACAGCAGCTTGAATCCCTTGACGTCGATCATCGTATCTTCCCCAGCCTGCCGCTGCGTTCCGAAGAGGAAATCGCCGCCGAGGAAGAGGCGGAGCGTATCGCGATGGAAGCGCGCGCGGCGTCGACCGAACATCTGGACGATGCAACGCTGCCCAAGGCTAGCATCGAGATTGCCTATGATCCGGGCGCTGTAGAATCGCAGGATCTTGAGCCCGCTCCGCACCTCGGTGCCTTCCCGGTCAATCCGCTGCCCGAGCCCGAAGTCGAGTCCGTCGAACCTGCGATGATCGAACCCGACGCACTTCCGGAGCCGGAGCCATCGTCCGACCTACTCGGGCAAAATGCGATTTCCACGAGTGTCTTTGGCGACAAACCGTTCCTCGACTTTCCCACGCAGCCGCTGCGCTTCGAAGCTGAAGTCGGCCCGGTAGAGGCGCGGCAGCCCGATCCGGCGCCGCTCAACGATGAGGGGGCGCAGCCGCCGATGCCGGTGGCCTTCGATGCCGACGACGATTGGGAAGAAAACGCCCCGCTGGGACTCGAACCTGAAATCGAGGAATCGCCTGCGACAGACGCCGCTGCGGGTAACACCGATAACCAAAGCGGTAACTACACCGATATCGAGGACGAGCCCGTTGACGGCTACGCCTTCATGTATGCCCACAACCCGCGCGGGCGTACTCTCCAGGCGCTTGCCGATGGTGAGAGCAACTCGCTGCGGGCCAAGCTGCTGCAGGAACGCGCCGATGCCGTGGCAGAGCAAGACGACGCGTCCCGCCCTTCGGTTTTCTCACGCCTGGCAACCTGGCTGCGTGGCCTCTTTCGCTAGGTGATCCGGTAGAAGTCCGCCACGCGGTCCAACGCCAGTTTCAAGACAAGTTTGCCGCTGCGCGCCGGCCATGCCAGCGCCTTTTCCGCCATGGGCAAAGTCTCCCCGGCACAGACGACGCGCCACAGGATATCTTCCAGCCCGCGCCCGGCCTCGCGCAGCGCGGCGTCGAAGCGGCTGCGCGCCGCAATCTGACGCTCAGTCTGTGTCAGCCCCTGATCGCCAGAGCCTTTGACCCGCACCGGATCCCAGCGCATGGTGACGTTCGCGCCAAGTTGCGCCCGCTCGTAATCGGCGCGCAGCCGCTCGCCTGCATCGTATAGCCTGTCATCGAGATGCCCGTGTGCGTGTAGCCAGCTAAGCGGACTTTCGGCGACGTTCACCGTCACGCTGCGACGCTTGCGCCCCACCCCGGCACGGCGGCGCGGGCCTTCGGATGTCAGTTCGCGTTCCACAAGCTTGCGATGGTTCATGCGCTTTCCCTTCGATTGCAGCGGAAGACCCCTTGCAAAAGCGAATCAGGTGTAGGAAAGAGAAACTTACAACCGATATGGTTATTTGAGGCGCAAGAGAATGATCAACCGCATCCGCGACATCCGCAAACAAAAAGGCATGACGCTGGCGGAGGTGGCTGCTGCCTGCGCTCCGCCGACGACAGCGCAGACGATCGGTCGGCTCGAAACCGGAATGCGCAACCTCTCCCTTACCTGGATGAACCGCATCGGTGAGGCATTGGGAGTCGATCCGCAAACCCTGGTTAAAGGTGAGGCACAAGAGCAGACCCAGGTGATCGCCCGGCTGACAGAAGCGGGGGCAGAGAGCCTTTCCACGCCGCGCGACGCTATCCTGCCGACGGAACTTGTCGACGGAGGCGCCTTGGTGTGCCTCTCCATCGAAACCAGCCAGGGCGAATATCGCAGCGGAGACCAGTTGTGGATGCGGCAGGTCTCACCCGATGAGACTGCGAGCCTCATCAATCGCGACGTGCTGGCCCCGCGCTCGGGCGGCCGCTTTGCTTTTGGCCGCCTGATCGACCGCCAGGGAACGTTGGTGGGGCTGCTTCCGCCCGGCATCGGACAACGCCAGATCGTGATCGACAGCCCGGCGTGGCTTGCCGTTGCCGAGATGCTGGTGAGGAAGCTGTAGAGGCCCGCGCACACGATGCCCCGCGTCCTGTCCATCGCCACGCTCTACCCTAACATCCACAAACCGCGCTTCGGCACATTCGTAGCGCGGCAGATGGAGGCACTCGCGGCACGCGGCGATTGGGAGGTGACGGTCATCAATCCCATCGGCGTGCCGCCCGTGCCCATGGGCCGTTACAAGGCGCTGGCGGCTGCTGCGGTATCGGGCGAGGAAGGCGGCGTGGACGTGCGCCGTCCGCGCTTCACGCTGCTGCCGGCGGTGGGGGGGCCATTCAATCCGCGCATGATCGCGAAGGCCGTGCTGCCGATCGCCCAACGCCTGCATGAAGAAACCCCTTTCGACGTGGTCGATGCCCAATTCTTCTATCCCGACGGCCCGGCGGCGGCCGCCATCGCAAAGGCGCTGGACCTGCCGCTGAGCATCAAGGCGCGCGGGGCGGATATCTCGCACTGGGGACACAAGGGATATGCGCTGGAGATGATGCAGGAAGCCAGCAACCATGCTGCGGGCCTCCTGGCCGTGAGCGAGGCGCTGAAGCGCGACATGACTGCGCTCGGTCTGCCGGAAGGCAAGATCACGGTGCATTACACCGGATTGGATCGAGACCTGTTCCGTCCGCTTGGGCGCGAACAGAGCCGGCGCAAGATGGCCGAAGATTTCAACGTCCGGCTGGAAGACGGTGAGCGGCTTCTCGCCAGCGTAGGCGCGCTCATTCCCCGCAAGGGCCAGCATTTCGTCATCCGTGCGCTCACACAGCTTCCCGATACGCAATTGGCCCTGATCGGCATGGGTGGCGACGAGGGAGCGCTGCGGCAACTGGCAATCGAATTAGGAGTGCCGAACCGCGTGCATTTCCTCGGCAGCCTCGATCACGGGCAATTGCCTGGGGTGCTGTCAGCCGCGGATGCGATGGTGTTGCCATCCGCCAGCGAGGGGCTGGCGAATGCGTGGGTCGAGGCCCTGGCTTGCGGGACACCTCTGGTGATTACCGAGGCAGGCGGTGCCCGCGAACTGGTAACGGCACCGGAGGCTGGCCGGATCGTGGCACGAAATCCGCAAGACGTGGCTGAAGGCGTGCGCGAAGTCCTGGCCGCCGATTACGCGCCGCAGGACGTCGCGAAGACGGTCGTGCAATTCAGCTGGGACGCGAACGCCGCGGCACTGGCGGAATACTACGCGAGGCTTATCGGCTAGATTTCCCCGCGCGCCTTCTTTTCCTGCTTTTCCGCCACTGTTTCCTCCGGCACGAAGCTGTCGCTCGTCACACCAAGCCACACCAGGATCGGCGCGGCCATGTAAACGGACGAATAGGTGCCGACGAACACGCCCAGCACGATCGCGGCGACCATGCCGAAGAGGCTGGCGGGGCCGAAGAACAGCAGCGGCAGAAGCGCGATAAGCAGGGTGAGCGAAGTCATCACCGTACGTGCCAGTGTTTCGTTCACCGACAGATCCAGCAGCTCGGGAAGCTGCATCTTGCGATATTTCTTCAGGTTCTCGCGGATGCGGTCGTAGACCACAATGGTGTCGTTCAGCGAATAACCGATGATCGCCAGGATGGCGGCGATGATCTGCAAACTGAATTCCAGCTGGAACAGCGCGAACATGCCCAGCGTCAGCGACACGTCATGGAACAGCGCGAAAAGGGCGCCGACGCCGAACTGCCACTCGAAACGAATCCAGATGTAGGCGGCAATCGCCAGCATCGCGAACAGCAGGGCATAGAGCGCCGTTTCGCGGAATTCGCCGGAGACCTTGCCCGACACTGTGTTGTTCGAATCGACGCGGAAGTCCGGATGCTCCGCAGTCACCGTGTCGATGATCTGACCCGAAATGCGATTGGCCGCGGCCGGATCGCCCTCGGCGCTTTCAGGAAGGCGCACGCGGATGGAAACCTGGTTTGCCTCACCGAAGCGCTGGATAACAGGATCGCCCAGACCCAGCGTGCCGACGGTTTCGCGAAGCTCGCCGATGGGCGCTTCGGCCTCTTCCTGGAACGTGCCGGTGATTTCCTGTCCGCCGGCGAAATCCACGCCGTAGTTGAGGCCCTTGGTCATCACCAAGCCCCAGCTCGCTGCAATGAGCAGCAGGCTGACGACGTAGAAGGGCACCCGCCATTTCAGGAACTGGATGTTGGTATTCTCGGGTACGAGCTTGAGCAGTTTCATGATCTAATCCCCGCCCCTCAAATGTTGATGTCGCTGGGGCGTTTCCCCCGCAGCCAGCCGGCCACCCACATGCGGGTGAGCGTAACGGCGGTGAAGACGCTGGTGAACAGGCCGATTATCAACACCACGGCAAAACCGCGCACCGGGCCGGAGCCGAACAGGAACAGCAGCACACCGGCGATGAAGTTGGTGACGTTGGCATCATAAATGGCGCGGCTGGCTTCCTTGTAGCCGTTTTCCACCGCGGCAACCACGCGCCGCCCTCGCCTTCGTTCCTCGCGGATGCGCTCGTTGATCAGCACGTTGGCGTCCACCGCCGCGCCCACCGTCAGCACGAAACCGGCGATGCCGGGCAGGGTCAGCGTGGTGTTCATGAATGCCATGATGCCCAGCACCATCAGCACGTTGAGACCCAGTGCGATCGTGGCATAGACGCCGAAACGGCCGTAGGAGGCGATCATCAGTCCGATAACCAGCAGCGAGCCGATGCCCATGGCAATCGCGCCCGCCACGATGGAATCGCGACCCAGGTCAGGCCCGACGGTGCGTTCCTCGATGATGGTGAGCGGCACCTGCAGGGCACCTGACCGCAGCTGGATTGCCAGATTGTTGGCCGTTTCCGTCGTGAAGCCGCCCGAAATCTGGGCGCTGCCCGACAGGATCGGTTCGTTGAAGTTCGGCGCCGAAATCACCGCGCCGTCTAGGATGATGGCGAAACGCCGTCCCACGTTCTCTGTAGAGAGCACGGCGAAGCGCTGGCCGCCTTCCTGGTCGAACTGGATGGTGACGACCGGCTCGTTGGTCTGCGCGTCGAAGCTCTGCTGCGCGCCTGTCAGGCTGTCGCCGCGAATACCGCCGAGCCGGCGGACCGCTTCGAACTGTCCGGCGAAATCGCTGTCTTCCGAATAGGGCACGATCTCGCTGCCAGGGTTGGCGATGCCCTGCGCCACGTCGCTCGGCAGCGCATTGGCATCGACCAGCTTGAATTCCAGCTGCGCCGTCTCGCCCAGCAGATTCTTCAGCTGCTCCGGATCTTCCAGACCCGGCACCTGGACAACGATACGATCGTCCCCCTGGCGCAGGATGGTAGGCTCACGAGTGCCGAGTTCGTCGATACGGCGGCGGATAACATCGACCGTCGCTTCCATCGCATCGTCGACAGCGGTTTCCAGCCCTTCCTCGGTCGGCGTCAGCACCATCCGGTTGCCGTCCAGCACCGAGAGGTCCCATTCGCGCACCAGGCCCTGCCCGTTCATCAGCGGGGTGAGAAGTTCGCGCGCCCGGTCAACGTCGGCCGGGTTCGCCAGCATGAAGGAGAGACGACCGTTGGCGGTCGAAACATCGCCGATTCGAATGGGAGGTTCCGCATCGCCAAGAGCATCGCGGACCGATTCTTCCATCGTTTCCAGGCGTTCACGCTGGACGGCTTCCGTCTCGCCTTCCAGCAGGATGTGACTGCCGCCTGCAAGGTCGAGCCCGAGATTGACTTCGTAGCCCTCAAAAGCCTCCGGCACGTCGGAGCCGGAAAGCATCGCAATCGAGGGAATCGCCAGCAGGGCCAGCACCAGCGTGATGGCCCAGAACGAAAGGCGCTTCCAGATGGGAAAATCGAGCATGGTTATCCGCCGGAAATGATTAGTCGTTTGCGGGCTTGCCGCCCGGCTGGATAATGTCGCCGATGGTGCTCTTCACCACCTTGATGCGCGTGCCCTGCGCGATCTCCACCTCGGCATAGGTATCGTCCACCTTGGTGATCTTCCCCACGATCCCGCCGGCGGTAACCACCTGGTCGTTCTTCTTCAGGGCCTCGACCTTCTGCTGGTGTTCTTTCGCGCGCTTCATCTGCGGACGGAAAAGCAGGAACCAGAAGATCAGGATCATGCCGACGATGGGCAGGAACTGCAGCCATCCCGGAGGGGCATCGCCGGCAGCAGCGGCGGAGAGAATATCAAGCATCAATCGAGGTCCATCCCGAACATTGGAAACACTAGAGTGGGGAGGCCGCAGCGGGGTTCAAGATGCGCCCCTCTCCGACACAATGGCCGCGCGCCTAGCAGCATTGGCAAATTGTGGCAATCGAGGTGGTTGCCATACCGCAAATGCCCAACTATAGGGCCGCTCTCCACTGGTCTCGGGAAGTAGCGCAGCCTGGTAGCGCATCACACTGGGGGTGTGGGGGTCGCAGGTTCGAATCCTGTCTTCCCGACCAGTGGACAACAAAAGGCCGGCAGCGTCGTCAACGACTCTGCCGGCCTTTGCTTTTTTGGCGTCTGGCAGGCTTACGCCGCGCCTTCGGGCAGATCGAAGAAATCCACCGCGCCTGTATCGAGGTGGTAATATGCGCCCACCACCCACAGATCGCCGGAGCGCTGCGGATCGAGCATGATCGGATCGGTCTGGCTGCGCAGTTGGTTGACCACGCGGCGCACGTTGGCGCGCACCGAGTTGTCGAGCAGGTCGCCCGGTTCGTCGCGAGCGCTCAGCACTGCGGGAATGATCGGCTCGACCATAGGCCGATGGAGCCGGGGAATGTCGCGTTTTCGGTCACCACCTTGGTGGCCGCGTCCACCGCGCCGCAACTCTCGTGCCCCATCACGACCACCAGCGGGGTTTTCAACTGGGCCACTGCATATTCGATGGAGCCCAGTGCCACGGTATCGACGGTGTTCCCGGCGTTGCGGATGATGAACAGCTCGCCCAGTCCCCGACCAAACAGCAATTCAGGCGGAACGCGGCTGTCCGAACAAGTGACATAAGCCGCAAAGGGCGACTGCCCGCGCGCAAGGTCCAACCGGCGCTGCGCGCTCGTAAGCACCCGTGTCTGCTCTCCGCGCAAGAACGCCGCGTTGCCTTCCCGAAGCAAATCGAGCGCCTGCTGCGGCGTCAGATCCGTGGCCAGCGGCGCCGGGGTCATGCCGCCGGCGCTATCCTGCGCCATGGCCGTATTGCCGCTCAAAACGGTGGCGGCACCAACGGCTCCCAGGCCGCCGATGAAATTTCTGCGTGTGGTCATTGAATACACTCCTCTTCTCATCAACCGATGCGATTGGAGGAGATCGGCTCCGTCGAACGGCATCGGTTGTCCGATGCGGTCCGACATCACGGGTGGCTTGCGCCGCCCGCCAGAGGGGCCCGGTATCCGCGTTGCATGTTTTACACTCTGTTGCGCATTTTCCAAGACTGGACGTAGGGCGGTATCATTCCAGTTCGAGGATAACCGCATCGACGACCAGCGTTTCGCCTTCCTGGGCGTTGATGCTGGCGACAGTGCCGCTCTTCTCGGCGCGCAGGATGTTTTCCATCTTCATGGCCTCCACCGTGGCGAGCGGCTGGCCGGTTTCCACCTGCTCGCCCTCGCCCACGTGCAGTTTCACCAGCAGGCCGGGCATCGGGCACAGCAGCATCTTCGACGTGTCGGGCGGCTGCTTCTCGATCATGTGGCTGGCGTGCTCGGCAAGACGCGCAGGAAGTGCGCGCACGGTGTAGGTGCGGCCATGCGTGTTGATGGCCCAGTTCGGCCGCTGGCGCGTGACGCTGAGGCCCAGCGTCGGACCGTCGGGCTGCGTGGCGGTGGCGGTGCGCTGGCCCGGCATCCAGTCGCAATGCCCTTCGACCTTGTGACCGTCGACCATCGCATGGCCCTCGCCCAGCGTGACGGTGTGCTCGAAGTCATCGACGCGCACGATCCAGGCGGGCGTGACCGGCAAGGGACCGTCCAGTTGCCCGCTGATCTGCCGCTGGCGCGCCTGGTGGGTGAGCTCGATACCCGCCCCGATCGCCGCGATCACGCGCAGCCGTTCCTCGGTCGTAGCCGCGCCGTCGAAGCCCTCGGGATATTCCTCGGCAATGAAGCCCGTGGTCAGTTCGCCCGAGCGGAACCGAGGGTGCTGCATCAAAGCGGAGAGGAAGTCGACATTGTGGCCTAGCCCTTCCAGTTCGACGGCGTCCAGCGCCGCGATCTGCAGGTCGGCGGCCTCGTCGCGGGTTTTCCCCCAGGTCACCAGCTTGGCGATCATCGGGTCATAGAAGATCGACACCTCGCCGCCTTCCTTGACGCCTGAGTCGAAGCGTACGCCCCCGCCGTTCTTCTGGGCAACACCGCGAAGGTCGCCCGCCCACGGCTCGACCGGTGTCGAATAGCGCACAAGCCGCCCGGTGCTGGGCAGGAAGCCGCGATAGGGGTCTTCGGCGTAGATGCGGTTCTCTATGGCCCAGCCGTCGATGCCGATATCGTCCTGCGTCATCGGCAGCTTCTCGCCCGCAGCCACGCGGATCATGTACTCGACAAGGTCGATGCCGGTGATCGCCTCGGTAACGGGATGCTCCACCTGCAGGCGGGTGTTCATCTCGAGGAAGTAGAAGCTCTCGCCGGTCGGGTCCGCACCGCTGACGATCAGTTCCACCGTGCCCGCGGAGTGATAGCCCACGGCCTTCGAAAGCGCGACTGCCTGCTCGCCCATCTTGCGGCGCATTTCGGGCGTGACGAAGGGAGACGGCGCTTCCTCCACCACCTTCTGGTGGCGGCGCTGGATCGAGCATTCGCGCTCGTTCAGGTAAAGCACCGTGCCGTGCTTGTCGCCCAGCACCTGGATCTCGATATGGCGCGGGTCCTCGATGAATTTCTCGATGAAGACGCGGTCGTCACCGAAGGAGTTCAGCCCCTCGCGCTTGGTCGCCTCGAACCCTTCCTCCACGTCCTTGTCGTTCCACGCAAGGCGCATGCCCTTGCCGCCGCCGCCCGCGCTGGCCTTCATCATTACCGGGTAGCCGATTTCCTTGGAGACCTTCAGCGCCTCCTCGGTGGTGTCGATGGCGTCCTCGGAGCCGGGCACGGTGTTGACGCCCGCTTCCTTGGCGAGCTTCTTGCTCTCGATCTTGTCGCCCATTGCGGCGATCGCCTTTGCGGGCGGGCCGATGAAGGCAATGCCTTCCGCCTCCAGCGCCTCAACGAAGCTGGCACGCTCGGAGAGGAAGCCATAGCCCGGATGCACCGCTTCGGCGCCCGTCTGCTTGCAGGCAGCGATGATCTTGTCGGCGAGCAGGTAGCTCTCGTTGGCAGGCGGCGGGCCGATGTGCACCGCCTCGTCCGCCATCTGCACGAAGGGCGCGCGCGCATCGGCATCGGAATAGACCGCCACGGTCTCGATACCCATGGCCTTCGCAGTCTTGATAACCCGGCACGCGATCTCGCCCCGGTTGGCGATGAGGATTTTCTTGAACATCAGATGTTGGCCAGGCCTTTCTCGAGATCGGCGATGATATCGTCGACATGCTCGATGCCGACAGAAATGCGAACCACGTCCGGGCCGGCGCCCGCCGCCACCAGCGCATCGCCTTCCAGCTGGCTGTGCGTCGTGCTGGCCGGGTGGATGATAAGCGAACGCGTGTCGCCGATGTTCGCGAGGTGGCTGAACAGTTCGACGCCCTGCACCAGCTTCACTCCCGCTTCGTAGCCGCCCTTTACGCCGAAGGTGAACACCGCCCCGCCCTTGCCGCCGAGGTATTTGTCGGCGAGCGGCTTGTACTTGTTATCGTCCAGCCCGGCGTAGCTGACCCAGTCGATCTTCTCGTGTGCCTGCAACCACTTGGCCACCGCCAGCGCGTTGTCGCAGTGCCGTTCCATCCGCAGGGCCAGCGTTTCCATGCCGGTCAGTGCCAGCCACGCGTTCTGCGGGGCCATCGCGGGGCCAAGATCGCGCAGGCCCAGCACGCGGCAGGCGATGATGAAGGCGATGGGGCCGATCGGCTCCAGCGCATCGACCAGCACCGCGCCGTGATAGGAGCCGTTCGGCTGGGTCAGGCTGGGGAACTTGTCGCCCTGCGCTTTCCAGTCGAACTTGCCGCTATCCACGATCACGCCGCCAATGGCATTGCCGTGGCCGTTCAGGAACTTGGTGGTGGAATGCGTCACGATATCCGCGCCGTGCTCGAACGGGCGGCAGAGCGCCGGACTGGCCATGGTGTTATCCACGATCAGCGGCACGCCGCCCTCGTGAGCGATATCGGCGATGGCCTGGATATCGGTGACGACGCCGCCCGGATTGGCGAGGCTTTCGATGAACACGCAGCGAGTCTTGTCGTCCATCGCCGCGCGAACGTTCTCGACATCGTCGGTATCGACAAAGCGGGTTTCCCAGCCGAACTTGCGGAAGCTCTCGCCCATCTGGTTGAGCGAGCCGCCGTAAAGCTTCTTCGCAGCCACGATGTTGCAGCCCGGCTCCATCAGCGTGTGGAAAGCGATCAACTGCGCTGCGTGGCCCGAAGCGACCCCTAGCGCCCCCACGCCGCCCTCGAGCGCGGCAATCTTCTGCTCCAGCGCATCATTGGTGGGATTCATGATGCGGCTGTAGATGTTGCCGAATTCTTTCAGCGCGAACAGGTTCGCCGCGTGTTCGGCATCGTTGAAGACGTAGCTCGCCGTCTGGTAGATCGGCGTGATCCGCGCATTGGTAGTCGGATCGGGCTGCTGCCCGGCGTGGATCGTAAGCGTTTCGATTCTTTTGTCGGTCATGTCCTCTCCCCTCGCGGCTTATTCGGCCGCCACCATTTCATCACCCGCAGGCGGCATGTTGTGGCCCAGCAGCCTTAGCAGGTCTGCAGCTGCTTCCACCACGTTAGTGCCGGGGCCATAGATGCCCTGCACGCCCGCTTTCTTCAGGAAGTCGTAGTCCGTCTGCGGGATCACGCCGCCTGCCACCACCTTGATATCGGCGCGGCCTGCATCCTTCAGGTGTTCGATCAGTTCGGGGATCAGCGTCTTGTGACCGGCCGCGAGCGATGATGCGCCCACGGCATCGACTTCGTTCTCCAGCGCCATCTTCGCCGTTTCCTCGGGCGTCTGGAAAAGCGGGCCGCTGATCACCTCGAACCCCATGTCGGCAAAGGCACTCGCGATCACGTTCGCCCCGCGATCGTGCCCGTCCTGGCCCATCTTGGCGACGAGGATACGAGGCTTGTGATCGAGGCGGCGGGCCACGGCCTCCACCCCTTCCACCACCTGCGCGTAACGTGCGTCTCCTTCGTAGGCGCTGGAATAGATGCCCTTCACCGGTGTGGGGATCGTGTCGTAGCGACCGAAGGCCTTCTCCATCGCGGCAGAGATTTCGCCCAGCGTCGCGTCTGCACGCGCAGCTTCCACGGCGAGTGCCAGCAGGTTCGTCTCGCTGTCGGCGGCCAGCTTCTCCAGCTGCGAGGGCGGCAGCGGCACGCCCTTTTCGTCGCGGCCATCCTTCAGCAGCGCCTCGTTCTCCACCCGGTTCACCCGCGCGCCGCGCGTAAGGTTGGCGAGCGCGACCTTCACCTGCTCCTCGTCGCGGTACTGCCGCACCTTCTCGATGCGGGCAACCTGCGATGCGCGGACCTTGTGGTTGTCGATATCGAGCGTATCGATCGGGTCTTCCTCGGCCTTGCGGTACTTGTTGACGCCGACGATCACCGTCTCGCCCTTGTCGACCTTGGCCTGCTTCTCGGCAGCGGCGGATTCGATGGCCGCCTTGGGCGCGCCACTGGCAACGTAGGCGGTCATGCCGCCAGCATCGTCCACCTCGGCCAGCAGTTCGCGGGCCTTGTCGGCGATCTCCTTCGTCAGAGCCTCGATATAGTAGCTGCCGCCCAGCGGATCGGCGACGTTGCAGATGCCCGTCTCCTCCTGGATCACCAGCTGCGTGTTGCGGGCGATGCGGGCGGAAAAGTCTGTCGGCAGCGCGATGGCCTCGTCCAGCGCATTGGTGTGCAGCGACTGCGTGCCGCCCAGCACGGCAGACAGCGCCTCCAGCGTGGTGCGGATGACGTTGTTGTAGGGGTCCTGCTCCTGCAACGACACGCCAGACGTCTGGCAATGCGTGCGCAGCATCTTGGACTTTGCGTTCTTCGCGCCAAGCTCGGTCATCACCTCGTGCCACAGCAGGCGCGCGGCGCGCATCTTGGCGATCTCCATGAAGAAGTTCATGCCGATGCCCCAGAAGAACGACAGGCGCGGCGCGAAGGCATCGATATCGAGGCCCGTTTCCATCGCGCGCTTGGCGTATTCCTTGCCGTCGGCAATGGTGAAAGCGAGTTCCTGCACCGCCGTCGCGCCCGCCTCGTGCATGTGATAGCCGCTGATCGAGATCGAGTTGAAGCGCGGCATGTGCTGGCTGGTGTAGGCGATGATGTCCGACACGATCCGCATCGAGGGCGCAGGCGGGTAGATGTAGGTGTTGCGGACCATGAACTCCTTCAGGATGTCGTTCTGGATGGTGCCGCTGAGCTTTTCCTGGCTCACGCCCTGCCGCTCTGCCGCCACGATGTAGAACGCCATCACCGGGATCACCGCCCCGTTCATGGTCATCGAGACGCTCATCTCGTCCAAGGGAATCTGGTCGAACAGGATTTCCATGTCACGCACGGTGTCGATGGCCACGCCCGCCTTGCCCACGTCGCCGCGGACGCGCGGGTGGTCCGAATCGTAGCCGCGATGCGTGGCAAGGTCGAAAGCGACCGACAGGCCTTTCTGACCCATCGCCAGGTTGCGACGGTAGAACGCGTTCGATTCCTCCGCTGTCGAGAAGCCCGCATACTGCCGGATCGTCCACGGGCGGCCCGTATACATGCTGGCATAGGGCCCGCGCGTGTAGGGGGCGAAGCCGGGCAGGCCTGGATCGATGCCTTCCGCGTCCTGCGCGGTGTACAGTGGCTGCACCGCAATGCCCTCCGGCGTGTGCCACGTCAGGTCACGGCCTTTGACTTCCTTGTCGGCCTTTGCTTGCCAGTCGGCTTTGGAAATATCGTCACTCATGAAACCAGTCTCATACAGACGCGGGGCGTTGTTTCAACGCAACGCGGCATCAAGAAGTTGCATCGAACGCGAAACTGACCTCGACAGCCCCTGCAAGACCTTCCGCGCTGGAGCCGGTACCGACCGAGAATGCGTTGCGATCGATGGTCGCGCTGCCCTGCACGGAACGGCGGTTGCCGCTGCCCTGAAGCGTGAAGGTGATACGCTGCGAACGACTGACACCCTTCAGGGACAAGGTGCCGTCAGCCTCGTAGCGATTGCCCGACACCCGGCGCACGGCCGTGCTGCGCCACACGGCCTGCGGGAATGACGCGGTATCGAAGAAATCGCCGCCGCGCAGCATGTTGTCCTGCGTCGCATCGCCGAGGGTCGCGCTGGCGAGGTCGACGCGGATGGTAATCTCCGCGCTTTGCGGTGCCTCGGGGTCCATCGCGATATCGCCGGACCAGTTGGCAAAACTGCCGTTCAGCGCCGCGCCCGAATTCGTCGCGGTGAATCGCAGCGAACCGCCTGGCTGGATGGCCCAGCTTGAGGGTTCTGCCGCCGCGGTCTCCGGTTCCGCCTCTGCCTCATCGACATCTTCCGTCGGCGTCGCCTCCTCTTCGACCGGAGTTTCGACTTCGCTCTCATCATCCTTCACGTCGCCAGACGCTTCCCCCACGACTCGGGCATCGGCCAGCGCCACTTCGGCCTGCTCCGGTCGGGTGGATTCCTCGGGCGCATCCCCGCCGACCGAAAACAGAGTGATCAGGCCCACGGCAACAATAGCGCCGCCCGCGCCCAGCGCCCGGCCCGCCTTGCCGTCGAACGTCATGCGCGCGAGCAAGTTATCGTTAAGCAGGAAATGATGGCGCAAGGCCCCTGCCACATGCAGCACGAACAGCGCCACACCGCCCCAGGCGAGCCATTCGTGCGCGTTCTTCGCCAAGTTGTTCAATCCCTCGCCCAGCGGCAGATGCGGCAGGGGCACCACGCCATACAGAATGGTGGGCACGTCCAGCGGATCGGTCGATACCAGTGCCCAGCCCGTCAGCGGCATGGCGATCATGAATACATAGAAACCCAAATGGACCGCGCCCGCGAGAACGCCGGTCGCGCCGCCCTCAAGTGAGGCAGGCCGGGGATGGGTCACGCGCCAGCCAAGGCGCACCAGACTGAGCGCGAGGATGGTGATGCCGATGCTCTTGTGCAGCTGGTATTCGGCAAAGCCGCTAGCGTCTTTCGGCATGGCAAAACCAAGCGCGATCTCTCCCGCAAGGAGCAAGGCAATCAACCAGTGCAAGATGATCGCACCGGTAGAATATCGTTCAACAGCCTGCACTACAGTCTCCCATCTTGGCCGTCGCACTGTTGCCGATCCGGGCATCGCGATCAATCCACCGCAAAAGGAAGTCCTTTCCTACGCAGTTCGGAAGGGAGCAGGCCCACCTGCGACTCAAACAGCCAACGGGATCAGACACATGGCCATACTCGAATCGCTCATCGGCCCCATCGCCTCTATCATCGACAAGGTGATCCCCGACAAGGAAGCGCGCGAGCGCGCCAAGATTGAACTCATCAAGCTCGAAGGCACGCATGAAATGCAGCAGATCGAGGCGCGCCTTTCCGCCATCGTGGCAGAGGCCAGTTCCAGCGACCCGTGGACAAGCCGCGCCCGGCCGAGCTTTCTTTACGTCATGTACATCCTGCTGCTTACCGCCCTGCCGATGGGCGTGCTTTCGGCTTTCTCCCCCATCACAGCTCGGGAGATCGCGCAGGGCATGAACGCCTATCTCGGCGGTCTGCCCGAACCGCTCTATGCGCTCTTCGGCACCGGCTATCTCGGCTACACCGCCGCCCGTCAGTGGGGCAAGGTGAAAGGCGTGGAGAACTAGACCGGCTTTCCTGCCGCTTTCGTGCAATCAGCCCTTGGCCCGTCCCCGTCCTAACGTTTAAGGGCTGATGCATGACTGATACCATTTACGTACTCAACGGACCGAACCTCAATCTTCTCGGCGTGCGCGAGCCCGACATCTACGGGGCCGAAACGCTGGACGATATCGCCTCCCGCCTCGAAGATCGCGCCAAGCCGCTGGGCATCGAGATCGACATGCGCCAGTCCAACCACGAAGGCCACCTGTGCGATTGGATGCAGGAAGCCCAGACCGAAGGCGCGAAGGCCATCATCCTGAATGCAGGCGCTCTCACCCACACTTCCCTGGCGATCTACGACACGATCAAGGGCATCAAGACCCCGGTGATCGAGGTTCATATCTCCAATCCCGCCGCGCGCGAGGCCTATCGCCACAAGAGCTACGTCGGCATGGCCGCACTCGGCTCCATCGCGGGCTTCGGCGCCTATGGATACGAGCTGGCGCTGGACGCCGCTTCCAAGCTTTAACAATTCTGTCAGACTTGCCTTGCGGCGCGACTAGGGTTAGCGCCGTGGCAATCCAGACAACGGTCGCAGAAACGGGGATTACATGCCTGAACGCAAGGGCGACGCCGCCCGCAAGGGTGGACTTAACGTAGACACCGCGCTGGTGCGCGAACTGGCCGATATCCTGGCCGAAACCGGCCTTACAGAGATCGAGGTGGAAGACGACGATCGCAAGATTCGCGTCTCGCGCGCGGCAGCCGCGGCTCCCGCAGTGGCCGCACCCGCGCCGGTATCTGTTGCGGCACCCGCCCCGGCTCCTGCGGAACAACCCGAACTTGGTGCAGCTTCGGCAGAAGCCGCTCCCGTCGACATGGCCAATGCCGTGAAATCGCCGATGGTGGGCACCGCTTACCTCGCGCCCGATCCCGGCTCGGCCAATTTTGTCAGCGTCGGCGACAGCGTGAAGAAGGGCGATACCCTGCTGATCGTGGAAGCCATGAAAGTGATGAACCCGATCACCGCGCCCAAGGATGGCACGGTGAAGGACATGATGATCGGCAACGGCGAACCGGTGGAATTCGACCAGCCGCTCGTCATCGTTGCATAAGAGGGACGCTGGGCAATGGGCATTTCCCGCATCCTGATCGCCAACCGGGGCGAAATCGCGCTTCGCATCCACCGCGCTGCGCACGAAATGGGTATCGAGACAGTTGCGGTGCACTCCACTGCCGATGCCGACGCCATGCATGTGCGGCTGGCCGACCATGCCGTGTGCATCGGTCCGCCTTCCGCAACCGAAAGCTACCTCAACCACGCCGCGATCATTTCCGCCGCCGAGATCACCGGGGCGGACGCAATCCACCCCGGCTATGGATTCCTCTCCGAAAATGCCAAGTTCGCCGATATCGTCGAAGCGCATGACATCGCGTGGATTGGCCCCAAGCCCGAACATATTCGGACGATGGGCGACAAGGTGCAGGCCAAGAAAACCGCCGGAGCCCTGGGTCTGCCGCTGGTTCCCGGCAGCGATGGTGCCGTCTCCGATTTCGACGAGATGCGGCGGGTTGCCAAGGAGATCGGCTATCCCGTGCTGGCCAAGGCTGCCGCCGGTGGCGGTGGCCGCGGCATGAAGGTCGTGCCGAGCGAGGACCAGCTCGAAGGTCTGGTGAAACAGGCCATGAACGAGGCGAAGGCCGCGTTCGGCGACGATACCATGTACCTCGAGAAGTACCTCGGCAATCCGCGTCACATCGAATTCCAGGTGTTCGGCGATGGACGCGGGAATGCCATCCATCTGGGAGAGCGCGACTGCAGCCTGCAGCGCCGCCACCAGAAAGTGTTCGAGGAAGCCCCCTCCCCCGTCATCACGCAGGAAGAGCGGATGCGCATGGGCGGCATCGTTGCCAATGCCATGGCCGAAATGGGCTACCGCGGTGCAGGCACGATCGAGTTCCTGTGGGAGAACGGCGAGTTCTACTTCATCGAGATGAACACCCGCCTTCAGGTGGAGCATCCCGTCACTGAAGCGATCACGGGTGTTGACCTCGTGCGAGAGCAGATTCGCATTGCCGACGGCAAGGATCTCTCGGTAAAACAGGAAGATATCGCTTTCACCGGCCACGCGATCGAATGTCGTATCAATGCCGAGGACCCGTTCACCTTCGCGCCCAGCCCCGGCAAGATCGACTATTACCACCAGGCCGGGGGCATGCATGTGCGCGTCGATAGCGGCCTGTATGCCGGGTACACGATACCGCCCTACTACGATTCCATGATCGCCAAGTTGATCGTTTACGGTCGCACACGTGAAGGCTGTCTCATGCGCCTGCGCCGTGCGCTTGAGGAGATGGTCATCTCCGGCGTGAAAACCTCGATTCCGCTACACCAGGAACTGGTAAAGCAGCCGGACGTCATCAGCGGCGACTACACCATCAAGTGGCTCGAGGAATGGCTGGCCGAACGAGAGGCCGCCGCCGAATAGAATTGCCCTGTAAACCGGAGTGCTACTCATGCGTTGGATTTCCATTCCGCTCGCCCTTTTCACGCTCTCCGGTCCTGCGCTGGCGCAAGACGATGCAGAACAGGCGGTGGAAAAACCCGCAGCCATCATGGCTGACGGAATTCCCGCGATCCCGCAGTCGCTGGCGGACGCGACGCGTCCCTATTTCGAATATCGTACCGCCGGTTTCAGCGGATGGAATGCGTCCGATCGCTCCATGATCGTGCAGACACGCTTCGCCGACACGGCGCAGGTCCACCGTGTCGCATCGCCGGGTGCCGCACGAATGCAGATGACCTTCGAAGAAGAACCTGTCGGCGGCGCCAGCTATTCCCCCGATGGCAGCGTCCTGCTGATATCCAAGGATATCGGCGGCAATGAATTCGACCAGATTTTCCGCTACGAGGACGGGCGTCTCGTACTGCTGACCGACGGCACGAGCCGCAATGGCCTTGGTGCCTGGAGCAACGACGGATCGCTCGTCAGTTTCAGTTCCACCCGGCGTAACGGGCGCGACACCGACCTTTACGTGATGGACCCGCGCGATCCCTCGACGACGCGGATGCTGGCGGAGCGGCAGGGCGGCGGCTGGTTCGCGGTTGATTTCACGCCGGACGACAGCGCCGTTCTGGTGATCAACTACATCTCCGTGCAGAACATGGAACTGTACCTGATCGACCTTGCCACCGGCGAAGAGACCCGCATCACCGATCCCGACAATCCGATTGCCTTCAGCGGGATGCAGTATGCGCCCGATGGCCGCCTCTGGGTCTCGACGGACCAGGGCTCGGATTTCAAACGACTGGGCACACTCGATCCCGTCACCGGCGCCTTCACGCCGGTGATCGAGGAGGAGTGGGACGTTGCCGGTTTCGACATTTCCGAGGACGGCAGCTTCATAGCCTACGAGGTGAATGCGGCAGGGCGCTCGCAGATGAAAATCTACAACGTGGCGAGCGGCGAGACGCGCACCGCCGATCTCCCGCCCGGCGTTATCGGCGGGTTTGAGATCGCGCCGTGGGGCGAGATCGGCTTTACCTTCAGCTCGAATCAGGCATCTTCCGATGCCTACAGCCTCGACCCCGAAACGCTCGAACTGACCCGCTGGACAACCAGCGAAACCGGCGGGCTCGATCCCACCGAGAATGTGCTGCCCGAATTGGTCGAGATAGAAAGTTTTGATGGAGAGCCGATGTCCGGCTTTCTCTACCGCCCAGACCCTGAGCGTTTCCCCGGCCCGCGCCCGCTGATCGTCGATATTCACGGCGGCCCCGAGGGCCAGTCGACCGCCAGCTTCCAGGGCCGCGCGAATTATCTCATTAACGAGTGGGGTGTGGCCATCTTCGAGCCGAACGTGCGCGGCTCCACCGGTTACGGAAAGCGCTTCGTCAGCCTCGACAACGGCCCATTCCAGCGCGAGGATTCGGTGCTGGATATCGGCGCTTTCCTTGACGTGCTGGAAGCAGACCCTGCCATCGATGAAGCCCGCATGATGGTGACCGGTGGCAGCTACGGCGGTTACATGTGCTACGCCAGCGCGCTACGCTACGGCGACCGTTTCGATGCGGCCGCCTGCGTGGTGGCTATCTCCAGCTTCGTCACTTTCCTGGAAAATACCGAGGATTACCGGCGCGATCTGCGCCGCGTTGAGTACGGTGACGAGCGCGATCCGGAGCAGCGCGCCAAGCTGATCGAGATCAGCCCGCTCACCCGGATCGACGAACTCGACATCCCGCTGCTGGTGGCAACAGGTGCCAACGATCCGCGTGTGCCCGCCTCGGAAGCCGACCAGGTTATCGAGGCCGTTCGGGCCAACGGGCGGGAAGCATGGCACTTTTTGGCCGAAAACGAAGGCCACGGCTTTGCGCGCAAGGAAAACGCCGATTACTATTACTGGACGTTCCTCACTTTCGTGCGCGAAAATCTTCTCGGCGAAGACTAAGCTAATCTAGAAAGTCCTGATGCCCGACATTACCGATATCGGAATCCTGCTCGCAGGCCTCGTCCTGCTGATGATCGGCGGCGACGTCATGGTACGCGGGGCAGTCGGCATTGCCGAGCGCTTGCGCCTCTCGCCCATGCTGATCGGTCTCGTCGTCGTGGGGCTTGGCACGTCCAGCCCGGAACTGGCTGCCAGTGTCCAGGCTGCGCTTGCCGGATCTCCGGGCCTTGCGATCGGCAATATCGTCGGCTCCAACCTCGCCAACCTGCTGCTGGTGCTGGGTGCCGCTGCATTGATCGCACCGATGGCGGTAGACAGGTCCGCCCTGTGGCGTGACGGAGGCGTAGGACTTGCCGCGTCTTTTGCGCTGGTGGCTGCCGGCTTTACGCTGGGGCTGGACCGGATCGCAGCCTTCGCCTTCCTTATCGGGCTAACCGCCTACATCTGGTATGCATACCAGCAGGAGAGGCTCGCGCCGGTAGACCAGCCCTACGATCACACGGCCGCGTTCGACAGGGCCGCGGCTTCGGAGGGGTTTGACCCCGCCCTGCACCCGCACGACGAACCTGCGCAGAGCCTCGGCAAGGCGCTGGCTTTCTTCATCGTCGGCCTCGGCCTGATCGTGGGCGGCGGCACCCTGCTGGTGAACGGCGCGGTGTCCATCGCGTCGGCCATGGGTGTGAGCGAGGAAGTGATCGGCCTTACCATCGTCGCCATCGGCACCTCCGCGCCGGAGCTGGTGACGTCGGTCATCGCGGCATTTCGCGGGCAAAGCGATATTGCGCTGGGCAACGTTCTCGGCTCGAATATCTACAACATCTTGTTTATCGGCGGTGTGACGGGGCTGGTCGCACCCGGCCCGATCCCTGCAAAGATCATCGAATTCGACTTGCCCCTCGCGACGCTGGCAGCGTTCGTGGTGATGGTGTTCGCCTATACCGGCGGGCGCCTTTCCCGACGCGAGGGCGGCCTCTTGCTGGCGGCCTACATCGCCTACACCGTTTTTACGGCCGACCTGATCTAGGCAGGCGGAGAGCCCCGGCGCAACCGGGGGGGCATCGGCACCACCGACGAGACGACCGGCTGGCGAGTGCCGCCGCGTCAGTCTTCCAGCGGAACGCCCGGCATGTGCTTGGACGTACGGATCGTCAACGAGGTCTTGACGCTGGCCACGTTGGGAGCGGGCGTCAGCTTGCTGGTGAGGAATTCCTGGAAGCTCTGCAGGTCCCGGCTAACGATCTTCAGGATGAAATCGATCTCGCCGTTCAGCATGTGGCATTCGCGCACTTCGTCCAGCTTGGCGATGTGATCCTCGAATGCCTTGAGGTCCTCTTCCGCCTGGCTACGCAGAGAAACCATTGCAAACACGGTGATCGCGAAGCCGAGCTTCGAAGCGTCGAGATCGGCGTGGTACCCACGGATGACTCCCTCTTCTTCGAGGGTGCGTACGCGGCGCAGGCAAGGCGGCGCAGTCAAACCGACGCGGCGCGCGAGGTCGACATTCGTGACGCGTCCCTCTGCCTGCAATTCCGCCAGCAGGCGGCGGTCGATCTTGTCGAGTGTGGACATCCAAAAGCCCCCTAGCCCTCTTCCGCAATCTCTAGTGCGGAACGCGCAACATCTACCACGCCGAAACGCATCCCTGCAAAATAAAGTTCCTTATGGTGGCAATTGTCCCCTTTTGCAACGCATCGGTCCTTAACCATGCTCGCCTCTCGGGACGGCGCTATTGCGAAACTTGATGATTTCTTAACCTCGTTTCCAAAGCGGAGCCCGCCAAAGTGTTCGATGACCGCCTAGCAACCGTGCTGCGCATGCGCGCCGGCAACGAGGCGGGATTGCGCACGCAATTCAGGCAATTGCTCGACCTGCTGGGCACGCGTGAAATGGCAATATCCGGGAAAGCCATGGCGCGGCTCGCCCGGTCAGCGAATGCGCTCTCTCCCTCTGAATTGAACCGCATCTTGATCCGCCCGGCACTGGCAATCGGCGACATGAGGCTGGCCACGATTGCCGGTTTCGTCCGGCTGCACCAGTTGCAGGCGTCGATTCCACAGGAAGACCAGTCCGCTATCCTGCGTGAGCCGGGCCTGCGCCTGCGCAATCCCGAGTTCGTCGCATTCCTTGCCGAAGGAGAGCCGAAGCCCGCCGCTGCAGCCGTCGCCACGGCCCGCCTAACCGAAGACGAATGGCTGGCTCTTATTCCGCGCCTGCCGGTAACGGCACGCGGTTTCCTGAGGCACCGACGCGATCTCACTCCCGCGGTCAAGCAAATGCTCGAGCGGCTCGGTGTGCAGGACCTCGTGCTGCCGACCAGCCAGATCGCACGCAGGGAAGAAGCGGCAGCACCGCTCGCCGGGCCTGCCGCGAATGAACCCGCGCCGGGCGTCAAGCCCTCTGGTCCGCCCCCTCCCCTGGAAGGCATCGGCGAACTGCGGCGCAGGATCACCGCTTTCCAGGAGGGGCGCCGGCAGGGACGTGCCTCGCCTCGACTGCCGCTGGGCGATCGCGCTTCCCAGGAAGACCACATCTCGCGCGGCGTGATCGATCTGGTCACCGATGCCAGCGGCACCGTCGTGCGCGCAGATGGCATGGTGGGCCCGATGCTGGCGGGTTTAAAATTGGCCGCGCCCGTGCCTGGCGAACTGGTCGATTTCGGAGATGATGTCGCCGCCACCTTGCGCCGGCGGTTGCCTGTGCGGGGTGCATTGATCACCATCGCTGCTGCGCCCGAAGTGAGCGGAGAGTGGCGCATGCACGGCGCACCTTTATTTGCGCACCATACCGGTAATTTCGACGGCTATTCGCTGCGCCTCTACCGGCCCAACCGTCCACCGATCGAGGAGCAAGTGGATACGCCCGGCGACGCTATGCGGCAGGTATTGCATGAACTCCGGACACCCGTGAACGCGATCCAGGGTTTCGCCGAGATCATTCAGCAACAGATATTCGGCCCGGCGCCGCACGAATACCGCGCCCACGCCGCCAGCATCGCAGGCGACGCAGCCACGCTGCTGGCCGGGTTCGACGAGGTTGATCGGTTGGTCAAACTCGAGAGCGGGGCAATGAAACTCGAGGAAGGCGCGACCGATCTGCGCGAGGCACTTACGGACACGGTAGAGCGACTGGACCGCGTGCTGCGCGCTCGCAGCGCCGGGTTCTCGCTCAGGGTATCGGGCTCTCCATTCCACGTGGCGATGGATCGGAGCGAGGCCATGGCGCTGTGCTGGCGGCTGCTGGCAACCGCGGCGGGCGCGCTCGGACCTGGCGAGGAGGCGCAGCTAGAGCTTAACGGCGACGGCGAAAACGTTCATCTCAGCCTCGGCATCCCGGAAAGCCTGCGCAGCGCCGCTCCGGACACCTCTCGCGACAGTCAGCGCCGCCGCGCGATCAGCGCCGGAATGTTCGGACCGCGCTTCACCTTCCGTCTCGCGGAGGTAGAGGCGCGCGCAGCAGGGGGATCTCTGGAATGCGAGGAGGACCGGGTAACCCTGCACCTTCCTGCCTTGACCTCGACAGGCGCCCCCCATAGCAGCAGCGGCTACGGGACCGGGGGCTAGCTGGCCCGCAAACAGGAGAAACCAGAGTGGCGATGGGCAACCTGCTCGACCCGCCAACCGCAAGCTCCAAGGCGCGCTTTGCGGACGATGCACCGCGTTTCATCCTGACAGTCGATACCGAGGAGGACTTCGACTGGGACCAGCCTCTTTCGCGCGACAGCCATGATACTCGGCATGTCCCCAAACTGCGAAAATTCCAGCAGTTCTGCGAAAACGAAGGTGTTGTCCCGATTTACCTGGTCGACTGGCCCATCGCCACGTCGCGCACCGCGCGCGAAATCTTGCGCGAACCGGTACTGGCCGGGCGTGCGGAGATCGGTGTGCAATTGCACCCCTGGGTCAATCCGCCGTTCCAGGAAGAGGTGACGCAGCACAATTCCTTCGCCGGAAACCTTCCTCCGGAACTCGAGGAGGAAAAGCTGGTGGCACTACGCGATGCGATCGAGGAGAACTTCGGCATCGCACCCCTCATATACCGCGCGGGCCGCTACGGCCTTGGCCCGAATACGGCGCAGTTGCTGGCGATCCACGGCATCGCCATCGACACCTCGGTGCGGCCGCTGTTCGACTATTCCAGCGCGGGCGGCCCCGATTACCGCGGCCATCCGCTCCACCCGTATTGGGTGGACGAGGATAGGACGCTGCTGGAACTGCCGCTGACGAGCACGTTCTGGGGCATGCTGCGCCGACAGGGCGATCTGATCTACCCGCGCTTGTGGCGCATGCCCGCCATGCGCGGTGTCTTGGCGCGCCTGGGGCTGCTGGAACGTGTGCCCCTTACACCTGAGGGCGTCAGCGTGGAGGAAGCCATTCGCGGAATCGACATGGCCCTGGACGACGGTTTGCCGATGCTGGTGCTGTCATTCCACAGCCCTTCGCTGCGGCCCGGCTCCACGCCCTACGTGCGCGACGATGACGACCTCGATGCCCTTTACGACTGGTGGCGGCGGATCTTCGCCTATCTGGAGCAGCGCGGTGTGAAGCCCAGTTGCGTGCGCGACGTGATGGCCTCGGTGAAGAGATAGCGCCGAGGACGTTGCGGCCAAAATGGTTGGAGAGACAGGAGTGGCTTCGCCGATCCATCTCGACATTCAGAAGACTTGCTTTGCAAGAATGGTCGGGGAGACAGGATTCGAACCTGCGACCCTCTGTTCCCAAAACAGATGCGCTACCAGGCTGCGCCACTCCCCGGACCGCGAACGCCCTTAGGTTTTGCGCGGAAACGGTGCAAGCGCGAATGCGTTTGGCGGGCATGAAAAAGCGATAATGACCGAGGGTGATTGCGTCAGCTGCCTTGTTTGGTCTGCGTAATATCACCTATTCTTACGCCTCCAGAACCGAGGCGGTACAGCGAGAAACGGGGCGAAGATGCGCCCTAGGCAAGCCGAATGCTTGCACTTACGACCGCCATTGCCCTCACCCTTACCTGCTCTGTCACCGATGGGGATACCATCCGCTGCGGCGACGAGCGCATCCGCATCACCGGGATCGACGCGCCGGAAACGCGCGCCTGCAGACAAGGGCGCCAATGCGTCCCCGGCGACGGCCAGGCTTCCACACGCACTATGGAGGCGGTTGTCGAGGGCCGGGAGCTCACAATCGTCAGGCTCGGGCGGGATCGATATGGCCGAACGCTGGGCGTGGTCTATGCCGATGGCGAAAACGTTGCCTGCGCCCAGCTAGCCGCTGGCCAGGCCTATTATGTCGAGCGCTGGGACAACGTTGGCCTCGTCGCCACAGACTGTCCCGACCTCGCCGCGCGGCGCACTGTTTAGGAAAACACGCAAGGTGGTGGGCCCGGCAGGATTCGAACCCGCGACCTAGCCGTTATGAGCGGCCAGCTCTAACCGCTGAGCTACAGGCCCACATTGCCTTGCGTGCAGACGCGCCACTAACCGCCTACCCACCATCGGGCAAGCGGATAGAGAGCCTACTCGCCGGTCTGGATATCAGCGGCCTCGTTGGCGAGGATGCCCACCACCTGCGTCCACACGGCTACGTTCTGGCGCAGTTGTACCGGGTCCACCTTGTCCAGCGTATCGTCCGGCGTGTGGTGCAGTTCGAAATAGCGGGTGCCATCCTGCTGCAGGTCGATGATCGCCCCACCCTGGTCGCGCGAGATGTTGATGTCCGCGCCGCCGCTGGCGACAATGGCGGAATTGGCAACACCGAAGCGCACGACGGACTGCGCCAGACGCGCGTGAAGAGCGGGGTTGCTCTCGCGGAAATTGCTTTCGAAGCGCCACACCCTATCGGCACCGAAATCGCTTTCCAGGCCGACGGCAATCGGCTCGTCGATGTGCGCGGCGCTGAAGGCCTCGCTGCCCCAGAGACCGGTCTCTTCGGCACCTGCCATCAGCACGCGGATCGTGCGCAGCGGCTGGCCAGCTTCCGCCACGTTGAGCGCGGCGGAAGCGACGATACCGCAACCTGCTGCATCGTCGATAGCGCCCGTGCCGAGGTCCCAGCTATCGAGGTGGCAGGCCACCAGCACCGGCGGCAGCGAAGGATCGCGCCCCACGATCTCGCCCACCACGTTGCCGCTCGTGGTCTCACCCAGGAATTGCGGCGTCAGCGTCAGGTGCATCATGATCGGCTGGCCATCGGCGCGCGTGAACATGCGCTCCAGGTTGTCGGCATCGGGATTGGACAATGCGCCTGCCGGTGTCGGCTCCACGCCCTCCGGGAAGCTTGTGCCACCGGTGTGCGGCGTGCGGTGGTTCTCCGTGCCGATGGAGCGGATAACGGTCGCGACAGCGCCCTTGCCTGCGGCCACCCCCGGCCCGGTCCAGCGGGCAGGCCCGGCGAAGCCGTAGCCCGAGCCATCCTGCGTCGGGCGCATGTCGTGGCTGATGAAAGCGATCTTGCCGTCGAGGCTGCCTTCCGGCGCAGCGACCAGGTCGGCGTAACTGGGGAAGTAGACGACTTCTGCCGTGATCCCCTCAGGCCCAGTGGAGGCCGTGTTGCCCAAGGCGGTGATGTGCATCGGCTGTGCGAACGGAGCGGTGATGCGCGCCTCCTCCTCGCCGCGCACCCAGGTCTGCATGGCAAACGGTTCGTCCGCCACGTTGGCAAAGCCGCGCTCGGTCAACCAGTCCATCGCCCATGCGCGCCCGCGCGCCTCGGCCTCGGTGCCCGGCTGGCGCGGACCGACTTCGGTGGTGATACCCTCCAGGAAATTCCACGCCGCCGTATCATGCTCCAGCGCGTGATCGGCCTGCGATGCGACGGTGTTCTGGTGGTGGTCCGCCTGCGCAGCAGCGGGCAGGACAAGCGATACGGCGGCAACCGCCGCAAGGTAATGTTTTTGCATGGCAGCCGAGCTAACGCCGCGCGCGCCGCTTGCCAAGTTTTACCAGAAACGACTTCCAGGAATGCCCTTGAACGGCCCGGCCACCTTGCTGGTGATCCAGCCACCGTAGAACTCGCCGGGCTGTGGAATCACTTCCTCGCCGTCGACAAGGCAGCGATCGAACGGCGCCGCATAGAAGGCGATGAAATTGGCAAGCATCGCAAAGCCGGGCGTCGGGCTGGGATAGGACCAGCCGACGCGTTCCAGAACGTCGTCGTCCACCACCACGTCCCAATAGCGGGCCGCGCCCTTCCACTCGCAGAAGGATGTGCCGCCCGCGCGCCGCAACACGCCTTCGGCAATATCATCGGGCGGGATATAGTAGTTCGGCGGGTGGCTCGTCTCCAGCACGCGCACGGCATTGCGGGTATCGGAAATCACCCGGCCACCGTGTTCGATCACGATATGGGCACCGGTCGGTTCGGCGATGGCAGGGCGCGGATAGTCCCACACGCTTTCCTGGCCGGGCTTCACCGGATCGGGCTGGGGGTGTCTCATGCGGCATCCTTTCGGGCGAAATGACTTTGCAGGCGCGGGCGAATGCGCAGGAATCGGCGGTAGAGCCGCTCCAGCAGCCAGAGCAGCGGCGGGAAGCGCGCGGCCTCGCCCAGCGGTCTCAGCAACGGGATGGCGCGCCACATGGCGGCAAAGGCCGCGGCACCGCTGAGAGTGCGGCCATTCTCCCGCGCGTGAAACCGCGCCAGCAGTTCCTCCTGCGAAAGCGGGCAGTTTTCTGGCGCACCTTCGCTTACGTCCACGAATTCGATGGCCCCGCGCCTGTCGAGTTTGCGCATTCCGGAAATCTCGCGCCGGCACAAGGGGCAGGCACCATCGTACCAGACGACGAGATCAGGCACTATCGAGCACCCGCTGCGCCAGTTCCCAGCCGGAGAGGTAGGCGTTCTCCACGCGCGGGCCGTGCAGCCAGTCTCCGCAAGCCCCGATGTGGCGTGACGCGTCCCATAGCGCCCCCTCCCCCGCATCGCCGCACATGGCGTATCGCCAGCGGTGGGCGTCGCTATGGAGCAGTTCGGGCAAGGTTCCACCGGCGTGCTGTTTCAGTTGCTCGAGAAG
The DNA here is from genome assembly GCF_039542285.1 of Erythrobacter westpacificensis. Taxonomy (NCBI): domain Bacteria; kingdom Pseudomonadati; phylum Pseudomonadota; class Alphaproteobacteria; order Sphingomonadales; family Erythrobacteraceae; genus Erythrobacter; species Erythrobacter westpacificensis. The sequence continues at coordinate 130,768 of NZ_BAABHV010000021.1, forward strand.
CAACGTAGCCACCGCCTCTCGCTCCTCTTCCAAGTTGGTGCGAGACCATTCGGGTGAGCCCTGCACCACCCAGCACTCCGCCTCGCCACGACCCGGCTTGGAAGCGTTGCGCGCCGCCCAGCCGATTGCCCCTGCATTGCGCAGGGTATCGGGCAGGTCAGGCCGCTCGGCGAAAACCGCCATGACGGTCCAGCACGGGTCCGACACGGTTTGCTTGGCCAGAGTGGCCATTTCCGGGGCGCTGGCGGCCAGCAGGGCGGGAACCTGTTCGGCCGGGATCGCGGAGATCACGGCATCGAAGATCTCGCGCGGCGCGTCAGGTCCGCACAGCTTCCACCCGGTCCCGACAGCGCGGATACCCTCGATGCGCGCGCCGAAGGTCACATTCGCGCGCTCCGCCATCGCCTTGACGGGCGCGTTCATGGCCGGAGTGCCGACCCAGGCGCCTTCCCTTGCCGCTGGCCAAGGGGCAACGATGCCGTCCGCCTCCCATGCCTCTACCTGGCGCAGGAAGCGCTCGTCGCGGGCGGTGAAATACTGCGCGCCGTGATCGAACTGCACGGCCTTGCCGCCCAGCTCGGCGCGGCGCGACGACATGCGTCCTCCGGGACCTCGGCCCTTGTCGAAGAGGCGCACACCGTGGCCTGCGGCACTCAGCCGCTGGCCGCAGGCAAGACCGGCCATGCCGGCACCAATAATCGCGAATTCCATCAGATGCATGTGGCGACTCGTGCTTGCCGCTCCAATACCGGATTTCGGCCTATGCGTTGGCAGCCTTTTGCCCGCGCGGCAGGGGCGTGACGACTTGGTCCGCCTGCTGGGGCCGGTCCGGCTGACCTGCGGCGTCTTCGCCGGCTACGCGGTTTCGTCCGCCGTTCTTGGCGCGATAGAGCTCTGCATCGGCCCGAGCGAACATGCCATGGTAGCTTTCGCGCGCAGTACGCTCGACCACGCCGAAACTGGCGGTAAGGCAAATGCCGTCACCCAGTGCGGGATGTACGGTCAGCGAGAAGGCTACGCGAATCCGCTCTGCCAGCCGTGCAGCGGCATCACCGTGACAGTCCCATACGAAAATGCAGAACTCCTCGCCGCCCACGCGACCCGCCAAGTCATTTTCGCGGATCATGCTGCCAAGCAGCTTCCCGAATGCGGCAATTGCTTCGTCACCTGCCTGGTGCCCCCACAGGTCGTTGACCTGCTTGAAGTGATCGATATCGGCCACGACCATGCTGACAGGCAGGTTGTCTCGCGCAGCGATCGTCAGCCGGGCATTCACCTCGCGCTCGAACGCGTGGCGCATCCTGAGGCCGGTCATCGCGTCGAAGTTGCCACGGTCACGCACGTTGTTGACGAGATCCACGAAGCAGGCCCCGATCAGCACCATGGCGACGCCCAGCGCTTTCACCGTCAGGATGAGATTGATTACCGAGTAATAGATGGACTCGCGGTATTCGGCTACCGGGATCGCGCCCTCTGCCAGCAGGGTCAGGCTGGGACGCAGCAGGAAATCAGCCGCATTGATCGCCAGCGCCGCAATGATGAAGCGATCGATCCACTCCCGCTTCGCAGAACCGAGCAGCGTCACCGTCCCGATCACGAACATTACGCCGTAGCCGGTGTTGACGATCACCAGCCGCGGCCCGGCATCGCTGGACAAGAGCACCGCGACCACAAGCGCCAGAGCAGCTCCGACATAGGTCATGACGAGAGCGGGAAGACTCAACTGCACATCCGCGCGGTCGCAAACACCCCAGATCAGGCAACCGGAAGCCAGTGCATAGAATAGCTGCGAGGTGTGGAACAGGAGAGGCGAATCGGTCGGCAACAGGTGCGTGACGCCAAAGCCGAGTGCGAAGAAGCCGTATCCCACGGCAAAGGCCAGCACGTGTCGGCCCATCCGCCCGCGCTGCCACATGATCAGCAATGTCGCCATGAAGACGACCGCCGTCAGCGGCGTGATCAGCCCGAGAATCTGTTCGCGCATGTAATAAAGCCTGCTCCCTTGTGCGGGCACTAGGGAGCAAAGGTAAATGCACCGCTAAGCGGTTGCACGATCAGGCGGATTTGTTGACGAGCGCTAGACGAATACCACTTCGACACCCTGGGATACGGCGTCTGCCAATGCCTGCGCATCCCAGTTCGTCAGGCGGACGCAGCCGTGGCTGGCGGTCTTGCCGATCAGTTGCGGATCGGGGGAGCCGTGAATGCCGTAGCCGTCCTTGCCAAGGTCGATCCAGATGCCGCCGACCGGGTTGTTAGGGCCGGGCGGGATGATGAATGTCTTGTCCGGCCCCCAGCGCTGGTCTTCGGGATCGAACGTGTAATTCGCTTCCGGCGCCACCGCGCTCACGGTCATGCTGCCACTGGGGCTAGGAAATTCGCTGCTGCCGATCGTGGCAGGAAACGTCGCCAGTTCCGCCCCGGACGCGTCCAGCGCGGCAACCTCACCGCGCTCCTTGCGCACTTCGATCCGGGCAACCTCGCCCGCCAGGTTCCGCCGTCCGCGCGCAACGATGACAATCTGCTCGCCCGCGCGCGAGAAATCCGCATCGGGATTGAGCGCGGCGAGGAAGCCCTGGTCCATGTGAAAACGTTCGGCCAGCAATTCACGCGGCGTTTCGTATCCCACGCGCGCCATGTCGGCCTGCTCTGCGAAATCAGACGGGACATCGTAGAATGGTCCGTCAACGTCCTCCTGCGAAATGGTGTAGGTGCGGAACATCTCGCCCGTTTCCTGCTTCAGCAGGGCTCGCAGGAACTCGGTGTCGATCCCGCCGTCCTCGCTCATGCCATGGTTGCGGCGAAAGGCCGCGACAGCGCGCTGCGTGTTGCCGCCGTTGAAGCCGTCGATAACGCCGGGCGAATGGTTCGAACGGTCCAGCATGATCTGCACAGCCAGCACCTCCATGTCGCGCTCCCCCAGCTGGGCCTTGCTGATGCTTTCGGGCAGCGTCACCGACAGTCCCGGCCCGCCTTGTGCCACGGCAGGCACGCCCGCGCTCAGCAAGGGAAAGGAGAGGATGGCGGCAAGGATCGGGCGTTTGGTCATACCCCTGTAAACCGCTGGCGGAGCCGCACGTTCCTCTGGGTGCTTGCCCAGCGCAGGCCAAACCCCTATCTGCGCCCCAAATCCAATCCATATCCAGATTCCCGCGACAAGGACCGAAAATGGCCGCCCAATACGCATATGTCATGAAGAACATGACGAAGACCTTCCCCGGTGCGCAGAAGCCGGTGCTCTCCAACATCAACCTGCAGTTCTATCGCGGGGCGAAGATCGGCATCGTCGGGCCCAACGGCGCGGGCAAGTCCACGCTGATGAAGATCATGGCCGGCATTGATACCGACATCACCGGCGAGGCATGGCCGGGCGAGAACATCACTGTCGGCTACCTGCCGCAGGAACCGCAGCTCGACGAGAGGAAGACCGTCCTCGAAAACGTCAAGGACGGCGCCCGCGCCACGGCGGACAAGGTGGACGAATACAACGCCATCGCCGCGCAAATGGCGGAACCCGATGCCGATTTCGAGGCGCTGGGCGACAAGATGGCCGCCCTTCAGGCAGAGATCGACGCTGTCGACGGCTGGACGCTCGACAACCAGCTCGAGATCGCGATGGAAGCCCTGCGCTGCCCGCCCTCCGATGCCGAGGTGAGCAACCTTTCCGGCGGTGAGAAGCGCCGCGTCGCCCTCACCCGCCTGCTGATCCAGAAGCCGGACATCCTGCTGCTGGACGAGCCGACCAACCACCTCGACGCAGAGTCGGTGCAGTGGCTTGAAACGCACCTGAAGGAATACGCGGGCGCCGTGCTGATGATCACCCACGACCGCTACTTCCTCGATAACGTCGTGGGCTGGATTCTCGAACTCGACCGTGGTTCGTACTATCCCTACGAAGGCAACTACTCGACCTATCTCGAGAAGAAGGCCAAGCGCCTGGAGCAGGAAAGCCGCGAGGAATCGGGCAAGCAGAAGGCCCTGCAACGCGAACTGGAGTGGATTCGTCAGACCCCCGCCGCCCGCCAGACCAAGAGCAAGGCGCGTATCCGCAAGTTCGACCAGCTGCAGGACGAGATGGGCAACCGCAAGCCCGGCAAGGCGCAGATCGTCATCCAGGTGCCCGAACGTCTTGGCGGCAAGGTGATCGAGGCGAAGAACATCTCCAAGGCCTATGGCGACAAGCTGCTCTTCGAAGACCTGTCCTTCATGCTGCCGCCGGGCGGCATCGTGGGCGTGATCGGTCCGAACGGCGCGGGCAAGTCCACCTTGTTCAAGATCATCACCGGGCAGGAAGAGCCCGACAGCGGCACCATCGAGATCGGCGAGACCGTGCACCTCGGTTATGTCGATCAGAGCCGCGATGATCTCGATCCCAAGAATAACGTCTGGGAGGAAATCTCCGACGGGCTCGACTACATGAAGGTGAACGGCCACGACACCAGCACCCGTGCCTATGTCGGCGCATTCAACTTCAAGGGACAGGACCAGCAGAAGAACGTCGGCAAGCTGTCGGGCGGTGAACGCAACCGCGTCCACATGGCCAAGATGCTGAAGGAGGGCGGCAACGTGCTGCTGCTGGACGAACCGACCAACGACCTCGACGTGGAAACGCTGGGCGCGCTGGAAGAAGCCATCGAGAACTTCGCCGGCTGCGCCGTGGTGATCTCGCACGACCGCTTCTTCCTGGATCGCCTCGCCACGCACATCCTCGCTTTCGAGGGCGATAGCCACGTGGAATGGTTCGAAGGCAACTTCGAGGCTTACGAGGAAGACAAGCGTCGGCGCCTTGGCGATGCGGCTGACCGGCCTACGCGGGTGCAGTACAAGAAGCTGACGCGGTAACGCTCGGGCGTGACCGCCACCCACCTCATCATCCACGGCCGTGTGCAGGGCGTGTTCTACCGCGACTGGACCGTTTCCACTGCGCGCGAGCTTGGCGTGAATGGCTGGGTGCGCAACCTGCCCGATGGGACGGTCGAGGCGCATCTCGAGGGCGCGTCCCATGCGGTCGAGGCCATGATCGGGAAGATGCACGACGGTCCGCTCGCCGCACGCGTGGACCGGATCGAGCAAAGCGAGGCCGAAGCGCCGGGGTTCGAAGGGTTCGAGCGGCGCTGATACCGAGTGACGTGCAGCAGGCCCGCTTTGCCATCAGTTGTGATCCGCTTTCAGTTCGGACCAGTCGAAATAGGCGCTGGGATGGGAATGGATCTCGTCCAGCGCCGTGTTCATCAACTCGGCGGCGCGCTTGCAATGGCGATCGGCCTGGCACGGATCGGAGGACGCAAGAGCGCGCAGCACTTCCTTGCGCGCCTGCCTCATCTGTAGCGGGGCCTGCAGGTTTTGTATCATCACGTTCGATCCCAAAGCTTTTCGTCTGATTTCCCATAGACTTCGGCGTCACCGCCGACTGCCCGCAGCGCAGCCGGAGGGTGACGCCGAAGAACCGGTTCTTCGAATTCGAGGTCAGGATGGCGCAGATGGCGCAACCATCACCGCCAGCGTCCGCGAAGCCAGCCTCCCGGATGCTATGAGTTCCATGTTCTCCTCTGCCGCGCGGGTTCCGAGACGGTCGGCAACGCGCTGGTTGGGGGCGAAAACGATACTGAGCAACACCGGTTGATCGCCGCCCTGCGCTGCCAGGTTGTCGAGCCTGCTCACGGCATAGATGGCCGCCCTGTCCATCTGCCGCCGACCCGATCCCTCGAACAGGCTGACCTGTTCCGCACGGCCATCACCGTTGGCGACGAAATAGACTTTCACGACGCCCGATGCCCGGTTGTCCCTGGTGTCGGCGGGAAAGGGAATGCGATAGAGTTCGCGGCTGATTTCACGTTCGAGGGTCGATATCAGGTTCAGCCGCTCCGGCTGCACGACGATAGTATCACCCTGAAGGTGCTGCTTGGCGGTAACCGGTGTCCCGATTAACGCGAGACCGATAGCGGCGAAGACGAGATTTTTCATGTGATCATCCTTTCAAAAAGATGATCGGCCACAGTGTGTGCGCGCCCTACGCAACCCGAAAACTGGGCGTGTTAGACCGAAGGTCGATCAGGTTTCGGATGGCGCCTGCGGAACGCCTCCAATGCGGGAGGTCTCTTATTCAAATATGGCGGATATGGAGCAGTTGCGACATTCAATCAGATGTTGCCGGTCTTGCTTCACGACTTGCCCCTTCGGACAATCTTCCACAATCCACGCTGGGGGACAGGCAAGGCGAACTATACGGAAGAAACGCGCGCTTCTGGCCGCGAGTTGCGACTCGCCCCCCTGACCGTCAAGCAAGGTTGCAGGTCAAGGCGATACCCAGCGCCCCTCGCCGCTCGCTAGATGAATGATCGCGCGGCGGTGGCCGGTGTGGGCGAGGCTGAACCAGTCGGCCTCCTCCAGTTCCACCAGCAGCACCGCGAAGTTCTCCCGCGCCGGAACCAGTTCCTCGTCCGATGGCTCCGTCCCCTCAAACTGCGAAGGCAGGCCCGAGGTCGGCGTATCCGAAACGGCGCCCGGACCTTCGCCCAGGTAACAGCGGCGCGCGAAGTTGGTGCTCTTCGCCCAGGCTTCGTCCACCAGAGGCGTATCGCGCTCGATCCAGCCGCGACCACGACAGCGCACCTGCACCTTCGCCTCCCGATCATAGAACAGCACACCCACCGGCGCGCCGTCCCCGATCACATCGACCTTGGGAGAGCGGGCGTCAGTGTGAAACCGCAGCCGCCAGCCGACCCGGTCAAACTGGCGCAGCACCATCACCCGCGCGTCGGCATCATCCGTGACGACGACGGGCGTGTGCATAGCCGACTTGCGACGGGTTGCGCCCTCGTTCAGGCGGAATGCGATATCGTCGCGAATGTTATCAAGGGTTTCGATGGCTGCGTCCTTCTCGATGCGGCGTTCAGGAAAGAGATCGTTAACATGAACGTTAAGCAAACAAGGTGGTTCAGTTAACGCTCATGACGACTCGTTACAACTTGCGACATCGAATGAAACGTAATGACTTTTGCAGCCGCAGCACTCGGGCGGCAGTGGTCCAGTCCAAGGGAGATGTTGCGATGCAACTCACAGACCTTTTCAAATCCGTTGGCCTTGCTGCCCTCGCCGTCGCCATGGCGGTGCCGATGCTGCCCGATACCGCCGAGGCATCCGAGGAAGCACAGCGCTTCAATGATGGCCAGCAGCGCGGTGAACGCGGCAATCGTGGCGAGGCGCGGCAGGAACGTCGAGAAGCGCGCCAGGAAAGGCGCGGCAACCGTGGCGAGGCACGCACCGCTCGCCGCGAAAACAATCGCCAGTACAACCGCTCCGAAATGCGGCAGGCCCGTGAACGACGGGAAAACGTGCAGCGCCAGGCCCGCCAGGTCGACCGTCGCAGCGAGCGCCGTGCGGACCGCGTGGAACGCCGCGGAGACCGCGCCGCTGAGCAGGCGCGCCGCAACGGCGATTATCGTGCCGCGCGCCGGATAGACCGCCGCAGCGAGAACCGCGCCGACCGGATCGAGCGTCGCGGCGATCGCCGGGCGGATAACATCCGCAACGGCGACCGCTATGTAACCTCGCGCAACACGAGCTACCGCGACCGGGATCGCAATCGCAGCTACCGCGACCGTGACCAGCGCCGCTATCGCGATCGTGACCAGCGCCGCGACTATCGCGATCAGCGTCGTTACCGGGATCAGCGCAACTATCGCTACGACCGCGGCGATTATCGCCGGGACCGCCGCGAAGCGCGTCGCGACTATCGCCGCTGGAACCGTAACGCCTGGCGTAATGACCGTCGGTATAACTGGAGCCATTACCGCTCGAACAACCGCCGCCTCTATCGCCTGGGCCGCTACTACAGCCCCTATCGCAACTACAGCTACCGTCGCCTGAGCATCGGCTTCTATCTCGACAGCCTGTTCTTCGGCAGCCGCTACTGGATCAACGACCCCTGGCAGTATCGCCTGCCGGAAGTCTACGGACCCTATCGCTGGGTTCGCTATTACGACGATGTGATCCTGGTGGATGTCTACACCGGCGAAGTGGTGGACGTGATTTACGACTTCTTCTGGTAAGCCAGAACCAAGGATTGCCGGAGCGAGTGGCCGGCAATGGACCCCCCGCCCTCCCTGTGGGCGGGGGGTTTTCCATGTCCGCGATCCGACACTCCGGCCTTGCCTAAGGTGCCGAGGAATGGAAAAGCATAGGCCATCATGGCAAGCGAGACGACAAGCAAGTTCCCCCCCAACGCCGATCAGGCCCGACTTAAGTCACTCGGGGAGAAGGTGCGCAACCGGCTGGAGGCCAATCCCGCGATCTACAAGGTTCCGTCCGACGATGTGGAACTGTTCGCGCTGGGTGAATTCATGTCGCCTGCCGAATGCGGCAAGATGATGGAACTGATCGACGCGACGGCAAAACCCAGCAAGGTTTTCGACCTGAGCTACGAATCCGGATACCGCACCAGCTACTCGGGCGATGTCGATCCACAAGATCCGTTCGTGAAGAAGATCGGCCGCCGGATCGACGACCTGCTGGGCATCGAGCCGCTGTGGGGAGAGACCATTCAGGGCCAGCGGTACATGCCGGGCCAGGAATTTCAGCCGCACCACGACTGGTTCCATCCGGGAACCAGTTACTGGGATTTCGAGATGAGCCGTGGTGGGCAGCGCAGCTTCACCACCATGGTATTTCTGAACGAAGTGGAAGCGGGCGGCACAACCGATTTCGTGGACCTGGGCATATCACTGGAACCAAAGCCCGGCGTGCTCCTGATCTGGAACAACGCCAAGCCCGACGGCACGACCAACCCGATGACCATTCACGCAGGCCGCCCCGTCCAGGCGGGCGCGAAATACATCATCACGAAGTGGTATCGCACCCGGCAATGGAACTAGGCCCTCAGCGCGCCAACGCCTCGGCAATCAGTTTCCGCGTGTTCTCCACGCCGTAAAGCGCGATAAAGCTGCCCATGCGCGGGCCTTGCGACGAACCGAGCAGAGTCTCGTACAGCGCCTTGAACCAGTCGCGCAGGTTCTCGAAGCCGAAAGCCTCGTCCTTGCCGATCTCGTAGACGATCGTCTGCAGGTCTTCGGCGGCCATGTCGGCCGGCACCTCGGCCAGCTTCGCGTCCAGCGCCTTCAGCGCCTCAGCCTCGTTGGCTTCGGGCGCGCGCTTCACGAGAGTGGGGGCGATGAAATCGCGGTTGTAGGCCAACGCCTTCTCGACCAGCCGGAACAGGTCGGGATGATCGTCGGGGTCCATGTCGTGCATGTAATTGCCGAGATAGGCCCAGACCTGCTGGTGCGTCGCCTCGGCCCCTAGCACGCCGACAAGGTTCAGCAGCAGGCCATAGGTAACAGGCAGGCTGTCGCCCGCGCCGATCGGCGGCTGCGACCCGCTGGAATCCTTCACCCGCAGCAGGTTCCACGCAGGGTTGCCCAACTGCTTGTCGAGATCCTGTTCGGGGATACGTTCGCGGAACTGCCAGTAATCGTCCACCGCGCGCGGGATCACGCCGACGTGGAGCTGCTTGGCACTCTTGGGATTGGGGAAGATGTAGAAACCGAGGCTCTCTTCGGAACCATAAGTCAGCCATTCCTCAATCGTCAGGCCGTTGCCCTTCGACTTGGAAATCTTCTCGCCCTTCTCGTCCAGGAACAGCTCGTAGATCAGCCCTTCCGGCTTCTGCCCGCCCAATACGCGGGCGATCTTGCCGCTTTGCACGCCGGTATCGGTCAGATCCTTGCCGTACATCTCGTAATCGACGCCCAGCGCGACCCAGCGCATGGCGAAATCGACCTTCCATTGCAGCTTGGCCATGCCACTCAGCGCGCTCTGCTCGATCACCTCTCCGTCACTGTCGGTGAAGCGCACGATGCCCTCGTCCGCATCCACCACTTCGACAGGTACCTGCAGCACGTGGCCGGTCTTGGGCGAGATCGGCATGATCGGCGAGTAGGTCGCCGCGCGTTCAGCGCGCAACGTGGGCAGCATGATGTCGAGTATCGCCTGGTTGTTGCGCAAAACGCCGCGCAGCGCATCGTCAAATGCACCGGAGTTGTACTTGTCCGAGGCGGCGATGAACTCGTACTCGAAGTCGAAGCGGTCGAGGAATTCGCGCAGCATCGCGTTGTTGTGCGCGGCAAAGCTCTCGTACTTCTCGAACGGGTCGGGAATGCGGCTCAGCGGCTTGTGCAGGTTCTCTTCCAGCAGCGCCTTGTTGGGCACGTTGTCCGGCACCTTGCGCAGACCGTCCATGTCATCCGAGAAGGCGACCAGCCGCGTGGCTGCGGGCGTGCCGTCGTCCGACGCTGCCACGATCTCGTACGCCTTGCGCACCAGCGTGGTACGCAGCACTTCCTGAAAGGTGCCGATGTGCGGCAGGCCCGAGGGGCCGTAACCGGTTTCGAACAGCACGGGCTTTCCGCCGGGTTTACCCTGCGGGTAACGCTTTGCTAGGCGCTGGGCTTCCTGAAAGGGCCATGCCTTGGACTTGCGGGCGGCTGCGATAAGATCGGTGCTGAACATGGGCTGCGCCCATTGCCCATGCCGAGAGGTTTCGCAAGCGCGAAGTCTTCACCGGAACCTGAACGGCAACGCAACATTTGATAACGAAAGAACGAAAAACCGGGGGTTCATTTGAACTATATCGAGATTTTGCAGAACCAGGTGCTGGGCATGTGGACGGGCTTCATCGCCATCCTGCCCAACCTGGCCATTGCCCTTGTTGTCCTGATCCTGACCTGGATCGTGGCCAAATTCGCCGTGCGCGTCGCCAACAAGGCCACCGGCAAGTCCAGCATGCGCGAAGACCTGCGGCAGCTGGTGGAAACCGTGGTGCGACTGGCTATCTGGATCGCCGGCGTCATCCTCGCTCTGATCGTCGCCATTCCGGGTTTCACGCCCGCAGGACTGATCGCGGGCCTCGGCATCGGTGCCCTTGCCATCGGCTTTGCCTTCCAGGACATCTTCGAAAATTTCCTCGCAGGCGTACTCATCATGCTGCGCGAAAAGATGCGCATCGGCGACCTGATCGAGGTCGAGGGCGTTCTGGGCAAGGTTGAAAAGATCACCCTTCGCGAAACCTACGTGCGCCAGCTTTCCAACGAGCTGACGATCATGCCCAACTCGATGCTGTTCAAGAACGCGGTACAGATCCTCACAGACGACACCGTGCGCCGTAACGAGATCGTGGTGGGCGTCTCCTACGATGCGGACCTCGAGGAAGCGCAGCGGGTGATCGAGGAAGCGATGAAGACAGTCGATGCCATCGTCGAGGATCGCCCGGTCATCGTCTACGCGCAGGAATTCGGCGGTAGCTCGATCGATTTCCTAGTCCAGTGGTATGCCCAGTCCGCCGCGCGAGACCTGCGCCAGACCAAGAGCGAGGCGATCAAGGCGATCAAGAAGGGCCTCGATGCAGCGGGCATAGGCATCCCCTTCCCGATCCAGACCAACTATTTCGCAGAGCCGCTGCGGATCGAACAGGTCGGGGCCGAAAAAACGGCAGACTAAGTCAACGAAAGCAATTGGCGCGGGGCGCCTGCTGTGCCATCCTTGCCCGCAAAGGAGAGGGAAGGATGGTCATCGGCAGGCGCGCCGTCGCGCATTGTCCCGAGACCGCGCACGCTCTCCGGAGGATAAACACTTGGGGGATCAGCCTATGCGCGCTCTAGCCGTCACCACCAGCCTTGCCGTTCTTGCCGCCTGCACAACCGCCGAGACGGACGTTCCTGAAAACCCGCGCGGCGTTGCGCTTTCGGCCAACCAGTGCGAATTCCTGGCGACCGAGGAGGCAGGCGATCTTGCGCTTTCCACCATCTGGGTGCCGGGCGCCGATGGCCTGCCTTCCTACTGCGAAGTCACGGCCACGCTGAACCCTGTCGAGGGATCGAACATCGGCGTCGTCTACCGACTGCCGGAAGACTGGAACGGCAACGTGCTGGGCATCGGAGGCGGTGCCTGGCTAGGCAACACCTCGCTCGATGCGGCGCGCGACGGCCTGCTGAAGGGCTATGCCGTGATGCAGACCAACGGCGGGCACACCAGCACCAATCCCTGGGGCAACGAATGGGTTATCAACCCGGTGCAGGCCGCCGACTTCAGCTACCGCGCCATTCACGAGATGACGCAGGCGGGCAAGAACGTTGCCCAACGTTTCTACGGCCGGGCGCATGATACCGCCGTCTATTCCGGCTGCTCCACCGGGGGACGCATGGGCCTGATGGAAGCGCAGCGTTACCCGGCCGATTATGACGCCGTGATTGTCGGCGCGCCAGTCTACACGCTGCAGGTGCAGACCAGCGCGGTGTTCCGCAACCAGACCTTTGCCCAGCCGCAGGCTGCTTTCACCATGCCCGAACTCCAGATGGTGCAGGACGCCGCTATTGCCGCCTGCGATGCTAACGACGGGCTGGAAGATGGCCTCATCAACAATCCGCGAAGCTGTTCATGGCAACCGCGCACGCTGCAATGTTCGCCGGGTGAAAGCGAGGGCTGCCTCAGCCCGCAGCAGGTCGATGCGCTGAACACACTGTACAACGGTCGCAAGGCCGCTGACGGCAGCTGGATGATGCACCCGATGAGCCGCGGGGGAGAGGCCGCATGGGGCTTTTTCAACCGCGCCGACGGCAGCGGCCAGAACGCTGATCCCACGCGCGGCGGCGGACTGATGGGGCTGCAACCGGTGATCTTCGGCGCGAGGCCCGTGGACTGGGAGAACTTCTCCGAAGCCGACTACATGACCGTTCGGGGTTCGGACTTTGCCGAGATGTACGAAGCGAAGAACCCCGACCTCTCGGCCTTCTTCGAACGCGGCGGCAAGCTGATGCTGTGGCATGGCGAGAACGACGCAGGGCCGAGCCCGGTCCTCTCCAACGACTATGCCCGCGCGGTGAACGCGAAGAACCCCGAGGCCGCCAGCCAGTTCAGCTATTACCTCGTCCCCGGCATGGGCCACTGCGCCGGCGGGCCGGGGGCCGACCGGATCGACTACTTGGGCGCAATGGAAGACTGGCTGGAAAGTGGCTCCGCGCCCGATCGCCTCATCGGCACCAAGGCCGACAGCGACCTCGTGCGACCGCACTGTGCCTGGCCCGAGGTCGCCCGCTACGACGGCGCTGGCGATGCCGACGATCCGTCGAACTGGACCTGCGTGCCGCGAAGCTAGTCCCCCTCGCGGCGGTTTGGCGAGAGCGAGGTCACGATACGACCGTCAGGCGAGGTGTAGCGGCGCGGTGCCTGGGACGCCTGCGCAGGTTGGGGCTGTCGCGGCCGGGTGGAGATAGTGCTCGTCACGAATCCACCCGTGTTTGCTGGCGAGGCTGGCCGGCTTGCGTGAACGAGGCCAGGTGGATTGGGCGTTGCAGGCCGCGTCGGCGCGGTGGGCGTCCGTGCGGGTTCCGGACGCGATTGCGCAGGCTCGGGAGCAGGAGGAACCTCGGGCGGCCGGTAAGGCTCGATCTTCTCGACCGTGAAGCCGACCTCTCCCTTCCGGCGCAGCCACCACAATGCGCTCGCCGCCAATGCGGCAATCGTCAGCACACCTGCCAGAAGCCAGGCGAGCCAACCCCAGGATGGTTCAGCACTGTCTTGCGCCAAGGTCGCGGGCGCTTGAGACGGGACCGAAGCGTTCGGTAATGCGCGCTCCTCCGCGATATCCGAACCCGTCGCGACGGAAGTTTCGGGCTCTTCCAGCGGTGCCTGCTCCTCCACCGGTTCGTTCGAACGCTGCGCTGGCGAAGCTGCCTGCGGCGACGCTTCTTCCACCTGCTGCGCGGGAAGCGCGATTCGTGGCGAAGGCGTGGCAGCCGGAGTCGCCAATGTCGGCGACGGCGACGGCGTCGGGGTCGGCGCAACTTGCCGGGGAGCCGCGCTTGGTTGCGGCAGTGGCTGGATTGTCGGTTCGGTCCGGTTGCGGCGAACGGTATCGGCCTGCGGCTGCAGGGTGAAATCGTCGGGCACGCCCTGGACGCGCTCGATCGGCTGCGATGTCGGTGTGGGCGTTGGCGCGGGCGCCGCCTGCCCGCCGCCATCCTGCGCCTGCACGAAGGCAGGAGCCAGCAACAGCACGGCCGAGGTAGCAAGGAACGGTATGCGAGCCATGATCCTGAACGCCTAGGCAAAGATCACGTTTCGCTGCGCTGAACGAAGGCGAGCGGATGCGTTATTGCGGCAACACCTGCGGCGAGGTGCGCGCCACGATGCGACGGTCGCTCAGCCGGTGATGCCGCCGGTATCCACCAGGATACGGCTTATCCGGCCATCTTCCACCCAGATCGCAGTAACCGTGCAGCATATTTCCGTGCCGTCATCGAAGACATAGGATTCGCGCTGCACGATCCCTCCGCCCGAGGCCCGGCCCTGCCGCTCTATTCGCGCCCGCGGTGCGCCGGGGCCGAAATTGGGTGCATAGCTGGCGGCAATGGCCTCCCTGCCGCGGTACTCGTGTCCTTCGACGATCACGACCGCGTCCTCTGCGAAAGTTGCCAGGAACCGGTCGAAATCGCCTGCCGTGTAGGCGGCGTTGTGCTGGCGGACGACGTCCTGGCTTTCCTCGCCGAACGGTTCGGCGGAAAGCGGCATGGCTGTCATCGCGACGGCTCCGCAGGCGGCGACGACACTGATGGTCTTGCGCATGGTCGGTCTCCTTCGTCTCTCGACGTTCCAGCTTTACCCGAGCCCCTCTGAGGACGCCTTACGGCTTATACCTAAGGCCGGATTTACCCTCGTCCGCCCACGTAAATGAGAGCCGACTTCGCATTGGCCACGCTCTTCCACGGGTTCCACGCGCCCTATCCGTTTACATTTCGTTCTCATGGGCGGTAGTGGAAGGAAATGGCCGCCCCCGCCCTCCCCATCGAAGACGTGCCGCTTCCGGCCCTGCATGCCAGCCATGCGGGCAGCTGGCTGTGCGGCCCCGAGGGAGCCGTGAAGGCCGCGTCGAAGGGCGAGGCCGTGATGGCCGCGGCCGATACGCCGCACCTCATCCTCAACGCCCCGCTCGTCGCAACGCGGCTGGGCTATCCCGATCTTTCCGGCCTCGACCTGCTGGAGCTTTTTGCCTTCGTGCATCCGGCCCGGTTCTGCGTGCCGACTCCCAAGGGACTGGCACACGCGCTGGACCTGCCGGAGCCGGAGGACGGCGCCGAGGTTCCCGAAATGTTGCGCAAGGCCGCCGCGCACCTGCTGGCCAACTGCGAGAGCGAAGACTGGGCTGCGCGCGAAGGAGCGTGGAGCGCGCTGCAATCGCTGTCCCGCCTGCGCTGGCCGTGGGCGGCGGTCCTCTCTCCCCACGTGGCGCGCCCGGAAAGGGCCGAGAAGTGGCTGTTCTCCCGGCTTCCGGAGTGGGAGGATGCGGGCGAGCGACCGCAGCCCGGACAGGTCCTGCTTGGCGAAACCGCGATCCACGGCCAGCTCGAACGGCTGACAGGCGAAGGCGCGGAACAGCGCGAGGGCCAGCGCGCCTATGCAGGTCAGGTCGGAAACATCTTCGCCCCGCGCGAAAAGCGGGACAAGCCGCACGTGCTGTTGGCGCAGGCAGGCACCGGCATCGGCAAGACGTTGGGCTACCTCGCCCCCGCCTCGCTCTGGGCAGAGAAGTCGGGCGGCACCGTGTGGGTGTCCACCTATACCAAGAACCTGCAGCGGCAGCTCCGCAGCGAGGCAAGCCGCGCATGGCCCGAGCGCCGCCCCGATGGCTCACGCCCGGTGGTGGTGCGCAAGGGGCGCGAGAACTACCTTTGCCTGCTCAACCTGGAGGACGCACTGCAAGGCGGCTTCGGCGGGCGCGCGGCAGTGCTGGCGCAGCTGGTAGCGCGGTGGGCGGCCTATTCGCAGGACGGGGACATGATCGGCGGCGACCTGCCCGGCTGGCTGGGCACGTTGTTCCGCCAGCGCGCCATCCGCAGCCTGACCGACCAGCGCGGCGAATGCATCTACGCGGGGTGTCCCCACTACCGCAAATGCTTCATCGAACGCGCCGCGAGAGCCAGCGCGCAGGCAGACCTCGTGATCGCCAACCACGCGCTGGTGATGGTCAATGCCGCGCGCGGGCGCGACCATGCGCAGCGCCCCACCCGCATCGTGTTCGACGAGGGCCACCATGTTTTCGATGCCGCCGACTCCACCTTCGCCGCGGCTCTGACCGGGCAGGAGGCGATCGAACTCAAGCGCTGGATCCTCGGCCCCGAACGCGGCTCCAAGGGACGCCGCCGGGGCCTCGCCGCCCGCCTGGCGGACGTTGCCAGCTATGACGAGGCTGGCGGTGCGGCCATCGATGCAGCCTGCGAGGCGGCGCAGGCCCTGCCCGGAGAAGGCTGGATCGGGCGCCTCGCCGAAAACGAACCATCGGGCGAGATCGAGCGTCTGCTCGCCGCCGTGCGCGCCGTCACATACGCCCGCGACGAAAGCGGCGCGCTGGATGCTGGCTACGGAATCGAGACAGAGGCCGCGGGGCTGGATGGCGACTTCGTCGAGCGGGCGCAGATGGCCGCGCAGGCCTTGGCCGAAATTCGCATGCCACTCATCAAGCTTGGCGTCCGCCTGGAAGCCATGCTGGAAGACCCGCCAGACTGGCTGGATGGCCAGGGGCGTGCGCGGATCGAAGGCGCGCGCTTCTCGCTCAGCTGGCGGATCGACACCCTGGCGGCCTGGGAAGCTCTGCTGGGGCGGCTCGGCGGCCCGGCAGACCCGGAATTCGTCGACTGGATGTCAGTCGAGCGCAACGACTCCCGCGAGTTCGACATCGGCCTCCACCGCCGCTTCCTCGACCCGATGAAACCCTTCGCCCGCGTCGTGCTGGAACCGGCGCATGGCGTGATGCTGACCAGCGCTACGCTGACGGACCGGCTCGATGACGGGCCGGACTGGCCAGCTGCCGTCGCAAAATCCGGCGCGCCGCATATCGAGGTGCAGCCAAGGCTGGCCGATGCCATCAGTCCGTTCGACTATGCCGCGCGCGCGGAAGTGCTGATCGTCACCGACGTGAAAAAGGGCGACCTGGCAGGCCTTGCCGGAGCCTACGCCCGCATCATCGAGGCCAGTGGCGGCGGCGTGCTGGGCCTCTTCACCGCGATCAGGCGCCTGCGAGCAGTGCACGGCCGCATTGCAGACCGGCTTGCGCGCGAGGGCCTGGCGCTGTTCGCCCAGCATGTCGATCCGATCGACACCGGCACCCTGGTAGACATTTTCCGCGATGATCCGCGCGCCAGTCTGCTGGGCACCGACGCCCTGCGGGACGGAGTGGACGTTCCCGGCCATTCGCTGCGCTGCGTGGTGATGGAGCAGGTTCCCTGGCCCAAGCCCAGCATCCTGCACCGCGCCCGCCGTGCTGCGGGGGGCGGCAGCGCCTACGATGATTCGATCATCCGCGGACGCCTCGCCCAGGCGTTCGGGCGATTGATTCGCAGCCGGGAGGATTCGGGCCACTTCATCGTTCTGTCTCCTGCATTTCCGTCCCGCCTGCTATCCGCCTTCCCTCCCGGCGTACCCGTTACGCGATTGACACTGGACGAGGCTTTACAACGCGTCGCGGCAGGTGTTTCGTGCCCCGACACCACATTGAAAGAGGACGCGCGCGAGTGAAACGCCTGGGCCTGTTGCGCCACGCCAAGTCAGACTGGGACGATATGAGCCTGCGCGACTTCGACCGTGGGCTCAACGATCGTGGGCGCAAGGGTGCGCGACTGATGGGCGATCATATCCGTCAGCAAGGCGGCGCGTGGGACATGGTTCTCGCCAGCCCGGCAGAGCGGGTGAAGCTGACACTTGAAGCCAGCGGGCTCGATATGCCGGTCCGGTACGAAGAAAGCGCCTACCTGGCCGACAGCCCTACGCTGATGCAGCTACTGAGCACCTGTGACGACGATGCCGAGGCGGTCCTGCTGATGGGTCACAATCCCGGCCTTCAGGAGCTGGCGCTCGATCTCGTCGCACCCGATGCGGAGAATGACCTGTTCTCGGAAGTCATGCAGAAGTATCCCACGGCAGCCTACGCCGTTCTGGAACTTGGTATCGATAGCTGGGCCGATCTTCGTCAGGGATGCGGCAAGCTAGTCCATTTTGCACGCCCGAGAGACCTCGATCCCGATCTTGGCCCGGTCCGCGTCGGCTAAACGGCTTCTGCCAATGCCTTCTCTCGCAAGGATTTATTCCGAGAGCGCGCTGGCAAGCCGGTTGCGGATCGATTGCAGCCCCGCCAGCGCTTCGGAACGGCTTTCATCGCGTTCGAAAAGGGTTTGCTTAGGCAATACACCCTCGCGTGCGGTGGTTGTGCCAGCCTCGGCTCGCCCGCCTTCCTGCAACGCCTTTTTCGCACCTTTCAGCGTGTACCCCTGCTGGTTCACCAACTGGTCGATACGCTCGATCAGCGAGATATCCTCCGGGCGGTAAAGCCGCCGTCCCCCACTGCGTTTCAGCGGCTTGAGCATCGGGAACTGCTGTTCCCAATAACGCAGGACATGCGGCTTGATGCGAAAGGCAGCGGACACTTCGCCGATGGTGCGCATCGCGTCCGGTGCCTTGCCATCGTCAAAGCGCGCGTTGCTGCGCGGCTCGTCGCTCATGAAGCGTTCGCAATTCGCTCTTTCAGTTTCTGGCTTGCCCGGAAAGTCATCACCCGGCGCGGCGTGATCGGCACCTCGACACCCGTTTTCGGGTTACGGCCGATGCGTTCCTTCTTGTCACGCAGCACGAAGCTGCCGAAGCCGGAAATCTTCACATTCTCGCCGTCCGACATCGCATCGCACATCTTTGCGAGAATGGATTCGACCATGTCGAGACTTTCGGCGCGCGAGAAACCCATCTTGTGGTTGATAGTCTCAGCAAGATCGGCGCGCGTGAGCGTGCCGACGGATCGCATAACATTCATGCGTCCAACTCCTCCAATGCTTTCGACCCGGATAGTTTTATGTAGGAAATCAATCGGGAACGCAAGGTCGACCTGACCGAGCAGGGGAAAATTCCTATGCCCGCAGCAGGCTGGCGCCCCAGGTGAAGCCGCCGCCCATGGCTTCCAGCATCACGAGATCGCCTTTCTTGATGCGCCCGTCTTTCCGGGCAACGTCATAAGCCAGCGGGACCGACGCGGCCGACGTGTTGGCGTGCTGGTCGACGGTGACGACAACCTTCTCCATCGGCAGGCCGAGCTTGCGGGCCGTGGCATCGAGAATGCGGAGATTGGCCTGGTGCGGCACCACCCAGTCAACATCACCGGGAGCCTGGCCCGCCTCCTCCAAGACCTCTTTCAGCACACTGGAAAGGTTCGCCACGGCATGACGGAACACTTCGCGCCCCTTCATCCGCAGCTTGCCGACTTCGCCCGTCGTCGAAGGACCGCCGTCGACATAGAGCATTTCGCCATGCTCCCCGTCTGCGTGAAGGCGAGAGGCGATGATTCCCGCCCCGTCTTCCGCAACGTCCTGCGCCTCGATTACAAATGCGCCAGCGCCGTCGCCGAACAGCACGCAGGTGGTGCGGTCTTCCCAGTCGAGGATGCGGCTGAAGGTCTCCGCCCCGATAACGATCGCGCGTTTTGCCATGCCGGAACGCAGCATCGCGTCTGCCGTCGTCAATGCATAAAGGAAACCGGAACACACGGCACCCACATCGAAGGCCGGGAAACCCTTGCCGCCAAGTCGCATCTGCACCTGCGTGGCGGTGGCCGGGAACGTGTTGTCCGGCGTGGCGGTCGCCAACACGATCAGATCGATATCCTCGATGGTGAGGCCGGCATCGTCGAGCGCAGCCTGCGCAGCCGCGGCGCCGAGCGAGCCGGTGGTTTCGCCCTCTGCGGCAATATAACGCTGCGTGATGCCTGTCCGCTCGCGAATCCATTCGTCGCTGGTATCGACACGCGTCGCCAGCTCTTCATTGCTCACGCAGGCCTTCGGCAGGGCTGAGCCGGTGCCCAGAAGTACGGAACGGATCACTTGGAACTCACCGTCTCTGCCGATGTTGCGCCATTTCCGCTCAATGCTTCTTCACCCATCTTGCCGAGGTCGGCAGCGATACGGTCGGTCAGATCGTCCTCCAGCAGGCGCGCGGTAACGGCGACGGCGTTGGCGACGCCCTGCGCGTTCGCGCTGCCGTGCGATTTCACGATGACGCCGTTCAGGCCGAGGAAGACCCCGCCATTGTGATTGTTCGGATCAAGATGGTGCTTCAGCAACTCGGTCGCGGGACGCGAGACAAGGAAACCGATTTTCGAGCGCAGAGAACTGGTGAAGGCGGACTTCAGGAGATCGGTCACGAACCGTGCCGACCCCTCAATGGCCTTCAGTGCGATGTTGCCGGAAAAACCGTCCGTTACCACCACGTCAACCTCGCCGCGATTGATCTTGTCGGCCTCTACATAGCCGTCGAACCGCATGTCGAGGCTGTCGGCATCCTTCAGCAACTGCGCAGCGCGTTGCAGGTCGTCGGTGCCCTTGATGCTCTCGGTACCGATGTTCAGCAGGCGAACACGCGGGGTGCGGCCCTTGTTGACGATGCGGGAATAGGCGGCGCCCATGATGGCGAACTGCACAAGGTTGCGGGCGTCGCAATCGGTGTTCGCGCCGAGATCGAGCATGATCACGTCATGCTCCTCCAGCGTGGGAAGAAGGGCGGCGAGCGCGGGCCGGTCGATCCCCGGCATCGTGCGCAGGGCCAGCTTGCTCATGGCCATCAGCGCGCCGGTATTACCCGCGCTCACGGCAGCGCCGCAGGAGCCATCCTTCACTGCCTGGATAGCCAGGCCCATGCTGGTGGTCTTCGCACGACGAAGCGCGCGGCTGGGTTTCTCGTCGCCCGATACCACGTCGTCGCAATGCAGGATTTCGGATGCCTCGCGCATGCCGGGATGATCTTCGAGCGCCTTCTTGATGCGCTCCTCATCACCTACCAGCAGGAACTTGAACTTGTCGTGCTGGCGCCTTGCCAGCGCCGCGCCGGACACCATGACGCGCACGCCATGATCTCCGCCCATCGCATCAACCGCGATACGGGGCAGGCTCATGTGCGTACGCTCCTTGGTCCGGTTTGGACTTTAAAGGCCCTTGGGCTCGATCACCTGGCGACCGTTGTAGTGGCCGCAGGCGGTGCAAAGCATGTGCGGGCGCTTCAGCTCGCCGCAGTTGGAGCATTCGTGGAAGGCTTCCACCTTCAGCGAATCGTGCGACCGGCGATTGCCCCGGCGATGCGGTGATACTTTTCTCTTAGGGACAGCCATGGCGGCACCTGTTCCTTGAATTCGTTCAAAATCTGTGTCGGAGCCGCCCTAGGCCAAGCCAGTCCGCTGCGCAAGCGCGCCGGAAAGACCCATTCGAGGATGCGGCGAAGGCGCGCTCTTTAGCGATTTCTCGCGCAGTTGCAAGCGCCCCCCGCTCGTTATAGCGATAAGTTGGGACGAACGGGGGCTTTATAAATGCTGGAACATCATATCGGGCTGCTCAGCGTGGCCATAGCCGGACTGATCAACCTTTGGCTTTCTTGGCGCTGCGGCGCGGCGCGCGGTAAAGCGAAGGTGTTGCACGGCGACGGCGGCGATACCGCCTTGCAGCGCCATATGCGCGCCCATGCCAATTTCACGGAATACACGCCGATCGCTTTGCTGATGATCCTGGTGCTGGACTATTCCGACCAGAATCCCTGGCTCCTTGCCATCACGGCAGCGGTATTCCTGGCAGGCCGCGTACTTCACGCCGTCGGGATGCAGGCGGACAAGCCCAGCATCCCGCGCATGGTGGGTATGCTGACGACGCTGGTGCCCTACCTGATCTGGATCGTCTGGGTCGTGCTGGTGGTGTTCCAGGTCGTCTAGCCGCGCGCCATTGCAGCATCGCTGACATAGGGGTTCGTCTTCCGCTCCTGCCCGAAAGTGCTGGTAGGCCCATGACCGGGCACGAAAGTGACGTTATCGCCCAGCGGCCACAGCTTCTGGGTGATGGCGTCCAGCAGGTCCTGATGATTGCCCATGGGAAAATCGGTGCGTCCGATGCTTCCCTGGAACAGCACGTCACCCACGAAGGCGAAGCCGGTGGGGCGATGGAAGAACACCACGTGTCCCGGCGTGTGCCCGGGGCAATGCAGCACTTCCA
This sequence comes from Erythrobacter westpacificensis, assembly GCF_039542285.1. Taxonomy (NCBI): domain Bacteria; kingdom Pseudomonadati; phylum Pseudomonadota; class Alphaproteobacteria; order Sphingomonadales; family Erythrobacteraceae; genus Erythrobacter; species Erythrobacter westpacificensis. The sequence goes on from NZ_BAABHV010000021.1 coordinate 152,823, forward strand.
TCGTAACTTCGCCGAAGCTGACGGTGTCGCCGTCGTTGAGCCAGCGATCGGGCTCGAATATCTCGCAGGTCATCTGGAAACGCGGACCGTCGTCCTCCAGCCTGCTGATCCAGAACCGGTCGTCCTCGTGCGGTCCTTCGATGGGGAGACCAAGCTCCTTCGCCAGCATCCCGGCCTGCCCGCAGTGGTCGGCATGGCCATGTGTGAGCAGGATTTTCTCCAGCGTCACTCCGGCGCGCTGCACCGCGTCCTTCAGCTTGTCGAGATCACCCCCAGGATCGACCAGCACGCCGCGCATGGTCTTCGAACACCACACCAGCGAGCAGTTTTGCTGGAAGGCGGTAACGGGGATAATGGCGGCACGGATTGGAGCTTCTTGTGTCATGCCACGCTAGTTGGCGGTGACGCGGAGCCCTTGCAAGCCTAGACAGTACGGCATGACCGCCCTCACCTATCGCGATGCCAAGCCCGCAGACCTGCCCTTCATCGCATCCCTCGGCGATTCCGACGAGGTTGCCGCCGCTCGCGATCCGGCACGCGAAGGCATCGCAGAAGAGCAGCGCAAGGCGCTCGCGGCAATCACTGCAGATCCGAACCACCGCCTGCTTGTGGTGGAACGCGGCGGAAAGCCGGTAGGCAGCTTCCAGCTCAGTTTCATTCCCGGTGTATCGCGGCAGGGCGCGTGGCGGGGACAGATCGAGAGCGTGAGGGTGGCAAGCGCCATGCGCGGGAAAGGCGTCGGCGAAGAAATGATGCGCTGGGCGATCGATCGCTGCGCGGAAAAAGGCTGCGGCGTGGTGCAACTGACCAGCGACCGTCAGCGCGATGCTGCGCACAGGTTCTATGAGCGGCTGGGCTTCAAACCGACGCATACCGGCTTCAAGATGAAGTTGCTCTAGCGGCTAGACCCGCCCGCTCTTCCACACCACGCGCCCGATGATGGCGAACTCGTCGGCGCTCACGTCAATGGGAGGATAAGCGAGGTTCTGGCTGAGCAGCGAGAAGCGCCCGCCACCCTTGCTCGCCACGCGCTTTACCAGCAGCGACTCGTCAAGCCGAACGACGTGCACGCCGTCACGAAACGGCTGATCGCGCCGGTCGACAAGCACTTCGTCCCCTTCGCGAAGAAGCGGTTCCATCGAATCGCCAACGACCCGGATGGCGGAAAGCTTTGCGCCCTCGAGGCCCTGCTCGGTCAACCATCGTTTGGAGAACCGAAAGGCATCGAACACCCGATCCTGCGCATCCGCCGCTCCCGGACCGGCGGAAGCATCGACTTCGAGGCGAGGCGCTTCGACCCACTTGTCATCATCGCGGCGCTCGTAGGATTTATCCTTGGGCCCGCCGAGTTCCGATTCCTCCACGCCGAAAAATTGTGCGAGGATCCCTCGATCTTCTTCTTCCAGCTTCTTCGGGCTGCCTTTGGTGATATATTGCTGAAGATAGGTAGGATTACGGGAGAGCATGCGCGAAAGTGATGCGAGGCTGGTGCCCCGCTCTTTCGCCAAATCTGCCAGTTTCTCACGAGGATCCATGCTGCGCTTCCTATACTGTGATGCAAATTCCTCCTACACGATGTATTTTTCCTAGACAAGTAGGATTTCGGCGGCGACACAAGCTTCAACGAGTCGCACAAGTGGCTCGGAAAACGAGGGAAACTGGAAGAGGGGTTCGCACCATGCTCATCCGCAAAATCGAAGTATTTCTGCGCCATACGCGCATGCCGCCCACGAAGTTCGGACGCCTGGCGACACGCGATCCGCGATTCGTCCTGGACCTGCGCAATGGCCGCACTCCGCGTGCATCAACGGAAAAACGGGTGGAACATTTCATGAACAAATATCGGGAGACTACCGGTGCATACTGATCAGATCACCCCTCCTCCGGCAAAGCGCCGGGGCCAGCGTGGCCCGCGCGAACAGCTGGCCGATGCCCTGCGCGCTCTCGCAGACGGCAAGGGCCGGATTACGCGGCACTCGGAAAAAGGCTGGGCCAGCATAACCTTCGCCGGGGCGCGTCACCGGGTGGAGATGGTTTTCGAAGGCGAGGACGCAGTCAATGCAGGAGAGTGCTTCATCGCCTTCCTGCCCGAGCATGAGTTTGCCATTCGCGGCCAACTTGTCGCCGATGCCGCCGTGGTGGAGGCAAGCAGCACCACCCAGCCGCCCAAACTGTCGGTAACCTGCGAAGTGCTGCTGCTGGAGGAAAGCTAGATCCGCCGGATCACAAGGTTCCGGATCTCGGTCATGTCTTCCATGGCAAAGCGGATGCCCTCGCGGCCGAGACCGGAATCCTTCACGCCGCCATATGGCATGTTGTCCACGCGGTAGCTGGACACGTCGTTCACCACCACACCGCCGACATCCAGCGTGTCCCACGCATCCAGCACCTGGTGGATATCGCGCGTGAAGATGCCCGCCTGGAGGCCGAACTTGCTGTCGTTTACCTGGTCTAGAGCTTCGTAGAAGTCGGAGAACTTCGACAGGTTCGCCAGCGGACCGAAGGCCTCTTCCTTGCTGGCGTTGCAACCGCGCGGGACGTTTTCCAGCAGGGTCGCTTCCAGCATGTTGCCGTTCGACAATCCGCCGCCACAAAGCAGTTTTGCGCCAGCTTCTATGGCCTCGTCGATCCAGCCCTTCAGTCGCCCGGCTTCCTTGTCGGAGATCATCGGCCCGATGAAAGTGTCCCGATCCTTGGGATCGCCCGCCACGAGGGTCTTGGTCTTCGCCACCAACATATCCTTGAACTCGTCGTAGATATCCTCGTGAATGATGATGCGCTGCACGCCAATGCAGCTCTGGCCGCTCTGGTAGAAGGCACCGAAGATGATGCGTTCCAGCGCATGATCGAGGTCCGCATCCTTGTCGACCACCACGGCCGCATTGCCCCCGAGTTCTAGGATGACGGGCTTCTTGCCCGCCTTCGCTTTCAGGTCCCAGCCCACGCCGGGCGAGCCCGTGAAGCTGAGCAGCTTGAGGCGTTCGTCTTCGGTAAAAAGGTCCGCCCCGTCGCGACTGGCGGGAAGGACGGAGAACGCCCCTTCGGGCAGGATATCGCATTCGGCCAGCACCTCGCCCATGATGATGGTGCCCAGCGGCGTCTTCGATGCAGGTTTGATGATGAATGGGCATCCGACCGCGATGGCGGGCGCGATCTTGTGCGCGGCAAGGTTCAGCGGGAAATTGAACGGGCTGATGAAGCTGCACGGCCCGATCGGCACCCGCTTCCACATACCCATGTAGCCCTTGGCGCGCGCGGAGATGTCCAACGGCTGCACCTCGCCGTAGTTGCGCGTCGATTCCTCGGCGGCGATGCGGAAAGTGTCGATCAGCCGGTCGACTTCGCCCTCGGCATCCTTGATCGGCTTGCCCGCCTCCACGCACAGCGAATAGGCGAGCTCGTCGTAACGTTCGCGGAATTGCTCGACACAGTGTTGCAGCACGGCCTGCTTCTCATAGCTGGCGAGCTTCGCCATCGACTCCGTCGCCCGCACCGTTCCTGCAATCGCCTCCTCGATGATATCGGGCGTGGCCAGCGCGGTGCGAAAGGCGACCTCGCCCGTGTACTTGTCGGTCACTTCGAGGTCGGTGTTGGGCTGCACCGCCTTGTTGTTCAGGTAGAGCGGATAAACGTCCTTGAGTTCGGCCATGATGTCCTCCTGACGATACCACTCAGAGCTTGGCACTCAGTTCCTTGATGTCGTGATTTAGTATCTGGTCGTTCTCGGAATAATCCACCGGGCAATCGATCAGGTGCACGCCATCGGTCGACAGGCAGTGGTCCAGCACTTCCTTCAGGTGATCGGCGCTTTCAACGCGGTGACCCTTGGCGCCGTAGCTTTGCGCATATTGCACGAAATCGGGGTTGCCGTAGGTCAGGCCCCAGTCCTTGAAGCCCATGTTCGCCTGTTTCCAGCGGATCATGCCATAGGCATCGTCGCGCAGGATCAGCACGGTCATGTTGAGGCCGAGGCGGACCGCGGTTTCCATCTCCTGGCTGTTCATCATGAACCCGCCATCGCCGCAGATCGCCATCACCTTGCGGCCGGGATAGACCATCGCGCTCATCATGGCAGACGGCAGCCCCGCCCCCATGGTAGCAAGCGCATTGTCGAGCAGCACGGTGTTGGGCAGGTATGCGGTGTAATTACGTGCGAACCAGATCTTGTAGACGCCGTTGTCGAGGCAGATGATCCCGTCTTCGGGCATGGCATGGCGGATCTGCTGCACGAGATGTGGCGGGAAGATCGGGAACCGCGCATCGTCCGCCAGCGGGGCGGTATGCTCCTTCTCGGCAGTGCGATAGGCCAGGATGTGGTCGAAGTTCCACTTGCCCTGCGGCACCACGTCTTCCTTGATCTGCCAGATGGCATTGGCGATATCGCCGATCACCTCGATCTGCGGGAAGTAGACCGGGTCCACTTCGGCGGTCTTGGTGGAGACGTGGATGACCGTCGGCCCGCCCGGTTTCATGAAGAACGGCGGCTTCTCGATCACGTCGTGCCCGATGTTCACGATACAGTCCGAATCCTCGATTGCGCGGTGGACAAAGTCCCCGGCAGACAGCGCCGCGCAGCCGAGGAACAGCGGATGCCGCTCGTCGATCACGCCCTTGCCCATCTGGGTGGTGACAAAGGGGATGCCGGTCTTCTCGATGAACTGGTGCAGCATCCGTCCGGTCATCTTGCGATTGGCACCCGCGCCGATCACCAGCACCGGCGACTTCGCTTCCTCCAGCGCCTGCACCGCCATTCGTACGGCTTTCGGCTCGGCCGAGGGGCGACGCGCTACCGAGCGTGGGATGGGGCGGCTGTCGGTCAGTTCCTCGGCGATGTCTTCGGGGAACTCGAGGTGCACCGCGCCGGGCTTCTCCTCTTCGGCCAGGCGGAATGCCTCGCGTACGCGGCTGGGGATGTTGTCGCCCGCGGCCAGCTGGTGTGCGAACTTGGTGATCGGGCCCATCATGTCGACCACGTCGAGGATCTGGAAGCGGCCCTGCTTCGATTTCTTGATCGGCTTCTGCCCGGTGATCATCAGCATCGGCATTCCGCCAAGCTGGGCATAGGCCCCGGCGGTCACGAAGTTTGTCGCCCCCGGCCCCAGTGTGGCGACGCACACGCCGGTCTTGCCGGTGTGCCGTCCATAGGTCGCGGCCATGAAGCCCGCACCCTGTTCATGCCGGGTGAGGACGAGCTTGATCTTGTCGGAGTTCGAAAGGCTCTCGAGGAAATCGAGGTTTTCCTCCCCCGGAACCCCGAAGATGTATTCGACGCCTTCTTCCTCGAGGCACTCGATGAAAAGGTCGGATGCTTTCTGCTTGTCGGACATGGTCGCTGTTCCCCCGGTTGCAGCGAATGCTTCCCACAGCATCCGCCAATCCCTCACTCGCGACCCGCCGACCCTTGCCGGGCCTGACCGCACAAGGCGTATCAGACCTGCGAAAGCCTGTCAGTTCCTAATATCCGCGCGCCAGATCGACTTCTCCCTCCAGAGGCTCCCCGGCCCGGAACCGCTCGCAGTTGTCGAGGAAGCGCCTCGCCGCCCGTTCGCGGCTGGCTTCGTTGGGAATGCCGCAAAGGTGCATCGTGATCTGCACGTTCTCGAGATCCCACAACCTGTGCTCCGGCGGTAGCGGTTCGGGCAGGGTGAGATCGAGAATGGCACCGCCGATACTTTCGGCTTCCAGCGCTGCGATCAGCGCATCCTGGTCCACCACTTCGGCGCGGCCGTAGTTCACCAGCACTGCGTCCTGCTTCATCGCGGCGAACTCGTCCGCACCGAGCATCCCCGTGGTTTCCGGCGTGTGCGGCAGCGACAGGACGATCCAGTCGAACTCACCGAGTTGCCCGCGCCATTCGTCGGGGCCGAGCACGCCGTCGCCCGGCGAACTGCGCACCGGGACGCATTCGACATCGAACCCGGCCAGCATCCGCGCGATGGCCTGCCCGATGGAACCGTACCCCAAGATCAGCGCCCGGCTCCCCGCCATCTCGCGCATGGAGGGCGGGCGCGACAGCCAGTCATGGCGGTCCGCCGCACGGATGATTTCCGGGTAGCCGCGCGCGAAGCTGAGCATCGACATGACGGCGAATTCCGCCACCTGTCCCGCCGCCAGCCCGGCCCCGCACGAAAGCCTGACACCGCGCTGCTGCAAGTCATCGAGCGGCATCCAGTCGACCCCAGCATAGGCGGAGTTGAGCCATTCCAGCTTGCGCGCCTTTGCCATGGCTTCCAGCGCAGGCGGCTTCACGTGCAGGTCGAACCAGCCGATCTCTGCCTCGGGTGCCAGCGCAAGCAGCTGCGCCTCGTCTTCCCACCACGCGGCATCGACCCAGTCCGGCAGCCGGCTTTCCAGCCGCTTGCGCATCCATGAGGGCAGGACGGCGCGGGTCACAGCTTCCACTCCCAGCCGAGCGGGTCGCCATCCATCACCTCGACCCCCTTCGCCGCGAGTTCATCGCGCAGGGCATCGGACGCGGCAAAGTCCTTCTCCGCCCGCGCAGCCTTGCGGCGTTCCAGCGCGTCATCGATCTCCGCCTCCGTAATCGTCGCGGACTTGGGGCGCAGGCGAAGGTCGGTGCGAGATAGGTCCATCAGGCCGAGGCCCAGCACCGCGTCCATCCGCTCCACCACTGCGCGCTTCACGCCGGTATCGACCTTCTTCATCGCCAGCGCATCTTCCAGGGCAGTGAGCGCGATGGCGGTGTTAAGATCGTCGCTGATGGCGGCGTCGAACTTCTCCAGCAGCGGCGCGAATTTCGGATGGTCCGGCTCGCCAGCCTCGGCATCCTTCAGCCGTTCCGCCTGCATCACCATGCGCTTCAGCCTCGTCAGTGCAGCACCCAGCCCTTCCCAGCTGAATTCCAGCTCGCTGCGGTAGTGTGCCTGCAGGCACATCATCCTGTAGGCAAGCGGGTGATAGCCCTTGTCGATCAGCAGTTGCAGCCGCAGGAACTCGCCCGACGACTTGCTCATCTTTCCGGAACGCTCGACGAGGAAGTTGTTGTGCATCCACACCTTCGCGCCGGAGTTCACGGCATCGGACAGCCCGCCACAGCCGCAGAAGGCCTGGTTCTGCGCGATCTCGTTGGGATGGTGGATTTCGCGGTGGTCGATGCCGCCGGTGTGGATGTCGAACGGGAAGCCGAGCAGCTTGCCGCCCATCACGCTGCACTCCAGGTGCCAGCCGGGCGCGCCCTTGCCCCAGGGGCTGTCCCATTCCATCTGCCGCGTCTCGCCTGCCGGGGTCTTGCGCCAGATGGCGAAGTCGGCGGCGTTGCGCTTGCCTTCCACCGTCTCGATACGCCCCTCACCCTCCTCGGTCACGGCGCGGGCGAGCCTGCCGTAGTCCTCGACGGTCGAGACATCGAAGTAGAGCCCGCTTTCCAGTTCGTAGCAGTGCTTGTCCGCGATGGCTTTCGCGAAGTCGATCATCTCCTCGATGTAGTCCGTGGCGACGGACCAGTGCGCGGCCTCGGGCTTGCCCGCTTTCATCGGCCCCCGGATATTGAGCGCCTTCACGTCGGCCCAGTAGGCTTCGGTATAGTGCTTCGCGATGTCCCAGATCGACTGCGCCTTTTCCGCCGCCATCTTCTCCATCTTGTCCTCACCCGCGTCGCCATCGTCGGTGAGATGGCCCACGTCGGTGATGTTGATGACGTGGGTGAGCTTGTTGCCCTTGAAGGTCAGCGTGCGGCCCAGCACGTCGGCGAACACATAGGCGCGCATGTTGCCGATGTGCGGGTAGTTGTAGACCGTCGGGCCGCAGGTGTAGACGCGCGCCTCCCCGGGGTGGACGGGCACGAACGGCTCCTGCCGCCGCGTGAGGGAGTTGAAGAGTTCAAGGTCAGCCATTGCGCGCCTCGCTTAGTGCGCGCGGCCCCGCCCGACAAGCGGCGAGGCTGGCGAATGTGGAACACATGGAACAGTGTCCAAGGGCAAAAAGCGGTGTTCCGTCACTGTCGGGGCCGGAAAGTGTCACCTTGCGCCGCGAAGTGTCACCTTGGCGGCGATGGGTGTGGCCTTGGGACAGCCGCAGCGTCACCCAATGGCGCAAAGTGTCACGCGAGAAAGAATGTGTGGGGCAAGATGCAGCGTAGACCATGCCAGCGGCCCAAGCACACGGATGTTGCTGTAGGACACCTGTCTCAGGGCAGTTCGAACCCCGTCAGCACCCAGCCGAAACCGTCGCGCTCGAAGATCAGGTCTGGCGCCTCGGTGCCATCGGCCAGCGTGCCGACCGCGCGGAAGTGATCCAGCCCCTCGCGCTCGATATCGAATTCCAGCGGCGGTCCTTGCAGCGCTTCGGGCACCAGATCGGTCGCGAGGCTTTCGGACAGCAGGATATCGACCATCTCGTTCGGCGTCGGCACTGACTCGCCATCGCTACGCCGCAACACTTCGCCAGCCAGATCGCGCAAGTCCCGGATGCTCACGCCCTGCTCGATCCGGCGACGGGCAAGCTCGGTCAGCTGGTCGGCGGCAGAAGCGCGCAAAGCGGGGAAATCGACGCGCCGCTCTATCTCCGCCCGGTCGCCGCTGCGCACGGCCTCCTGCAACCCGTTCAGCGCGAGATAGGGCGAAGCGAAATACCACCCGCCGAACGCAAGACCGACGAGGAGCAGGAGAGCGAGGAGTTTTTTCATCACAGCTTACGAAAGCGGGAGGCCAAGTTCCGCTGCCTTTAACTTGATATAGCCGGTCGCGAGCTCTCCGAGCAGTTTCACGCTCCATGACTCCATCTTGTTGGCTCCCTCTTTGGTTTTTCGCCAAATCTCTTCATCTCGGACCTTGTCGAGAAATTCGTGACCTTCCCACGACATACGGAGAACGCCTTTCTGAGACTCATACAAGAAGCCGGCTGACTTGAGCATCAGCACATGACCGATGGTGTCCTCGTGTCGACCGAAATCAGGAATGTGAATGAAGAAGAAAGCGTCATCGTCTTGATTTTCCATCCAAAGGAGAATTTCCCGAATGAGATCCATGTCGCGTTTCAAGTCATTCACTCCACCTCGAACAGGTCGGCAAGCTGTTCGATAATCGTGCCGCCCAGTTGCTCCGCATCCATGATCGTCACGGCGCGCTTGTAATAGCGGGTCACGTCGTGGCCGATGCCGATGGCGACGAGCTGCACCGGCGAGACTTTCTCGATCCACTCGATCACCTTGCGCAGGTGCGCTTCGAGGTATCCGGCGCTGTTCACCGACAGGGTGGAATCGTCCACCGGTGCACCGTCGGAAATCACCATCAGGATGCGACGGTCTTCGGGGCGGGCGAGCAGGCGTTCGTGCGCCCACAGCAGCGCCTCGCCGTCGATGTTTTCCTTCAGCAGCCCCTCTCGCATCATCAGGCCGAGGCTGCGGCGCGCGCGGCGCATGGGTTCGTCCGCCTTCTTGTAGATGATGTGGCGAATGTCGTTCAGGCGGCCGGGGTTTTCCGGGCGACCGTCGGCCAGCCATTTCTCGCGGCTTTGCCCGCCTTTCCACGCGCGGGTGGTGAAGCCGAGAATCTCAACCTTCACCCCGCAGCGTTCCAGCGTGCGAGCAAGAATGTCCGCGCTGATCGCGGCGATGGAAATGGGGCGACCGCGCATCGAGCCGGAATTGTCGATCAGCAGGGTGACGACGGTATCCTTGAAGTCCTGCTCCTGCTCCTGCTTGTAGCTGAGCGAGGAACCGGGGCTGACGATGACGCGGGCAAGACGGGCTGCATCCAGCAGGCCCTCCTCCTGGTCGAAATCCCAGCTGCGGTTCTGCTGCGCCATCAGGCGGCGTTGCAGACGGTTGGCAAGCCGCGTGACCACGCCCGCAAGGCCCGCAAGCTGGCTGTCGAGGTAGGCGCGAAGGCGGTCGAGTTCCTCGAAATCGCATAGTTCGGTGGCTTCGACGACTTCGTCGAAAGCTTCGGTATAGGGCTTGTAATCGAAGGTGTTCGGGATGTCCTGCCATGGCGCGTTCTTGCGCTGGGGCAGCTGCATTTCCTCGCCGTCGGCGCCGGGATCGCCCTCGGCCAGTTCGTCCTCGCCGGGGGTCTGCTCGCCTTCCTCCCCCTCGCCTTCCTCACCCTCGGCACCTTCGGCGCGGGTTTCCGGCTGGTCGGTCTGGTCGGCGCCGTCCTCGTCCTGCTCGTCTTTTTCCTGCTCGTCCTGTCCGTCTTCGGAATCGTCGTCGTCGAAGCCGTCGTCCTCGTTCTCCGGCTCCATCGGCACCATGTCGAGGTGGCGCAGCATGTCGAGGCCCAGCTTCTGGAAGGCGGACTGGTCGTGCAGCGCATCGGTCAATTGCTCGAAATCGTCGCCGGTGCGGCTTTCCACGAATTCGCGCACCATCTCCACCCCTTCCCGCGCGGCTGCGGGAATCGGCTGGCCGGTCAGCTGCTCGCGCAGCATCAGGCCCAGCGCGGTGTGCAGCGGCACGTCGTCGGCGGACTGGGCGGTGGTGATGGGATCGCCCGCCAGCCGCTTCTCCTGCATGACCTCCATGTTGGCGCGCATGCCGGAATATTCGCTCTCGCCGATGGCTTCGTAGCGGGCGCGCTCGATGGCATCGAAACAGGCGCTGGCGGCGGCATCGCCGGGGCGCATCTTCGAATGCAGGGCGGGATTGTGATAGCGCAGGCGCAGCGCGAAACTGTCGGCAAAGCCACGCGCCTCGCGGGCCTGCTCTGCCGTCACGTCGCGGCCCGGCATGGGCACGCGCGCCATCTTGCCCTGCTGATTCGGCTGGTCCGCCGTCCAGCCGATCTCCGCCTCCTTGTCATGCGCAATGGCGCGCGCCGCGCCGGTCAGCGCGGTCTTGAAACGGTCTAGGGGGGATTCTTCGGACATCAGCAGCTTTCTCTAGCGCGCTGCCTAGAGACAGTCCGGCCCGTTACGCAAGGGACTAAAGGGCACCCTGCGCGCCGAACACCCCGATCAGCACCGGATCGTTGGTGGAGCGAGGATTGCGGCGAATCTCGCTTTCCTCGAAGCCCATCTCGGTCCAAATCGCCTCGTCGATGGTACCGGCGAAGTTGCGGGCCACGCCGCCAACGTCGATGCCGGTCAGGCCCGCCAGCAACTCGCCCACCAGCGGCTCGTTCGCCAGCCGCATGGCATCGCCGAGTTCGGGCACCATCGCTTCGATCAGCGTCTCGCCCATGCTGCCGCGCAGGAACTGCGTTGCTGCGGTAGGGCCGCCGTTCACCAGCGCCAGCGCGTTGGAAATGCCGATCACCCGCACCGCATCGGCAACGATGGGCGCGGCGCGTTCCGCCCCTTCGATGGCGATATCGGCGAAGGCATCCTCCAGCCTGTTCTTGAACAAAGTGGAGGTCAGGATATTCGCCAGCACGCCGCCGCGCGAACCGATCACGTTATCGAGGCCCAGTTGCGCCACCTGCTCGTCCCAGAAGCCGCCAGGCTGGGTCAGGCGCAGGAAGGCGCGCTCGCTGGAAACGTAGAGCAACTGCCGGATCGCGTCGGTCAGGCTCCATCCGCCAAGGCTTTGGCAAGCAGGCAGCAGCAGCGCGCCAGAGGCAAGCGCCCCGCCCATGAAGCGGCGGCGCCCCATGATGGCGGTCTTGCTGGCAGATGTGGTCAATTCGGTCATAAGGCACTTCCTCTTCTTGCAGCCGGGCCGTTGCACCGCCCATATGGCTGGCAATGCCCGCAACCCGCGTCCGCCTCCTCGTCATGAACGCCGCTCTCGGTCCGCTCGACTACCGGGTGCCCGAAGGCATGGCGGTCGAGCACGGCTCCGTCGTCGTCGCGCCGCTGGGGCCGCGTCAGGTGACAGGCATAGTCTGGGAAGATGAACGCCTGCCGACCAATCCTGTGCCCGAGGAAAAATTGCGCCCGCTGCTGGGCGTGCTGGACGTGCCGCCGATCCTTGCGCCGCTGCGGCGGCTGATCGAATGGACGGCGGACTACTACGTCGCCCCGCTGGCGGCAGTGGCGCGCATGGTGATCGCCAGCGGCGGCGCGCTGCGCGGCCCGGCCACCATGACCGAATACCGGCTGACCGGGGGCACGCCCGAGCGCATGACCCCGCAGCGCGCCGCGGCGATAGAGGCGCTGGACGGCGAGCAGGCGACGATCCGCGAGCTGGCCGGCATCGCTGGCGTATCCGAAGGCGTGCTGCGCGGCCTCGTGAACCAGGGCGTGCTTGAACCGGTGGAAGTGGACGTCGACCGCCCCTACCCCCGCGCTGCCGCCGACCACCATCTGCCCGGCCTTTCCGATGATCAGCGCGAAGTGGCGGATCGGCTGGTGGAACTGGTCGAGGCGCGGGAATTCGCCCCCGTCCTGCTCGACGGCGTAACCGGCTCCGGCAAGACCGAGACCTATTTCGAAGCCATCGGCGCGGCTATCGCTCAGGATCGGCAAGTGCTGGTCATGCTGCCCGAGATCGCGCTGACCGAGGCGTTCCTGTCGCGGTTCGAGGAGCGGTTCGGCGCTGCCCCCGTCGTCTGGCACTCCTCGCTGAAGAGCGCCGAGCGCCGCCGCGCCTGGCGCGCCATCGCCAGCGGGGAAGCGCAGGTTGTGGTCGGCGCGCGCTCCGCCCTGTTCCTGCCCTATGCCAACCTCGGCCTGATCGTGGTCGACGAGGCGCACGAGATCAGTTTCAAGCAGGACGACGGCGTGCGCTACAACGCCCGCGACGTGGCCGTGATGCGCGCCCGGTTCGAGAAATTCCCGGTGATTCTCGCCAGCGCCACGCCCGCGCTGGAGAGCCTGCACATGGCAGACACCGGCATTTACGAGAAACTGGTGCTGCCCAGCCGTTTCGGCGGGGCGCAACTGCCGGAAATCCACCTTGTCGACCTGACCGAGGAGAAGCCCGGCTCCGGCCAGTGGATCGCCCCGCCGCTGCGCCGCGCGCTGTTCGACCGGCTGGAGAAGGGCGAGCAGTCGCTGCTGTTCCTCAACCGGCGCGGCTATGCCCCGCTGACGCTGTGTCGCCATTGCGGCTTCCGCTTTCAGTGCCCCAATTGCAGTGCCTGGCTGGTGGAGCATCGCCTGAGCAAGCGCCTTGCTTGCCACCACTGCGGCCACGAGACCGCGCCGCCCGAAAAATGCCCCGAATGCGGCGAGCCCGACTGCCTCGTCGCCTGCGGCCCCGGCGTGGAACGGATCGCCGACGAGGTGGCCGAGATGTTGCCTGAGGCGCGGGTGGCGGTCGTCACCTCCGACACCCTCAATTCGCCTGAAAAGGCCGCCGAATTCGTCGCCATGGCAGAGGCCAGGGCCATCGACGTGATCGTTGGCACGCAGCTTGTTACAAAAGGCTTTCACTTCCCCGAATTGACGCTGGTAGGCGTGATTGACGCCGACCTTGGCCTCGAAGGCGGAGACCTGCGCGCCGCCGAGCGGACATACCAGCAGGTGGCGCAGGTCGCGGGCCGTGCAGGGCGCGGCGCGAAGCCGGGCGAAGTGCTGATCCAGACGCGCCACCCCGAAGCCGCCGTGATCGCCGCGCTGGAAGCGGGTGATCGCGACGCCTTCTACGAGGCGGAGACCGAAGCGCGCCGCTATGCCCAGGCCCCGCCCTTTGGGCGCTGGGCCGCGATCATCATTTCCAGCGAGGACGAAAAGGAAGCGCGCGAGGCGGCGCAGCGGCTGGGCGACACCCGCCCGATCCTGGACGATGTGCAGGTTCTCGGCCCCGCCCCTGCCCCAATGGCCCTGTTGCGCGGGCGTTACCGGTATCGCCTATTGCTGAATGCACGTCGAAGCGCGGAACTACAGCAAGTGATCCGCGTTTGGCTTGCAGGGATCGATCATCCGCCGGGAATCCGGATCGGAGTGGACATCGACCCTTACAGCTTTGTCTGAGCGTCCCCGTCTTTCCTGACAGAGGTTGCCAAATATCATAGCTGGAAGTCGGTTTGTTGCTTAGTTGGGCAACGGACGAACGGGGTTGAACAACTTGCAGGAATACGAAAGACGATGAACAAGTCGCTCAGTGAACAGAAGCTTCACCCGGCAATCGACCCCAAGAATCCACCCGCCTTCCCCGAAGGCATTTCCCGCGAAACGATGGAAGACCTGCCCTTCGCGCTGGTCATCGCGGACGCGCAGCTCGAAGACATGCCGCTCATCTACGTCAACAACGCGTTCGAGCGGATTACCGGATACGATCGCAGCGCCGTGATCGGGCGCAATTGCCGCTTCCTCCAGGGCGAGAGAACCGATCCCAAGGACGCGCAGGATATTCGCGAAGCGCTGGAAGACGGGCGCGAGATCACCGTCGATATCCTCAACTACCGCTCGACTGGCGAGGAATTCATCAACCGCCTGCTCATCTCTCCGATGAAGCAGAACGGCACGATTACGCATTTTTTGGGCATTCAGTCCGAACAGCCGAAGGACCGCGCCGTGGCCGCCCGCGCGGCGAAACTGGACGAGCAGCTGCGCGAAGTGCAGCACAGGGTGAAGAACCACCTCGCTCTTCTGCTTTCCATGATCCGCATGGAATCGCGGAAATCGACCGATACCGGCAGTTCGCTCAAGGTGCTGGCGAACCGGGTCGAGGCGCTCAACATGCTCTACGACGAGTTCTCGCGCGCCGGGAGTTCGGCGGCTGACTCAATCGCGCTGGGCGCCTACGTCTCGCGCGTGTGCAGCGCGCTCAACATGCTGGACGGCAAGCGCGAGGTGCGCATGAACCTCGACATGGAGGAAACCCGCGCCTCGCTCGATGCCGCATCACAGGTCGGCCTGCTGGTCTCCGAATTGCTCACCAACGCGCTGCAACACGCTTTCGAAGCGCAGCACGAAGGCGTGGTCAACGTGCGCCTGTGGCGCGGCGATGCAGACCAGAACGTGTGCCTCGTTGTGGAGGATAACGGCAACGGTATTCCCGGCGATGTCGACTGGCCCAATGAAGGCAGCCTTGGCGCGCGCATCGTGCGCGAGCTAGTGAACCGCCTCGACGGAAAGCTCGACGTCGACACTGGCAGCGCCGGCACCGTGGTGACGATCACCCTGCCGCTGGCCACCCTGACTGCCGACCTGGACGAAGAGGCCGAGGGCTAGCGCCCGCGCAATGGCCCGCCCCGTTCTCGTCCCGGTGCTGGGAGACCAGCTGACCCGCAACCTTGCCTCGATCAGGGGGCGCACCAAGGACGATACCGTCATCCTCATGATGGAGGTGTGGGACGAGGCGACCTACGTGCGCCATCACAAGCAGAAGATTGCCCTGATCTTCTCCGCCATGCGCCACTTCGCCGCCGTACTGCGCGATGCGGGCTGGCTAGTCGATTACGTGCGGCTGGACGACGAAGGCAATTCCGGCAGCTTCACCGGCGAAGTCGCCCGCGCCGTGGAGCGCCACGATCCGTGTGCGATCCACGTGGTGGAGGCAGGCGAATGGCGCGTGCAGCAGGCCATCGAGGAATGGCCCGACAAGTTCGACTGCGAGGTGGAAATCCTCCCCGACGATCGCTTCATCGCCTCCATCGCCGAATTCCGCGAATGGGCGGAAGGCCGCGACACGTTTCGGATGGAGTTCTTCTATCGCGAGATGCGCCGGAAAACGGGTCTTTTGATGGACAGCGACAAGCCCGAGGGCGGCGAGTGGAACCTCGACAAGCAGAACCGCGAATCTCCCGACGACGAGATGGACCCGCCAGAGCGCGCCAAGTTCGAACCGGATGAAATGACGTGCGACGTGGTCTCGCTGGTGAAAGACAAGTTCGGCGACCATTTCGGCAGTCTCGAAACCTTCAACTGGCCAGTCACCCGCGAAGAGGCGGAGGAAGCCGCCGACCGCTTCTTTGCCGAGCGGATCGAGAAGTTCGGCCCCTACCAGGACGCGATGGTCCACGGGCAGGACGACCTCTATCACTCGATGCTGTCGACCAGCATCAACCTGGGCCTGCTCGATCCGCTGGATCTGTGCCAGCGCGCGGAGAAAGCCTACCGCGACGGCAAGGCGCCGCTGAACAGCGTGGAGGGCTTCATCCGCCAGCTGATCGGCTGGCGCGAATACGTGCGCGGGTTCTACTGGTATTTCATGCCGGGGCTGGAGAGCGACAACAAGCTGAACGCCCAGCGCGGCCTGCCGGAGTTCTACTGGACGGGGGAGACCGACATGCGCTGCATGGCCGATTGCATCCGCTCCACCCGTGAGAACGCCCATGCCCACCATATCCAGCGGCTGATGGTGCTGGGCAATTTCGCCCTGCTGGCGGGTATCAACCCGCGCGAGGTGCAGGACTGGTATCTTGTGGTCTACGCCGATGCCTACGAATGGGTGGAACTGCCCAACGTCGCGGCGATGATCCTCTACGCCGATGGCGGCAAGCTGGCATCCAAGCCCTATGCGGCGAGCGGGAATTACATCAACAAGATGTCCGACTATTGCCGCGAATGCCGCTATTCGCCCTCGAAGAAGACCGGCGAGGATGCCTGCCCCTTCAACCCGCTCTACTGGCATTTCATGGACAGGCACCGCGAGCTGCTGGAACAGAACCACCGCATCGGCCGCATCTATTCCACCTGGGACCGGATGGACGAGGCCAGGCGGCAGGACTACCTCGACAGCGCGGAGGCCTTTCTCGACACGCTGACACCCGCCGCGAAAACCTGGGCCCGCAACGAATAGTGCGGAAAGCTGCGAAAGTTCAGGTTTCAATCGAAATCGGTCTGTCTAAGGTAGCAACTCCATCGAATCGCTGACTTTTGGGGACTACTGTCATGCGGCTGCTGCTTACCGCCTTTGCTTTCCTGTTCGTGTCGAGTCCGGCGGCTGCCGAATGGTGGCGGGCGGAAACGAACAATTTCGTCATCATTTCCGAAGATGACGAGGACGAAGTGCGCCGCTTCGCTGCCGAACTGGAGCGGTTCGACATGGCCCTGCGCTACCTCCAGAACATGCCGATCGGGGAGGAGCAGCCCACAGATGCCACCAAGCTGACCGTCTACCGCTTCGGCGATGTGGGCGATATCGGCCGCATGGCGGGGTCTTCGGGCGTGGCGGGCTTCTATATCCCGCGCGCAGGCGATTCGGTCGCGTTCAGCCCCGCGCGCGAGGAACGCCGCCGCTCCATGACCGTGGTGGACGTGGATCGCAGCCGCAACCGCGTCGCGCGGCTGGATGCCGTCAGCGTGTTGCAGCACGAATACGTCCACTACTTCATGATGCAGCATTTCCCCGCCGCCTATCCCGCCTGGTACGTGGAAGGCTATGCGGAACTGCTCGCCACGATCCGCTTCAACGAGGACGGCACGTTCCACGTCGGCGATCCGCCGCAGTACCGCGCCGCACAGATCTTCCAGCTGCGCCAGTTCCCGATCGAGGACATGCTGGACCAGGAGCACGAGCTTTCGGGCTACGAAGGCTATCAGTTCTACGGCACCGGCTGGCTGCTGGCGCACTACCTCAACTTCGATCCCACCCGCCTTGCGCAGCTGAACGAATACCTCGTCGCCATCGGCCAGGGCGAGGACAGCCTGACGGCCGCACGCCGCATCTTCGGCGATCTCGACCAGATCGACCGCGAACTGCGCGAATACCGCGATGGTGCCTTCCCCGGCTACGACGTGACCACACCCGGCTATGTCGAGCCGCAACCGCAAATGCGCCGCCTGACCGAAATCGAGGAAGACCTGATCCGCGAGGAAATGGAACTGCGCCGCGGCGTGGGCAAGGACGATGCCGCCAAGATCGCCCGCGACATCATCCGCAAGGCGGGCGGTGGCTCCATGCCCAGCCAGTCACACGCGCTCGGCCTGCTGGCCCGCGCCTATTACGCGGCGGAGGACTACGACAACGCGCTTGCCGTGGGCGAGAGGCTGATGGAGGTGGACGACACGAACATCCTCGGCCCGCTCGTCGCCAGCTGGGTCGCCGCCGAACGCTCCGACGACGATCCCGCATGGCAGGAACGCGCAGTCCAATATGCCGCCGATGCGCTGATGATCGACGAGCACGATCCGCGCACCCGCATCGCCTATTATTACAGCTTCCTCGCCGCCGACATGGAAGTGCCCGAAAACGCGGTGATCGCGCTGGAACAGGCCTTCGACACCGCCGGCAGTGACCCGACCTATCGCGTCTTCCTGGCGCGTCAGCTGCTTTTCGAAGACCGTCTGGGAGACGCGAAGGCCGTGCTCCAGCCCATCGCCTTCCGCGGCCACAACCAGGGGCCGAGCGACAACGACGAAGAGCGCGACCCCACCAAGCGTCCGCCGAATCTCGACGAGATCATGGCCGAGATCAACGAGGGCGACCGCGATGCGGCGCTGGCGATGATGGACGAACTGATCGACTGGGAGCCGGAGGACGCCTGAGGGGCGCCTCGCTTCCGGCTACTCTTTCTCGCGCTCGCGCCGCAGCAGTTCGGCCTTGATGGTCGTGCCATAGGCATAGCCGCCCAGCCCCCCGTCCGCCGCGATCACGCGGTGGCACGGGATCAGCACCGCAACGTTGTTGGCGCCGTTCGCTCCGCCCACGGCGCGGCTGGCCTTGGGTGAGCCCAGCGCGGCCGCAAGTTCGCCGTAGCTGCGCGTCTCGCCAGGAGGGATGCGACGCAACTCGTCCCAGACACGCTGCTGGAAGGCGGTGCCCTGCACGTCCAGCGGAATGTCCTGCCCCGTGCCGGGTTTCTCGACCGCTGCCGCCACTTGCTCGAACAGCGCGGCGAACGATTCGTCGCCTTCGAACAGTTCCGCATTGGGAAAGCGCGCCCTGAGGTCCTTCTCGGTCTCGTTGAACGACAGGCGACACACCCCTTTCTCGGTCGCGGCCACCAGCATCGGCCCCAGCGTCGTCTTGATCACGGCGAAGTGGACACGCTGCCCCTTGCCCGGGTCCCGGCGCTCGCTCGCTGCCATGCCCTGTCCTTTCATGTCCTCGTAGAACCGCGAGGGGCCTGAATAGCCCGCCGCGTATATGGCATCGCTCACCCGTGCCCCGCCGATCAGCGCCTCCCCCGCCCGCTCTCGCCGCAAGGCGCGGGCATAGGCGGCGGGAGACAGGCCGACCGCGCGGGTGAACACCCGTTGCAGGTGCGTGGGAGAATAGCCGGTCGCCGCGCCCAGTTTTTCCAGCGAGACCGGCCCATCGCCATCGCGCAGGATCTCCAGCACCCGCAAGACGGCTGCCTCATCGCGCGATTGCTGGTCCGGCGCGCACCGTTTACAAGGGCGCAGGCCCGCCGCCTCGGCCTCCAGCGGCGTGGCGTAGAACCGCACGTTTTCCCGCTTCGGCGCTCGGGCCGGGCAGGACGGGCGACAATAGATGCCGGTCGAATGGACGCCCGTCACGAATGCACCGTCGAAACGGCGATCCTTCGCCAGCGCGATGCGCCAGCGGTCTTCATCGGAAAGGTCGTGGTCGGTCATGCCATCTATATGTCAGCTTGCCGCAGGCTGCGCGTCCCGAAGCTTGCGGTCAATGCACACTACTATAGAAGCGCGGCATTATATGCATCGCATCCTTGCCCTTTTCGCCCTGTTGTTCGTCGCATTCACGCTAAGTCCTGCGCCTGCCTCCGCCGATCCGGCGGATATCGACGCGGCGGCGCGCGGCGTGGTGCGCGTAATCGTGATCGGGCACGACGGGGAGGAAATCTTCCCGGTCTCGCACGGCACCGGCTTTGCCGTGGGCGGCGCGCGCGTCGTCACCAATGCCCACGTGGTGCAGGAAGCGATGGACGACGATCGCCTGGATATCGGCGTCGTGCCCGCAGAGGGCGACCAGGCCGTTTATGCCCGCGTCGTCTCGGTCAGCCCGCGCAACGATCTTGCCCTGCTGGAACTGACAGAGCCGCTGGGCCTGCCGCCGCTCACCATCGCGGGCAACCCGCCGCAGTCGGGCGCGGTCACGGCGGTGGGCTACCCGCTCAACGTGGACCGGGCGCAGGGCCTCGGCCAGTCCGACATCTTCCGCGCGCAGCCGCCCGTTACCGCCACCGGGTTCCTTTCCGGCCGCCGCCCCAGCCGCGAGTTCGATACCATCCTGCACACAGCGCCCATCGCGCGCGGCAATTCTGGCGGACCTTTGCTGGACGATTGCGGCCGCGTGATCGGGGTCAACAGCTTCGGCACGGAGAGCGCAGGCTCCGATGCGGAGTTCTTCTTCGCCATCAGCACGCGCGAGCTGCTGCCCTTCCTGCGCGCCAACGACGTGCAGCCGCGCATCAACTCGCTCACCTGCCGCAGCCTGGCCGACCTCGAGGAAGAAGAAATCGCCCGCGCCGAGGCACAGGCCCGCGCCGAGGCCGACCGTGCAGAGCGCGAGGCGGAGGCGCTGGCCCAGCAGACGGCGGAAGCACGCCGCACCATTACATACGAGGTACTGGATTCGCGCACCAACGGCATGGCGCTGTCGCTCTTTATGCTGATCGTCGCTCTTGGTGCTGGCGGCGTTGCGGCGTTCGGGCACATGCAGCGCGACATGCGCCTGCGCGCCATCGGCGGTGCAGCGGCGCTCGTGGCGATCCTTTGCGCGCTTATCGCGTGGGTCTCGCGCCCCGCATTTGCCGAGATCGACGAGCGGGTGCAGGAAGCCCTGCGCGAAGGCGCGGTGGACGAAGGCCCCAGCGGCACGATCGCCACGCCGGAGCCGACGGCCTCGGCCGCTGCCAGCCTCACCTGCGTGCTGGATACCGATCGCAGCCGCGTGGTGGGCGACCCTGCCGAAGACCTCGATATAGAATGGTCGGGCGATGGCTGCATCAACGGGCGCACACAGTATGGCCTTACCAGCGGGCGCTGGACCCGCGTGTTCGTGCCCGCCAACGAAGCCGCCGTCTCGGTCAACCGGTTCGATCCCGAAGCGGGCGAGCTGGTGATGGAGCGCTACCTGCTGGACCTTGCTGCCATGCGCCAGGCGCGCGCCGCCCGCGGCCAGTTCGTCGCCCCCGAATGCGGCGCGGACGAAGCGGCCTCGCTCGATCTCGCCAGCAACCAGGGCGCTATCATCAACGCCCTGCCCCAGCGCCCGAACGAACGGCTGGTCTATCGCTGCGGCCCTGCGATGGGTGCGGGGGAGGAATAGTTCCTCCCCACCGGGTTGCATGAATCAAACCTCGGTGCTAGGCGCGCGCCAGCCTTAAGGGACGGTTTTGCTGCGCCCGCTAACAAGGCATCCAGTTTTTCCGTTTCTCGGACCTTGAAGGACACTCGCGCGTGGAGCTTTCCGCCGGTATTCAGGCCAGCCTGGCAGGGCGTTATGCCTCGGCCCTATTCGATCTCGCCAGTGAAGCTGGCACGGTAACCGCAGTCGAGTCCGATCTCGACACGCTCGATTCCGCCCTGCGCGAATCGGCAGATCTTTCTGCGGTCATCACCAATCCCGAAATCAGCCGTTCGCAGCTGTCCGCCATCATGGCGGGCGTTGCCGATCACCTCGGCCTTTCGGCATTGACGAAGAACTTCCTCGGCGTGCTGGCGGAAAACCGCCGCGTGTCGAAACTGCCGGGCATGATCCGCGCCTTCCACACCATCGCCGCTGCACAGCGCGGCGAGGTGCAGGCCGAAGTCGCCTCCGCCCATGCCCTCACCGATGCCCAGTTGCAGGAATTGGAAAGCAAGCTGCGCGCCCGCGAAGGCCGCACGGTGAAATTGAAATCGCGCGTCGATCCCGAACTTCTGGGCGGGCTCGTCGTCACCATCGGTTCGAAGCGCATCGACAGCTCGATCCGTACCCGTCTCAACTCCCTCGCCCAGGCCATGAAGACCGCCTGAGTAGCCATATCTGAAGAAGGCTGATTGCAATGGATATCCGCGCCGCAGAAATCTCCAAGGTCATCAAGGACCAGATCGCCAATTTCGGCACCGAAGCCGAAGTGAGCGAAGTCGGCTCCGTTCTCTCGGTGGGTGACGGCATCGCCCGCATCCACGGCCTCGACAAGGTGCAGGCCGGCGAGATGGTGGCCTTCTCCAACGGCATCCAGGGCATGGCCCTGAACCTCGAAGCCGACAACGTCGGCGTCGTGATCTTCGGCTCGGACGCCGAAATCAAGGAAGGCGACAGCGTCAAGCGCACCGGCACCATCGTGGACGTTCCGGTCGGCAAGGGCCTGTTGGGCCGCGTGGTTGACGCGCTGGGCAATCCCATCGACGGCAAGGGCCCCATCACCGACGTGACGCGCGAGCGCGTGGAGCAGAAGGCTCCGGGCATCATCCCGCGCCAGTCCGTGAACGAGCCGGTGCAGTCGGGCCTCAAGGCCATCGACGCCCTCGTGCCGGTCGGTCGTGGCCAGCGCGAACTGATCATCGGTGACCGCCAGACCGGCAAGAGCGCCGTGGCGATCGACACCTTCATCAACCAGAAGGACGCGCACGCCGGCGACGACGAGAAGAAGAAGCTCTACTGCATCTACGTTGCCGTGGGCCAGAAGCGCTCCACCGTCGCGCAGATCGTGAAGAGCCTCGAGGAAAACGGCGCGATGGATTACACCATCGTGATCGCCGCCACCGCTTCGGAGCCCGCCCCGCTGCAGTACCTCGCGCCCTACACCGGCGCCGCGATGGGCGAATTCTTCCGCGACAACGGCATGCACGCCGTGATCGTTTACGACGACCTTTCCAAGCAGGCCGTGGCCTATCGCCAGATGTCGCTGCTGCTGCGTCGTCCTCCGGGCCGCGAAGCTTACCCCGGTGACGTGTTCTACCTGCACTCCCGCCTGCTGGAACGCGCCGCGAAGATGAACGACGAGAACGGCGGCGGCTCGCTGACCGCGCTGCCGATCATCGAAACGCAGGCTGGCGACGTGTCTGCCTACATCCCGACCAACGTGATCTCGATCACCGACGGCCAGATCTTCCTCGAAACGGACCTGTTCTACCAGGGCATCCGTCCCGCCATCAACGTCGGCCTCTCGGTGTCCCGCGTGGGCGGTGCCGCCCAGACTAAGGCGATGAAGAAGGTGGCAGGCTCGATCAAGCTGGAGCTGGCGCAGTACCGCGAAATGGCGGCCTTCGCCCAGTTCGGCTCGGACCTCGATCCCTCCACGCAGAAGCTGCTGAACCGCGGCGCGCGCCTGACCGAGCTGCTGAAGCAGCCGCAGTTCTCGCCGATGCCGATGGAAGAGCAGGTCGTGTCGATCTTCGCTGGCACCAACGGCTACATCGACTCCGTTCCGGTGGACCGCGTGACCGAATACGAAGCCGCGATGCTCAGCTACATGCGCAACGAACACGCCGACGTCCTGAAGACGATTGCCGACACCGGCAAGTTCGAGGACGACACCCGTGAAAAGGTGAAGAGCGCGCTCGACACTTTCGCCAAGCAGTTCGCCTGAACCGGTAACTCGAGAACGATAGGGAGCCGAAATGGCTAGCCTCAAGGAACTCAAGGACCGGATCAAGTCGGTCAAGTCCACGCAGAAGATCACCAAGGCGAAGCAGATGGTCGCCGCGGCGAAGCTGCGCAAGGCGCAGGCCGCCGCCGAAGCCGCCCGTCCCTATGCGGAGCGGCTGGCCGGCGTCATGGGTTCGCTCGCCAGCAAGGTGAGCGGCGACAGCGCCCCGCTGCTGCTGCGCGGCACCGGCTCCACCCAGCGTCACCTGCTGGTGGTAGTCAACACCGACAAGGGCCTGTGCGGCGGTCTCAACGCGAACATCGTGAAAGAGGCCAAGAAGCAGGCGCGCGCGCTGATTGCCGATGGCAAGGACGTGAGCTTCTACCTCGTCGGCAAGAAGGGCCGCGCCCCGATCAAGCGCGACTACGCCGACAAGATCGATCACCACTTCGACACCAGCGAAATGCGCAATCCCGACTTCGAGGAAGCGGAAAAGATTGCCGACGACCTGGTTGCGCGGTTCGAGAAGGGCGAATTCGACGTCGCCCACCTCGTCTACCCGATCTTCAAGAGCGCGCTGGCGCAGGATCCGACCACGGTCCAGCTCCTGCCCGTACCCGCTCCTGAAGATGCGCCCGCGTCCGACGCTGCCGTGGAATACGAACCGGACGAGGAGGAAATCCTCGAAGACCTGCTGCCGCGCTACATCAAGACACAGCTGTTCGGTGCCCTGCTGGAACGCGAGGCCTCCGAACAGGGTGCCTCGATGACCGCCATGGACAACGCCACCCGCAACGCCGGTGAACTGATCGACAAGCTGACGATCCAGTACAACCGCAGCCGCCAGGCCGCGATCACCACCGAACTCATTGAAATCATCGCGGGCGCCGAAGCCCTTTAACACTGGAAAATATCTCGTGAAAAAGCTCATCCTCGCTCTCCCGATCATCGCTCTTGCCGCCTGCGGCGAAGAACCCGCGCCCAAGCCCGCGCCCACCGAAGTGGTGGCTCCGGAACCGACCCCCTCGGCACCCGCACCCGACCAGGAGCTGTTCGCCGAGCTTTACGCCGCAGCATGCCCCGACAACGAGGCCGTCAACGAATCCATCTGCAAGCGCGCAATGGGTGCCGACACGGTTTCGTGCGAGTTCAGCCTCGGCGACGATGAATACATGCGCAACGATGCGACGCTCGAACTCGACGAATCCGGGGAAGCCTGGGCCATCGCCGACGTCGAAGCCGTCTGCACCCAGTAACTTGAACCCGAACCAGACATACATCTGAACGCCACAGGACACCCATCATGGCTACCGCACCTGCACTCAACCAGACCACCAACGGCTCCATCGCCCAGGTCATCGGCGCTGTCGTCGACGTGACCTTCGAAGGCGAGCTGCCCGCCATCCTTTCCGCACTGGAAACGAAGAACGGCGACTCCACGCTCGTTCTCGAAGTGGCGCAGCACCTTGGTGAGAACACCGTCCGTACCATCGCCATGGACGGCACCGACGGCCTCGTGCGCGGCCAGGAAGTGATTGCCACCGGCGCGCAGATCTCCGTGCCCGTCGGCCCCAAGACGCTGGGCCGCATCATGAACGTGGTCGGCGAGCCGATCGACGAGCGCGGCCCCATCGGCGCCGAGATGACCGCTCCGATCCATGCGGAGGCACCGGAATTCGTCGACCAGTCGACCGAAGCCGACATTCTCGTTACCGGCATCAAGGTGATCGACCTGCTCGCACCTTACGCGAAGGGCGGCAAGATCGGCCTGTTCGGCGGCGCTGGCGTTGGCAAGACCGTGCTGATCCAGGAACTCATCAACAACATCGCGAAGGGCCACGGCGGCGTGTCCGTGTTCGCCGGGGTTGGTGAGCGTACCCGTGAAGGTAACGACCTTTACCACGAATTTCTCGACGCGGGCGTTATCGCCAAGGACGAGGAAGGCAACGCCGTGTCCGAAGGGTCCAAGGTGGCGCTCGTGTTCGGCCAGATGAACGAGCCTCCCGGCGCGCGTGCCCGCGTGGCCCTGTCCGGTCTGACCATGGCGGAATACTTCCGCGACCAGGAAGGCCAGGACGTGCTGTTCTTCGTGGACAACATCTTCCGCTTCACGCAGGCGGGTTCGGAAGTGTCCGCCCTGCTCGGCCGTATCCCCTCGGCCGTGGGCTACCAGCCGACGCTGTCGACCGACATGGGCAACCTGCAGGAACGCATTACATCCACCAACAAGGGCTCGATCACCTCGGTGCAGGCCATCTACGTTCCCGCGGACGACCTGACCGACCCTGCCCCTGCAACCTCGTTCGCTCACCTTGACGCGACCACCACGCTGAACCGCGCCATTTCCGAACTCGGCATCTATCCCGCGGTGGACCCGCTGGACTCGACCAGCCGCGTTCTGGAGCCGCGCGTCGTGGGCCAAGAGCACTACGAAACCGCTCGCCGCGTCCAGGAAATCCTGCAGAAGTACAAGAGCCTGCAGGACATCATCGCCATTCTCGGCATGGACGAACTGTCGGAAGAAGATAAGCTCACCGTGCAGCGCGCCCGCAAGATCCAGCGCTTCCTCTCCCAGCCGTTCCACGTGGCCGAGGTGTTCACCAACATCCCCGGCAAGTTCGTGCAGCTGGAAGACACCGTGCGCTCATTCAAGGCGGTTGTGGACGGCGAGTACGACCACCTGCCGGAAGCTGCCTTCTACATGGTCGGCGGCATCGACGAAGCCGTTGAAAAGGCCCAGAAGCTGGCCGAGGAAGCCTAAGCATCATGGCATTGCACTTCGAACTGGTCACGCCGAGCAAGCTGGTCCGCTCCGAGGACGTCCACATGGTGGTAGTACCCGGCGCGGAAGGCGAATTCGGCGTGCTGGAGGGCCACGCGCCCTTCATGTCGACCGTGCGTGACGGCACGGTACAGGTCTACAAGACCGAAGGCGCCGCGCCCGAGAATATCGAAGTGCGCGGCGGTTTTGCCGAAGTGGGCGACAAGGGCCTGACGGTCCTGGCGGAGCACGTCGAGGACTGATCGTTCACGCAGCGAATTAAGAAGGGCGCCCGTTGCGGCGCCCTTTTTTGTGCGGGACATCCTCCGACATTTGGTTGTGCCCAAGGGAAATTTCGCGCTGCGCCAGCAAGCTTTTGCGAAAGGCCGTCACTACACCCTAGCGTTTCCGCCTCGTCGGTGCGTGGAAATCCGGCGGCTTGTCGGCAATCCATTCCAGGAACTTCGCGATCTCCGGATTTGCCAGCAAAGTCTCGCGCGCGCTATCGATGCGCGCCAGTTCGGCATTGGTAAAATGAAGGTGGATGGTGCGGTGGCAGATCGGATGGACCGGCACGGTATCGCGACCCTTCTTCGCCTTGGGCACCGTATGGTGCCATTGAACCCGGCGTTCCAGCGGCCTTTCGCAGAGCCAGCACCTGTCCGGTTTTTCCGCAGTCATAAGCGGTTCTTAACCATGTTTGCGCAAGGCTGGCCACCATGTCCGGCGATGCGCCCTTGACCGCTGCCCAGAAGACCCGCGCGGCGCCCGCCTGGCTGCACGCAGACGCGGTATGCCTGCTTTTGCTGGCCGTATTCACCTTCGCCCACCGCGCCGTCTGGTTCGGCGATCCGGTGGCCGATTTCGACGAGCAGCTCTACAGCTTCATCGGCTGGCGGATGCAATTCGGCGAATTGCCCTTCGTCGACTGGTGGGACCGCAAGCCGTTCGGCCTGTTTGCGATCTTCGGGCTGATCCATGCACTGCTTGGGCCGAGCGCGCTTGCCTATCAACTGGCGGCGGCCGCAGTCACCTCTGTCAGCGCCTGGCTGACCTTCCTCCTGGCGCGCCGCTGCGTCGACCGGGTCACGGCGACTTTCACCGCTGCCATCGCGGTGATGCTGATTGCTGCCTACGCTAATTATTCGGCCAACAGCGAGGTGTTCTTTACCCCGCTGATGCTGGGCATGGCGGTGCTGCTGGTAGATGGGGACCATCCGCGGTTCGCACGGCGCGCGATGCTGGCCATGCTGCTGGGCGGGCTGGCCCTGCAGGTGAAATACACGGTGCTGCCGCAGTGCCTGTTCTTCGGCTGCTGGGCCCTGTGGGTTGAATACCGGCGTGGCCGGTCCCTAGTCTTGCTCGCAGGTCTTGCCGCGATCATCGCGCTGCTGGGCCTTTTGCCGACCCTGGGCGTGGCGCTGTTCTACGCTGTGATCGGAGAGTTCGAGGCCTTCTGGTTCGCCAACTTTGCCAGCTTCTTCGAGCGCGCCGCCGCCCCGCAGGGGCGCTGGACGTCCAGCTTCTATGTCGGGGTGTCCCCGCTGGTGGTCCTGAGCGTGGGAGGCATATACGCCGCGTTCCGAATGAAACGGCCCGCGCCTTTCGGCGGATGGGCCTTTTTCGCTGCGTGGGCCCTGTCGGCGCTGGCCAGTGTGTTGCTGCCGAGCACTGTCTATCTCTACTACTACGCCGCTCTGGCGGCCCCCGTGGCGCTTGTGGCGTTGCCACTGCTGGACCGCACTGGTCCCTTGCGGATTGCACCTGCCATCCTTCTCTCAGCCGTGCTCCTCTACCTGCTTTCGCTGCCGGCCCGCTACGAAGAGTCGTTGGACCAACGAGAAGCGGCGCACCAACTTGCCGCCGCCATAGCCCCCCATGTCGATGACAAAGACAATTGCCTGTGGATCTGGGACGGTCCGACCGCGCTCTATCGCCTGTCGGAGAGCTGTGTGCCGACCCGATATGTTTACCCCGACCACCTGAACAATGCGCTGGAAGCGAATGCGCTCGAGGTTGACCAACTTGCTGAGGTCCGGCGTGTGCTGGCAACGCGCCCCGGCGCTATCGTTACGGCGGCCAGGGGCGTGACGATACGCAACCCCGAGGCAATGGAAATTGTGGAAGCGACCCTGCGACGCGACTACGAACCACGCCTGACCGTCAACATGCATGAGCGCGAAATCACCGCCTGGGTACGGGCTCCTGCGTCCGCACCCGCGTCTGCCACCACAGGAACAACCCCGCGCCGATGATGATCGCTGCGCCCAGCAGCGCCACGGCATCGGGGAAATCGCCGAAGAAGATCGCGCCCAGCGCCACGGCCATCAGCAACTGGCCGTAGGTCATCGGCGCAATCGTGCCCGCGCCCGCCCTCGCCGTGCCCATGTAGATCAGCCATTGCGCCAGCGTGGCGGAGCAGCCGATGAAGGCGCAGCGCGCGATGATGGTCCAGTCCGGCCAGTGCATGGTGAAGCCTTCCACCCCGCTGTAATGCCCGGCCGCGGTGGCAAGGATCAGGAAGACCATCGCCGTCACCGACATCCAGTACTGCATGGAGAGCACGCTGGCGCGCCCGTGAACCTTGCGGTTGAGGATGATGGCCACGGACATGCCGGTTGCCCCCACCAGCGGCAGAAGCACGCCCCAGCCCGCCGTCTCGAACGTGGGCCGCAGCACGATGAACACGCCGATGCTGGCCGCCAGCGTTGCCAGCCAGGTGCCCAGCTTCGCCCGCTCCCCCAGGAACAGCATGGCCAGCACCGCGGTGATGATCGGCTGGGTGAAGAAGATGGACGTCGCTTCCGACAGCGGCATGACCCACACCGCCAGGAACATGCCTACGGCCGAACAGCTGATGGCAATGCCGCGCATCCATTGCAGGCCGGACCTGGGCGGCTTCAAAGAGGAAAGCCCGTGATGCCGCACCATCAGCACCGCCAGCACGAACGTGCCGACGACATAGCGCGTGGCCGCCATGGCCGGGGCCGGCCACTCGCCCGCCATCCCCTTGATGATCGCATCGCCGATGGAGAGGGTGCAAAACCCTGCAAGGGCAAACAGCAAACCCGCCCTGTCCGATTCCTGCATTCCGCGCCTCTCCATCCTGCGACGACGTCGCTTAGGGGTGCAAGCACTCGCTTGCAATCATCCCCGGTCCTTTGCGATCCGCTGCACGCGGCCATCCCGCCACAGCCACAGGCCAGCCGCGATGATCAGGGCCGCACCCAGCATGGCGATCAGGTCCGGCACCTCGGCGAAGAACAGGTAGCCCACCAGCGAGGCCGCGATCAGCTGGCCGTAAGTCATGGGCGCAACGCGCGCGGCGCCCGCCCTCTCCGTGCCCATGTAGATCAGCCAGTGCGCGGTGCTGGCAGTAATGGCGATGATCATGATGCGTGCAGGGACGTGCCATTCCGGCCACTCCAGCCTCAGGTCGGCCATGCCGCTGAAATGGCCCAGCACCATCGCCGCCACCAAGATCACGCTGGCGAAGATGGCGACATAGGCCTGCATGGCCAGCGCCGATCCGGTGCCCGCCACCGCACGGTTGGCGGTGACCAGGATCGACATGCCGAACCCCGCGCCCAGCGGCAGCAGCGCGGCCAGCCCGATCTCCGCAAAGTTGGGCCTCAGAACGATCAGCACGCCGACAAAGGCTACCAGCGTTGCCACCACGGTCTGCCAGCGAAGTTTCTCTTCCAGGAATACGGCGGCGAGGATGGCGGTGAACATCGGCTGGGTGAAGACTAGGGCAATCGCCTCTGTCAGCGGCATCAGCCAGACGCCCGCGAAAAAGCAGATCGTGGCAACCCCTACCCCTGCACCGCGCAGCCACTGAACCCCCGGACGGGGAATGGCGAACAGGGCGCGCGGCCCTTCACGCCAGACCAGCAACAGCGATAGGCCCAGCGCGCCGAGGCAATAGCGCAATGCCGCGATGGCCGTGGGTGCCCAGGCCCCGTCGATGCCCTTCACTATGCTGTCGCCGATGGTGAGCGTGCAGAATCCGGCCAGCGCGAACAGCAGCCCTGCCCGATCGGATTGTTGCATTGCGACCTGTCCTTCGTTGTCGAAAAGGCCGCTTAGTGCTCGCAGGCAGGCCGGGCAATCGCTTTCCCGTACCGTCCTGCCCCCGAATTTTACGAAGCGTTAAACGGTCATGCTTAACAAAGCCCTATGGCGTGCCCTCGCGGGCACCGAAGCCGGGGGCCCAATGACCAAGCTGATTATCCAGATTCCCTGTCTGAACGAAGCAGAGACCCTGCCGGCAACGCTGGCCGCCTTGCCGCGCCGCGTGGCGGGCGTGGACGTGGTGGAGTTCCTCGTGATCGACGACGGCAGCGACGATGGCACCGCGCAGGTCGCGCGCCAGTGGGGCGTGCATCACGTCGTCACCCACCGCCGCAACCGCGGCCTTGCCGCCGCTTTCCGCAGCGGCGTGGACCGCGCGCTGGCGGAAGGCGCCGATATCATCGTCAACACCGATGGCGACGGGCAGTACGAAGGAGGCGACATAGAAGCGCTGGTGACGCCCATCCTGCGCGGGACAGCCGATATCGTGATCGGCGATCGCGGCGTTTCCGACAACGCGCATTTTTCGCCCGTCAAACGCATGATGCAACGCGTGGGCAGCGGCGTGGTGCAGCATCTTGCCGGCACCAGGGTTTCCGATGCCGTCAGCGGGTTTCGCGCGATCAGCCGCGATGCGGCGCAGCGCATCAACATCACCACCGAGTTCAGCTACACCACCGACATGCTGATCCAGGCCGGGCGCAAGCGCATGGCCATTGCCACGGTTCCCGTGCGCACCCACGCCGCCGCGCGCCCCAGCCGTCTGTTCAAGTCCGTCCCGCGCTTCGTGATGCAGACCGGCATCACGATGGCGCGCAGTTTCACCGCCTACAAGCCGCTACGCGCTTTCGTGGGCACCGGATCGATCATCGCCTTCATCGGCATGCTGCCCATCGTGCGCTTCCTTTGGTTCTGGAGCCAGGGCGACGGCAGCGGACACGTGCAATCGCTGGTGATCGGCGGCGCGCTGCTGGTGCTGGGCACGCTGGTCGCGATCATGGGCATGGTGGCAGACCTGATCGCTGCGAACCGCAAGCTGATGGAAGAGAACCTCGCCCGCACGCGCAAGCTGGAGGACATGGTGGCCGAACTTCAGGCAAGCAGTGCCGCCGCGAGCACGCCTGACGCCTTCCCGCGACGTAAGAGTGCCTCATGACGACCGCGACCCTCGCAGAGCCTGCTCCGCACCGTACCGGACACCGCGTCACAGAACGAAGCACCGTCATGTTCCTGACGGCGCTCGCCATCGTCGCCCTGCTCCAGGTCGCGCTCGTCTTTACCAAGAGCATCAATTGGGACGAGTTCTTCCATTTCAGCGAAATTCATGCCCGGCGCGCTGGCGAACCGGTCGACTGGCTGCAGACGCCTTATAGCTACTTGTTCGGTTTCGTGACCCGGTTGCCCGGTTCGGTGATCGACCATATCCAATACACAAGGCTGCTGATCATGCCCTTCGAGGCGCTGCTAGTGGCATCGGTAGTGGTGGCGGCACGGCGGTTCGTCGACTGGGGGCCGGCGCTGGCTGCTGGATTGATCTATCTTTCGGCGGGCTATGTTTTTACCCAGGCTCTCTCGCTGCGCGCGGATATTATTGCCGCGTCGCTGGTCATGGCAGCGGTCGCCATCGGGCTTCATCAACCACTTCGCCCGCTAACGCTTTGTGTCATTGCGTTGCTTTGCGCGCTCGCCTTTGTCTCGACGATCAAGATCCTGCTCTACCTGCCGGTTGTGCTTGGTGTGCTCGTCGTTCGGCGCGATTCCGTGCTCGTGGCGTGGCCAGTAATTTCGGGGCTAGCCCTTGCATCTGCGGCGCTAGCGGTGTTCGTCGCTATGGCCTATCCCGAAGCTCCGGCCTATCTCGTCGACAAGCTGGGGCGGTCGGCGGCACGTATGTTCGGTGGAGATTTGCTGCCACAGGGTCGTTACGCCGTCCGGCAAATTGCAATGGCCATTCCCTTCGCGCTCGTGCTGGTAGCTTTTATTCCGTGGCTGGTACGCGCCTCGGCGACGCGCGCGGACAGGGCAGCGCTGGCGCTGTTCGTGCTGCCGGCCCTCTGGCCGCTCGTCTACTTCAACGCCTACCCTTATTTCTACGCCTTCATGCTTCCCCCGGTCGCGGTTGGTCTTGCCCCGGTCGTGGCTACCGTCATCCAGCGATATGGCGCAATGTCAGTTGCGATCGCCTGCGCGCTGAGCGCGATACTCCTGTTCGCGCTGGAGCCACGGGACCAGTTGGGCGTGCAAAGAGCATTCGATGCCGAGGTGCGCGAGATATTCCCTCGGCCCGTTCGTTACATTGACGACAGCGGGATGATCGGGGACTACCCCCGTGCAGTTCCGCATTATGCTTCGGGTTGGGCACTGGCAAAATATCGACGGGCGGAAGTGGCCGAATATCGCGCGAGCGTGCTGGAGCGACCTGTTCCTCTGCTGATCGCAAATTCCCAGTCGCTGGCATTGGTGTTCGATTTGACCGGCACGCCAAATTTGTTGCTGGCAGAAGACGCCGAATTCCTCCGTGCCAACTATCTGCCTCATGGGGGGATGATCTACGTCGCCGGCAAGCGCCTCGCTCCAAAAGAGCGACTGACTGGTGAATTACTGCCTACGCCCGGCACGTACCGCGTTGAAGGCGGGCCGATGAGTATCGACGACCGTGTACTATCGCCCGGAGCGATAGTGACGCTTTCACAGGGACGGTATGATTTTGCAAACCTGTCGGATACACCGGCCGCACTGCGCTGGGCCGAGGCGGGAGAACCGAGAAACACGGACATCGCCTTGCGCGACATGTTCACTGATTTCTAGCGCGCGTGTCGCTCGATAGCGGCAACGATATAGGTCGCGAGGTTGCCCTTTCCGGCCAGATACCCTTCGCGCTTTGCTTCGAAACTCTCCTGCTCGGAAGGCTCCAGCAAACGTTCCACTTCAGTCAGCAGCGCATCCTCGCCGGGCTGGCGCAGCGCCGTCACAAGACCATTGGCCGCGAGATCACGGGTCGTGCCCGGGTGGTCTGCCCCATCATAGATCGCCGGCGTGCCCAATAGCGCCGCCTCGTGCGCCATCGTCGCGCTCTCACCCACATACAATGCACATTTCGCCATCAAATGGTGCAGGTCCTTTGCCTCCCCCTGGTAGAGGTAAGGCTTCAAGTCGCCAGACAATTCTCTTTCGGTAGAAAGGATGACCTTTCCGCGCGCAGAGAGAAATTCCACCAGCGCTGCTAGCGTTCCATCACTCCACCCGGTCTTGCCGATGTCGTGGTTGGCCCCCCAGGCCACCGTGCGGATGAGGAAGCAATCCTGTCCGGGTTGCCAACCGGCCCGCCGCGCCCTCTCTTCATCGACCGTGAAATTGTCGGGGTGGAAGTAGGACAGTTCCTTGATGCCCGGAAACCGCGTGGTGCGGCCTTCGGGCGTTTGTCCCTGATAGACCTCGGGCACGTAGAGATGGGTGATGAATGGCCATGTCAGCCGGGTCTGCAGCTTGGCCGTGTCGGCCGCATAGAACGCGATGGAAGGGCGCCCCGTCAGCCAGCCCGCATGGGCAATCGCAACGCCGCCAAGGCCGATCATGACATCGGGCCGGAAACGCCGCACTTCGCGCCACATGCCGAAATCGCGCTGCACCAGTTCGCGGGCCAGCCCCATCGTGCCGGTTCCCTTGGCAGAGATCGTGCGGTGCGCGATGCCGAGTTCATCGAGCAATCGGCATGCAACGTCCTTCTCGCGCGACAGCACGAGCACCTCGTCCCCCCGCTCCCGCAGGCGCATGATGGGGTGATAGAACAGCAGCACGTCGGCAGGATGAACTATGTCGAACAGCACGCGCATTCAGGCGGTCTCCCTTGGCTTCATGCCCGCCGCGGCTACGACCGCCGAGGCCGTGACAAGGCCGACGAGGCGATTGACGGAAAGCGCCAGGAAAGCATTTGCAGGCGATGCTTCGATCAGAAGCGCCAGGACGGCGCCCGTCGCTTCGGTGACGCCAAGGCCCGCAGGCACGATACCCACCAGCGTCCCCACCACGGACACGCCCGAATAGGCAGCCGCCTGAGGCCAGTTGCCTGGCAGCCCGATCGCCAGGAAAATGATGTAGATGCGCAGGATGGTCAGCCCGATCAATGCCAGGCGGATCATGGTCAGGCGCAGAGCGAAGGGGGCCGGTCCTAACCGCGCGAGCCATGCAAGGCTGAACGCCGCGCCGCCCAGCGCCGCTGCCAGCGGCAAGGCAGCGAGCGGCCAGGGGAGGACGGCCGCCAGTGTGACCGCTACGGCAAGCGAAGCCCACAGGGCCCCGCCGGCAAGGATTGCCTGACTGCTTCTTGCCGCCCCTATTCCCAGCGAAGAAAGCTTGGCCCCTCGCAGGATCGCTCCGCCAGGCAGGGGCAGGAGGTTTGCCAGCATTGCCCAGCAGGTCACCTGCATTGCGCTGCCAAGGGGCATATCGCGCTCCAGCATCCGCGCGGTCACCTGCAACTCCACTGCGTTCAGTAAAAGCGCAGGAAGGATCAAGGGGATCAGGGCAAGCATCCAGCGCCAGTCGATCGCGGCAAGGGAGACCTGCGTCTCGCCAAGCGCCCACACGATCCCGGCAGCGAACAGCGCCAGAGCGGCCAGCGTCGCGATACGGCGGTGCCGAGCCAGCTTCTCCCGCGCGTCCACGATTCGTTGCAAACGAAGGGGGAAGGACCGCTCGGCCTTGTTTTGCATTGCTTGTGCCCCTTCCCTCATTTCGATCCCCTTCATAGCGTGATGATCGCATCTGTCGCGATGCGGCCCCGGAACGGGATCATCATTTTCGATGATGAAACGAAGCTCCGCATCCACTGGCGGTCGAAAGTCACGACCGCACGCGAATGCGACCTTAGCGACACAAACTTAACCAGTTCTTCACCTAAATTCGCAAGAAGCTGCATTCAGGAAATCCGCCGAAATCTTCGCGAAGACGGCCAGACTGGAACTTAGGGGGTTTGCGAGAATGAGCGCATTCGGACGCAAGAGTGGTGCAGGCGGCATGGCCAAGGGTGCCCGCCCCAGCTTTGGCGTGGCAAAGCCCATGCGCGGCGGAAGCAGCCAGCCGACCGGCAAGGCCTCCGAAGACCAGGGCGCACCCGTACCCGGTGGCGACCAGTTTCCGCCCATGCCTGCCGAAGGCGCACCGGTAGACGCCAAGCAAGGCGACGCGATGAGCCGGCTGGCCGATCGCTCCAACGCCGTTCACGACAACACCAGCGAGCTGGGCGGATTCGAGGCCAGCGTCCACAAGATCAAGGAACAGGTGCTCCCGCGCTTGCTGGAACGCGTCGATCCCGAGGCAGCGGCGACGCTGACCAAGGAAGAACTTTCCGAGGAATTCCGCCCGATCATCATGGAAGTGCTGGCCGAGCTGAAGGTCACGCTGAACCGCCGCGAACAGTTCGCGCTGGAAAAGGTGCTGATCGACGAGCTGCTCGGCTTCGGTCCGCTCGAAGAACTGCTCGGCGATCCGGACGTGTCCGATATCATGGTGAACGGGCCGGACCAGACCTACATCGAGAAAGGCGGCAAGCTGCAGCTCGCCCCGATCAAGTTCCGCGACGAGAACCACCTGTTCCAGATCGCCCAGCGCATCGTGAACCAGGTCGGCCGCCGCGTGGACCAGACGACGCCGCTGGCCGACGCCCGCCTGAAGGACGGTTCGCGTGTTAACGTGATCGTGCCGCCGCTTTCGCTGCGCGGCACCGCAATTTCCATTCGTAAGTTCTCCGAAAAGCCCGTTACCCTCGACAATCTCAAGGGCTGGGGCTCGATGAACGACAAGATGTGCACCGCGCTCAAGATCGCCGGTGCCTGCCGCATGAACATCGTCATCTCGGGCGGTACGGGTTCGGGTAAGACGACCATGCTCAACGCCCTGTCCAAGATGATTGACCCGGGCGAGCGCGTGCTGACGATCGAGGACGCGGCCGAACTTCGTTTGCAGCAGCCCCACTGGCTGCCGCTGGAAACGCGCCCGCCGAACCTCGAAGGCCAGGGTGCCATCACCATCGGCGACCTTGTAAAGAACGCCCTGCGTATGCGTCCTGACCGCATTATCCTCGGCGAAATTCGTGGCGCGGAATGTTTCGACCTTCTCGCCGCCATGAACACCGGTCACGATGGCTCCATGTGCACGCTTCACGCCAACTCGCCGCGCGAGTGCCTGGGCCGTATGGAGAACATGATCCTGATGGGTGACATCAAGATCCCGAAGGAAGCCATCAGCCGCCAGATCGCAGAATCGGTCGACCTGATCGTGCAGGTGAAGCGCCTTCGCGACGGTTCGCGCCGCACTACCAACGTCACCGAGGTAATCGGCATGGAAGGCGACGTGATCGTGACGCAGGAGCTGTTCAGTTTCGAGTATCTGGACGAAGGCGACGACGGCAAGATCATCGGCGAACACCGTTCGTCCGGCCTGCGTCCCTACACGCTGGAAAAGGCCCGCCAGTTCGGTTTCGACCAGGCCTATCTGGAAGCCTGCTTGTAGTTTGATTGCGAAGCCGCCTCCGCGGCTTCGTCCTCGCTAGACGCGCTTCGCTTCGCTGCGCGCCCGCTGCGGGCGGGCGTTCGCCCTTGCGGTCGGCCTCTGGCTGACCGTCCTCACTACAGACTTGTCCGTCATCAGGCTCCGCCGATCCAGCCGACACCGGCAAAGGCCATCAGGGCAAGTCCAGCGAAGCCTGTAAGCGCACCGATATCGCGCCACGGCATGATGCCGACGCGGTCGATGTCCTTGCGCCCTCGCCGCCTGTGCTCTCGCCACGAGGCGAAGGCGGATATCGCCAGCAGGGCCCCGCCCCACATTCCGTAGATCGTCGCTTCACTGGCGAACAGGATGAAATCAGGGAGGTGCATCGGTCGCGCGGATATGGGAAACCCGCCTTGCGCTGACAACGCTTGATCGCATCAGGCCAGGGCCTATGGCGCGAGGCATGACTTCCACCGCAAGAGACGACTCCAGCGACCGGCCCATGCTGGCGCTGCTGATGCGGCTGGCGGGCGTTGCAGGCTTCGCGCTGATGGCGGCATTTATCAAGCTCGCCTCGGAAACCGGCATCCACATCGCCGAACTGCTGTTCTGGCGGCAACTCGTTTCCATTCCCATCCTGCTCGGCTGGGCCGTGCTGGCCGGTGGCATCGTGCAGCAGCTTTCCACCAGCAGGCCCAAGGCGCACGGGGTTCGCGCCCTCTACGGCATCGTCGGCATGGTGCTCAATTTCGGCGGGGTAATCCTGCTGCCTCTGGCGGAAGCGACGACGCTGGGCTTCACCGCGCCGATGTTCGCGGTGATCCTGTCCATCGTCCTGCTGCGCGAGAGCGTGGGCGTCTGGCGCTGGTCCGCCGTGGCGGCGGGCTTCGTCGGGATCGTGATCATTGCCCAGCCGGGTGGCGGGCACCTGCCGCTTTACGGGGCTGCCGTGGCCCTTGGCGGGGCCTTCATGATCGCCCTCATATCCATCCAGATCCGCGACCTCTCCCGCACCGAGACGCCGCTGGTGATCGTGTTCTGGTTCGCCGCCGCGTCCGTCGTCGCGACATTTCCTTTCATGCTGTTCGTGCACGAACCGCTATCCGCCCACCAGTGGATGCTGGTGATCGGCATCGGACTTGCGGGCACATGGGGACAGGTGATGATCACCAGTGCGCTGCGGTTCGGAAAGGTCTCCAGCGTGATCGTGATGGACTATTCCAGCATCATCTGGGCAACCATTTACGGTTGGCTGTTCTTCGGCAACCTGCCGCCCCTGACCACCTGGATTGGCGCCCCGCTGGTGATCCTGGCCGGCCTGATCATCAGCTGGCGCGAACACGTGCTTGCCCGCCGCGCATTCGTGGATCAGCGACAAGCCACCGGAACCTGATGCAATCTGGGCGGTTGATAGGCGCAGTGACCTGACAGACTGGTCCGCAAAAGGAGAAGCCCCAATGCGCAAAACGCTGACCGCCGTAGTGGCTGCCGTTTTCGTCCTCTCGACCGCCGCCTGCAACACCGTGCGCGGTGCCGGTGAAGACCTCGAATCCGCCGCCGACGCCGTCGACGAGGAAACCTGATTTTAAAGAGCCCTTTTGAGGGTCGCAGGCGCCCGCCGGCTGTTTGTCGGCGGGCGTTTTACGTCTTGCGATAGACCAGCGTGAGATTGTTGGCGGGCATCGCGTGGCGCGCCGTGCGGTGCAGCCCGCTCGCTTCGGCAAGAGCGTCTATCCAAGCGAGATCGCGCAGGCCCCATTGCGGATCGCGCGCTTTCAGGCTGGCATCGAAATCGAGGTTCGACTGGGTCGTCTCGACATCGGCTTCCAGGAACGGGCCGTAAATCAGCAGCGGTGCGCCTTTGCCGAGGAGGCGGGCAGCAGCAGCAAACAGACCTTGCGTCGCCGCGCGCGGGCTGATGTGGGTCATGTTGACGCATAGCATGGCATCGGCCCGCTCTACCGGCCACTCAGGCGCGGACGCATCGAGTTGGATGGGCGCTAGGAGGTTTGCGCCCCCTTGTTCGTCCCGCCAGGCCGCGATCGAGGCAATCGCTTCGGGATCGGGGTCGGTCGGCTGCCATTGCCACTGCGGAAATGCGTTCGAGAGGTAGACCGCGTGTTCGCCCGTCCCTGCGGCGATTTCCAGCAGTATTCCGCCGCCCTCGGGCAGTTCCGTTTCCAGCACTTGCCGGATGGGTTCGCGGTTACGCTCTGTTGCCGGCGCGTATTTCTTGCTCATGTCCTGATTCGTGCTCCCTTGCGCCCGTTCTTGCGGGCCCGCCTCTCGCGGATGATGAACCACAGCAGCAGGCCCGCAGGTCCGGCAACGAAAGTCAGCAGCAGGACAGGGGCCTGCACCCAGCGTGAGAACCTTTTCTGGTCGGCATCCTTGGCGATCCAGAGCCCGGCGAACAGGTCCAGCGCGAGATAGTGGATCCAGCCCACCGTCACGCCGCCATCGGACATGAAGATGCTGCGCACGCCCTCTATAGTGGTGAAATTCGCGCCGCCACCGCCCTCCACGGGGTTCGCATCGACGAAGCCCCCCGTTATCAGCACCAGCAGGACCGCGTAAGCGAGGCATAGCAGCCCCACACCGGCGTAGAATACCGCGCTCTGCACGAAGGCGCCGCGCGGCAGCAGGATCAGCGCGGCCCAGCAGGCCATCACCCACAGGTTCGCTAGTCCGAAAAGGCTATCCCACATCGTCTTCGCCACTCCCTTGCCGCGCCCAAATACCGGCGAGGATAGAGCCTATCACCACATGATAGACCGATGAAATGGCCGATGGCACCGGGGCGAGCGCCGCCTGCATCGGGTTGGCGAACTGACCGGCGAAGCTGGGGGCAGACGCCAGGCTGGCCCCGAGGCCGGAATTCTGCATCCCTACCTCAATGCTGAGCGTGCGACACTCCGGCGCGGCAAAGCCCATGAGCCGTGGCACCAGGTAGCCGAGCGAGAAGCCCACGGCATGCAAGGCGAAGACGGCCAGCAACAGGACGCCGAAATGCGCTTCGATAAGCGGTTTCGATGCCCCGACGATGCCGCCCACGATCAGCACGACGACGATCACGGAAACCAGCGGCGAGACCTTTGCGACATCTCGCGTAACGCCCGGCAGCAAGCGCCGCATGGCCACGCCCAGCACGACCGGCACGAGCACGATCGCCACCATCTGCTGGAACAGCGCCCAGCGGTCTATCGCGATGAACACGCCGCCCAGCCAGCCTGTCAGCAGCGGCGTCATCACGATGGCCACCAGTGTGGAGGCCATGGTCATCGTCACCGAAAGCGCAAGGTTCGCGCGCGCGAGGTAGGCGACCACGTTGCTGGCCGTGCCGCCCGGGCAGCACGATACCAGGATCAGGCCCACCGCAAGGCCCGTTTCCAGACCGCTGGCAAGCGCCAGCGCCACGCCCGCCAGAGGCATGACGGTGAATTGCAGCACCACGCCTGCCGCGACCCCTCTCGGCATTTTCAGGACGCGGGCGAAGTCTTCCACCGTCAGCGTCAGCCCCATGCCCAGCATGATGACGCCGAGCAGCACGCTGATCAGCGATTGCCCAACCACCTGCGTGGTAGTGATCCACGTGAAGTGCGCAGGGACGATCCATGCCCAGCCAACGCCCAGCACGGTCCAGACGGCAAACAGCGCCGTGGCGCGCTCGACAAGTCGTTGCATCCCCTCCCCCGTCAGCGCCTAGCCCGACTGGGCCTCGGCTTTATCCGCCAGCGCCCGTCTGAAGTCCCGGATAAGCCGCATCATCGAATCATGTTCGTGCACGAACTGCCCACCTGCCTTCTGCACGGCACAGGCAAGTGCCGCATCTGCCACGTCGATCGCTTTCATCGAACGGTACTTCGTCCTCGAGCCCTGAAGGAAGAAATCGCCCAGCGGCGCGGCAACCTGCCCGAGCTTTTCCAGCGGGCGAGGGTCATCCTTCCGCTGGCCGCGCAGCAGGCCCGGTCGAAGGATATCCAGCCGCCGCAGCTTCAGAGCGCGCAAATCCTTTTCTGCCTCGCCCTTCACTTTCAGGTAGGCGTTGCGGGAAAAGGGATCGGCCCCGACGGAGGAAACCTGCACGAAGTTCTTGACGCCCGCGGCCTTGGCAGCCTTGCCCACTTCCAGCACGAGATCGTGATCGACCTCGCGAAAGGCCTCGTCGCTTCCCGCTTTCTTGCGCGTCGTGCCCAGCGCGCTGA
Organism: Erythrobacter westpacificensis; assembly: GCF_039542285.1. Classification (NCBI taxonomy): domain Bacteria; kingdom Pseudomonadati; phylum Pseudomonadota; class Alphaproteobacteria; order Sphingomonadales; family Erythrobacteraceae; genus Erythrobacter; species Erythrobacter westpacificensis. The sequence continues at coordinate 193,589 of NZ_BAABHV010000021.1, forward strand.
TGATGGCGTCGGGCTCAAGCTGGGTGATGATGCCCGGCCATTCATCGCTGCTCGCCAGCACCAGTTCCATGCGCACACCCGGCGGAAAGGGAATCTCGCGCCGCGCCAGCCCTTGCAGGCTGACATCGACGATATCGGGCGAGCGCGCGATGATGGTGCGGCCGATCAGGCCGGTCGCACCCACCAACAGGATGCGCCGCGCCTCAGACATTGGACAGCCCTTCCGGCCGCTCACCGTAGATGCGGGAATACTGGTTCATGGCAAAGCGGTCCGTCATGCCGGCGATGAAATCGGCGATGTGCCGCGCCCGCTCCGGCTGCGCGTCGGGCAGCGTTTCGCTCCAGCCCGAGTTCATAAGGGCCGGCTCCTGGTCGTATGCGACGTAGAGCTTGGCGATCACGCTGCGGGCAGCCTGCGCGGCGCGCTTTTGCGCCTCGTGGTGATAGAGATTGGCGTACATGAAAGTCTTCAGCGTACGTTCCTGCTTCGCCATGTCGGGCGAGAAGGTGGCGAGCGCGCAGCCTGCGCCGCGCACCTGCTCGACGCTGTCGATACCTTTGAGGTTGGCCCGTGTCGTTTCCAGCAGATCGTTCACCATCACTCCAATCTGCGAACGCACCATTTCGCGCAATTGCTCATCGCGGCGGGCATTGGGGAAGCGCTTTTCGACGTCGCGCCACAGGTCGGCGATGAAATCCAGTTCCAGCAGCTGGTCGAGTTCCAGAAACCCCGCGCGCAGGCCATCGTCGATGTCGTGGTTGTCGTAGGCAATGTCGTCCGCCAGAGCCGCCACCTGCCCTTCCAGCGAAGACCATTGCGACAGCTCCAGCGGGAAAGCCGCGTTCAGTTCCGTCAGCGCCCAGCCGGGCTGCGCGACCGGGCCGTTGTGCTTGGCCAGCCCCTCCAGCGTTTCCCATGTCAGGTTGAGGCCGGGACAATCACAGTAAGGCGCGTCCAGTCGCATGACGGTGCGCAGCGCATGTTCGTTGTGGTCGAACCCGCCGTGCCTTTGCAGCGCTTCATCCAGCGCGTTCTCGCCCGGATGCCCGAAGGGCGGGTGGCCAAGATCGTGGCTGAGGCACAGGGCTTCGGTCAGGTCTTCGTCCAGCCCCAGCGCGCGGGCGATCACCCGGCCGATCTGCGCCACTTCCAGGCTGTGCGTCAGGCGAACGCGATAGTGGTCTCCATCGGGCGCGACGAAGACCTGCGTCTTGCCCGCCAGGCGGCGGAAGGCGATCGAATGGATGATCCGGTCCCGGTCGCGCTGGAACGCGCTGCGCGGCCCACGTGCACCGTGGCCCGGCTGGTCGAATTCACGCCCGCGCGTTTTCGCGGGATCGGCGGCGTAGGGCGCACGGGACATGGCAGGAGGCAGCATGGCTGCTGGCTAGGTGAGCGCAGGCAGGCAGGCAACGGGAACAGCGCGCGAACGCCGCGAAATAGCGGCTATTCGCTGTCGATTATCCGCTGATTATTCGCCGATGATCCACTGGGCCGCCGCATCGGCATGGATCGCGGTGCAATCGTAGATCGGCAGGATGTTGGCATCCACGTCCACCACCAGCTCCAGCTCGGTACAAGCCAGGATCACCGCCTGCGCACCGTCCTTCTCCAGGTTAGTGAACATGGAGCGCAGGGACCGCTGGGCATCGCGCGTGGCGCGGCCCACCATCAGTTCCTCGTAAATGATGCGGTCCAGTTCCTCGACGTAGTTCATGTCCGGCGGCAGCAGGTCCACGCCGTGCGACACCAGCCGGCGGCGATAGAAGCTCTCGGTCATCACGTTGCGCGTGCCGACCAGGGCGGCGCGCTCGATCCCGTCGGCCTTCATCTTTTCGCCCACGCACTCGGCGATATGCATGATGGGGGTGGAAACGCGCGCTTCAACGTTGCGGTAAACCTTGTGCATGGAATTCGCGCCGATCACGATCATTTCCGCGCCTGCATCGGTCAGACGCTGCGCGCTTTCGGCGATCACATCGGTCGCGTGGTCCCAGTCTTCCTTGCTCTGCGCCCGGTAGACGCGCGCAAAATCGAGGCTCTCGATCAGCATGGGGGCAGAAGAGGTCGCGCCCACCTGCCGCTGCACGAAGCGATTGATGCGTTCGTAATAGGTGCGGGTCGAAACCCAGCTCATGCCGCCGATCAGGCCAAGTTTGCGCAAGGTCAGGATGCCCCCGTCTGGTTATTACTTTGGCCGGATTGGCCTGCGCCGTTCCCCGAACGTGTCACCCGCATGACTTGTTCCGGCGTCAGTCCAGCGCCTTGACGATTTCCTCGACCATCTTCTTGGCATCGGACAGCAGCATCATGGTCTGGTCCATGTAGAACACGTCGTTGTCGACGCCTGCATAGCCAACGCCGCCCATCGAACGCTTGATGAAGAACACCTGCTTGGCCTTGTCCACGTCGAACACGGGCATGCCGTAGATGGGGCTGGACTTGTCGGTCTTCGCCGCCGGGTTCACCACGTCGTTCGCGCCGATGATGAAGGCAACATCGGCCTGCGCGAATTCGGAGTTGATGTCTTCAAGTTCGAACACCTTGTCGTATTCGACGGATGCCTCGGCCAGCAGCACGTTCATGTGCCCCGGCATGCGGCCTGCGACGGGGTGAATGGCGTATTTCACTTCCACGCCGCGCTCTTCCAGCAGGTCCGCCATTTCGCGAAGGGCGTGCTGCGCCTGCGCCACGGCCATGCCGTAGCCGGGGATGATGATGACCTTCTCAGCCTGCTCCAGCATGTATGCCGCGTCCGCCGCGCTGCCCTGCTTGTAAGGGCGCTGCTCGCGCGGCTCTCCGCTGCCGCCGCCGCTGTCATCCGCACCGAAGCCGCCCGCGATCACGGAGATGAAGCTGCGGTTCATGGCCCGGCACATGATGTAGCTGAGGATCGCGCCCGAGGAGCCGACGAGCGCGCCGGTGATGATCATGGCGGTATTGCCAAGCGTGAAGCCCATCGCCGCCGCGGCCCACCCGGAATAGGAGTTCAGCATGGAAACCACGACCGGCATGTCCGCCCCGCCGATAGGGATGATCAGCAGGAAGCCAATCAGGAAGGCCAGCACCGTCACCGCCACGATCAGCGGCAGGGTGTCGGCAGGCCCGGCAAGGGCAAACAGCGCGGTCAGCACGATGATCGCGCCCAGCACGCCCAGGTTGATGACATGGCGACCGGGCAGCAGGATCGGCGATCCGCTCATCTTGCCCGAAAGCTTGGCAAAGGCGATGACGGAGCCGGAAAAGGTGATGGCACCGATGGCAATGCCGAGGCCCATTTCCACCTTGCTGACGGCGGAGATGCCGTCGCCCGCGAGCAGCCCGAAAGCGCCGGGGTTAAGGTAGGCCGCCCACCCCACCAGCACGGCGGCAAGACCCACCAGCGAGTGGAAACCCGCCACCAGTTCGGGCATTGCCGTCATGGCGATCTTGCGCGCAATTGTGACGCCTACGATGCCGCCCAGGAAAATGGCGATGCCGATCTCGACAATGTTGGCGATATCGTGCGTTACCAGCGTCGTGATGACGGCGATTGCCATGCCGATCATGCCGTTGCGGTTGCCCGCGCGGCTCGTCGCCGGGCTGGAAAGCCCGCGCAAGGCAAGGATGAAGAACACGCCGGCGACAAGGTAAGCAAGCGCCACCCACGGGTTTACCGGGCCGTGCGCGGCCACATCGGCGGCAGGAGCGAGGAAGGACAGCATGCTCACTTGTCCTTCTTCTTGTACATAGCGAGCATCCGCTCGGTAACGGCGAAGCCGCCGAAGATATTGACGCTGGCGAGCACCACGGCCGCCAGCCCCAGCCACTTGGCAACGTCGCTGCCGGCTTCCGCCGAGGCGATCAGGCCGCCGACGATGATCACCGAGGAAATCGCGTTCGTCACCGCCATCAGCGGGGTGTGCAGCGCGGGCGTGACCGACCAGACGACGTAGTAGCCGACGAAGCACGCCAGCACGAAGATCGAGAGGATTGATATGAAGTCCATTGTCAGGCGCCCCCTTCCGCGCTCTCGGTCGTAGTCATCCAGCGCCCCAGGTTCTGGCCGCCGATATAGGCAATGATTGCCACCAGGATGAGCACGATGATGAAGATCACCATGATGCCCTTACCCTTCACGAGGCTGCCCGTAGACGCGGGTTCACCACCTCGCCGCCGCGTGTGAGCCGGATGGCATCGCCGATTTCCTCGTCCAGCACGGGTTTGCCCGCGTCCTTGTCCCAGAAGGCGTTGAGGAAATTGAACAGGTTGCGGCTGAACAGCGCGCTGGCATCGGCGGGCAGGTGGGCGGGCGTGTTGGAAAAGCCCATGATGGTTACGCCGTGCTTCTCGACCAGCTGATCGGGCACGGAGCCTTCCACGTTGCCGCCCTGCGCCACGGCGAGATCGAAGATGACGCTGCCCTGCTTCATGCTGGCGATCTGCGCGTCGGAAACGAGGCGCGGCGCGGCGCGTCCGGGGATCAGCGCCGTGGTGATGACGATGTCCTGCTTGGCGATGTGTTTCGTCACCAAGTCGGCCTGCGCGGCCTTTTGCTCGTCTGTCAGTTCGGCTGCGTAGCCACCCTCGCCAGATGCTTCGAGACCCTCTGCGAACACTGGCTTCCCGCCGAGGCTCTTGATCTGCTCTGCCGTTTCGGGCCGCACGTCCGTGGCCGAAACCTGTGCCCCCAAACGCTTCGTCGTGGCGATGGCTTGCAGGCCGGCAACGCCCACGCCCATCACGAAGACCTTGGCAGCCGAGATCGTGCCTGCCGCCGTCATCATCATCGGGAAGGCGCGGCCGTACTGGTCCGCCGCCGCGATCACGGCCTTGTATCCGGCAAGGTTGGACTGGCTGGAGAGCACGTCCATCGACTGCGCGCGGGTGATGCGCGGCATGAATTCCAGCGACAGCGCCTCCAACCCGGCCTTGGCATAGGCTTCCACGCGCTCCCGCTGGCCGAAGGGATCGAATGTCGCCGCAACCCACGCGCCAGACTTCGCGCCGGACAGCGCGGCAACGTCGGGCGCCTGCACGCCCATCACCATGTCGGCATCTGCAACCACCTTTGCCACCGGGCCTACTTCGGCTCCGGCTTCGGCATAGGCGGCATCGGGGATGGCAGCGGCCTCGCCAGCGCCCTCCTCCACCGCAAGGCTCGCGCCCAGGGCAGCGAGCTTCTTGACCGTTTCGGGCGTGGCAGCGACGCGGGTTTCGCCCGCAGCGCGCTCTTTCAGGACCGCAATTTTCATCCCCCCCATGCGGCGCCTCAGGCGATCAGGATGATGACGAACAAGGCGATGGCGCTGATCAGCGGCACCGACCACTTGAGGGTGCCGATAAAGCTCTCGTAAGTGCCCTTGGCCGCCTTCATGTCGTGCGGGTTGCTCATGGTATGTCTTCCCTTTGGGGTTTGAACTGTTGCCCAATGTCCTATCGCTGCTTTCCTGCCTGCTCAAGTGCACAAAAGCGAAAGAACTGCCTTAATCGGCTCTTTACCCCCTCCTGCTAGGTCACAGGTGCGACATTCCGCACTCGGCGGACCAAGGGGATAGACGCGCATGGTAGAGCCCGAACAGCGACTGCTGATGCTGATCGACAAGGATCCGGCGCAATGCCGCCTCGTCGGCGCGCTTGCAGGCCGTGAAGGCTGGCGCATGATGTCGGTGCAGGACAGCGAGACGGCGATCGCGACGCTGGGCACCCGTCAGGGGATGCAGCTTTCCGCGGTCATCCTCGACCAGGGCGTACCCGGCGACCGCGCCTGCGAACTGATCGCGGAACTCAAGTCGCGCCGCCCCGCCCTGCCGATCCTGATGCTGACCGGCAGCACCAGCCCGCAGCTGGCCGTGGAGGCCATGCGGGCAGGCGCGACCGATTACCTTGTGAAGCCCGTCTCGCCGGACCGGCTGATGCAGGCCCTGCGCAACGCGACCACGCGGGAGGCACCGGGCGACGAACTTATCCCGATGTCGGAAAAGATGTCCTCGCAACTGGACTTCGACACGATGGTGGGCACCGCGCCCGCCTTCCGCGATGCGCTGGCCAAGGCAGCCAAGGCGGCGCGCGGGCATGGCCATGTGCTGATCGAAGGCGAGAGCGGCACCGGCAAAGAGATGCTGGTGCGCGCCATGCACGCGGCCAGTCCGCGGGCGAAGACGGCGTTCCGCATGATCAACATCGCATGCGTTTCCGCCAACAGCCTCGAATCGCACCTTTTCGGCCATGAGAAGGGCGCTTTCGCTGGCGCTTTCGACAGGCAGGACGGTGCTTTCCAGCACTGCGACGGCGGCACTCTCGTGCTCGACGAGATCGACCGGCTTTCGCTGGAGATGCAGGACCGGCTCATCACAGTGCTAGAAAGCGGCAGCGTGAAGCCGCTTGGCGCGCAATACGGGTTCAAGGTCGATGTCCGCGTGATCGCCGCCAGCAACCTTCCGCTGGCGGACATGGTGGCTGCCGGACATTTCCGCGCCGAGCTGCTGGCCCTGCTTTCGCGCACCCACATCGTGCTGCCGCCGCTGCGCGAGCGCGACCGCGATCTTGGCGCACTGGCGCGCTATTTCCTCCACCAGATCGGCCAGCAGCCGGGCCTGCGCCCGCTTGGCATCACCGGAGATGCGCTGCGCCTGCTGGGCGCCTTCGAATGGCCGGGCAATGTGCGCCAGCTTCAGGCCGTGCTTTTCCGCGCCGCCGTTTTCTGCGACGGCGACGCGCTGACCGCGGAAGACTTTCCGCAACTGCGCGAACTTATCGGAGAGACCGAACAGCCGGTGCGCAACGGCCCCATTCGCGAAAGCGCGGGGGTGCAGCTCTACACCGAAGACGGCAACCTGCGTCCGCTGGAAGATATCGAGGCCGACGTAATCCGTCTCGCCATCGGCCATTACCGGGGCCGGATGACCGAAGTTGCGCGTCGTCTCGGCATTGGCCGGTCGACGCTGTATCGCAAGCTGAGCGATCTCGGCATCGACAACGCCGCATAGACAAATATCATAAAAGTCGCGAAATCGTGCGGAACTCAAGCGAACGTGGCGCGCTTTCACAACATGGTTCAACTTCGATACGCACTGGCAATCGCCGCAGCTTCGCTCGCCGTTGCGTCTTGTGGTGATAGCCGGCCCGACACGGGCGACGAGGCGCCCGACACAGCCGCAACGCAGCCCACTGCCGCTATGCAGACAGCGACGCTGGGCCCATTCACCTACGAGTTCGACCAGGATGCCCTGACCGCGGCGGATATCGAGCTGCGGATCCCGCCGACCTATGAAGAGTCCATGCCGGTCACCAAGCTGATCCCCGAAGCCCGCGCGCAGCAATTGGGCGAACAGGCCTGCCGGTATGGCGAGTCCGGTGAAGTCAGCGAATGCAATGCGAGGCAGGAGATCGGGCTTGCCCTGGCATTGCTGCCCCGCCCCATCGACGAATACCGCGCGGCTTTCGCGGACGAGGACATCGGCAGCACCGACCTGTCGCCGGTCAGCCTGGACGGTGCCGATGGCTTCGCCTTTACCGCCGAGGCCGAGGGAGGCGGGACCGATTACCGCTTCTACAGCATCGAAAACCGCACCATACTCCTCGCTAGGCGGTTCGACGGGTCGGCCGATGACGCGGAAACGGACGAGGCGATGGACGACGTCATGCGCAGCCTCGCGCGCTCGTTCGAGGAACAGCTCGAAGAGGCGGGTTGAGCCCGGTCAGTCGCCGAGCATCGCGAAGTTTGTCAGTGCCGCATCGCGCAAGCCGCGCCACACGTTGCGCGCCTGCACTGTCTCCGCCACGTCGTGCACCCGCAGCAGTTGCACACCTGCATCCATCCCCACCTGCGCAATCGTCAGCGACCCGCCCAGCCGCTTGTGTGCCGGTGCCTCGTTCGAGAGCGCGCCGATCATGCGCTTGCGGCTGGCACCCAGCAACAGCGGCTGGCCGAGAGCGTGGAACAGCGGCAGGGCGTTGAGCAGCGCGAGGTTGTCGCTCAGGGACTTGCCGAAGCCGATGCCGGGATCGAGCACGATCTTCTCGCGCGCGATGCCTGCACCGATGGCCCGGTCGCGGGCGTCCTTGAGGAAGTCGAACACGTCGAACACCACGCCGGTATAGTCCGGGTCCGCGTGCAGGTCCGTGCCCGTCCCCGGCGCGTGCATCAGCACGACGGGAGCGCCCGAGGATGCGGCGAATTCCAGGCTGCGCGGGTCGTAGCGCAGGGCCGAGACATCGTTGATGATGTGCGCGCCCGCTTCCAGCGCGACCTCCATCACCGCCGGGCGGCGCGTGTCCACACTGACGGCCGCGCCCATGCCCACGCACTGGCGGATGGCGGGCTCGACGCGCTTGATCTCCTCGCCTTCCCAAACCTCTTTCGCGCCGGGCCGCGTGCTTTCGCCGCCGATGTCGATGATCGCCGCGCCAGCCTCGTGCATGGCGGCGGCCTGCGCCTGCATGGCATCGGGATTGTCCATGAACTCCCCGCCGTCGGAGAAGCTGTCGGGCGTGACGTTGAGGATGCCCATCACCTGCGGCTGGTCGAGCCGGATCGTTCGCGCGCCAAGCTCCAGCGGGGTGTGCGCCATGCGCAGGTTGGACCACTGCGCCTCGCCTTCCGCGCCGACCTCTTCGGGCATGGCAGCCAGCACGTCGTCGATGGTGGACCGTGTGGCGATATGGCGCTCTATCACCTGCCCGTCGCGCCGCAGCATCACCGCGAACTCGCGGGCGTAGACCATGCCGCCCGCCAGCCGCACGGCCTCACCCTCCACGGTCTGCGGTCCGGGCACGAAGGTCAGCGGCTGGATGTAGATCTGGTCGGCCATTCAGGGTCTCTCGGTCATTTTCCAACTAATGTGGAACACATGGAACAGTGTCCTGGAGCAAGAAAGCCCCCTCGTGTCACTGTCCGCACCCAAAGTGTTACCTTGCGCCGGGAACTGGCATTGAGTGGGACTGCTCATCCCGCCCCCAATGGGCACGCGCCACCGGGTAGGAAACCTCAGTCCTCCGTCGCCAGCAGGTAGAGCCCGCGCGCGGCATCGATGGGTTTCACTTCGCCGCCTGCCTCGTAATGCCAGAAGGTCCAACCGTTGCAGCTGGGCGCATCCTGCAAGGTCTTGCCCACGTGGTGGATGGAGCCGCTTTCCTTGCCGCACTCGATGGAGCCATCGGCGCGCACGGTCGCCTTCCAGCGCCGCTTCTTGTCGAAGATCTCGGTGCCCGGTTTCAACAATCCTGCTTCCACCACCGCGCCAAAGGCGACGCGCGGCTGCGTCTTGCGGCTCTGCATCGTGGTGAGTGCGCTTTCGTCCAGCGGCAGTTCCTTGTCGATGCGGGCGCGCGCGACCTTGCGATAGCTTTCTTCCCGCTCGCAGCCGATCCATTCGCGGCCAAGCCGCTTGGCAATCGCGCCCGTCGTGCCGGTGCCGAAGAACGGATCGAGCACGACGTCGCCCGCTTCCGTCGTCGCCAGCAGCACGCGGTAGAGCAGCGCCTCGGGCTTCTGCGTCGGGTGGGCCTTGTGGCCGGTATCGTCCTTCAGCCGCTCCCCGCCGGAGCAGATCGGGAAAGTCCAGTCGCTGCGCATCTGCAGCTCGTCGTTCAGCGTTTTCATCGCGCGGTAGTTGAACTGGTAGCGTGCCTTTTCCCCCTGGCTCGCCCAGATCAGCGTCTCGTGCGCGTTGGTGAAGCGGGTGCCGCGGAAATTGGGCATCGGATTGGTCTTGCGCCACACGATGTCGTTCAAGATCCAGAACCCCAGATCCTGCAACACCGCGCCCACGCGGTAGATGTTGTGGTAGCTGCCGATCACCCAAAGCGCGCCGTCGGGTTTCAGCACGCGCCGGCACTCGGCCAGCCATGCACGGGTGAAGGCATCGTATGCGCCAAAGCTGTCGAACCGGTCCCACTCGTCGGTCACGGCATCGACATGGCTGCCGTCGGGGCGGTTGAGATCGCCGCCCAATTGCAGGTTGTAAGGCGGATCTGCGAAGACCAGGTCCACGCTGTTATCAGGCAATCGCCGCATCGCCGCCACGCAGTCGCCATCGAGGATCTGCCCCAGTGGCAGGTCCGCCTTGTCGACTGCGGGAGCCTTCGCCTTGCGCACGACCCTTGCCGTGCGAACCTTCGTCATTTCGCCCATGAACAGTATTTCCCTCACTTATCCACAGGGGTGTGAGTCCTTCGAGTCCGCGGGTCAAGGTGCAATTTGGCCGCACCTGTCCAGCCTTCGTAGGGAACGAAAAGAGTCCGCCACAAGATATTGAGTCCCCTGCCCTTTGCAGGACTCGACATTATGTGGTGTGGCCGGGAGGACTCGCACCTCCGGAAACACCGAAAAAAGTCAGCTTTCCGCTTCTGGATCGTCGGCTCCGGCGATGACGGTGGGGCTCCTGTCCCGGCTGGAAAGGAACAGCCACGGCACCACGCCGGGCTGGAAACGGCTGCGGTCGTTTCGATCGAAGAACGGCGGGAAATGGTCGCCCACCACCAGCACGTCCGTTGGCGGCAGGTCGGGGTCCATCGCCATCGCGTCCAGCGCGTCGGCAAGCTGGCCCTGCAGCAGGAACAGGCGGCAAAGCTGCGGGTTCGCGCTGGCCCATGCGTGCCCGCCGAGGCGGCAGTCGTCGGTGCCCAGCGCCGGATCGTCCTTGATCGGCAAGTGCGTGTTGAGCGTGAGGAAATAGACCAGTTGCGGCGCGTCGGCGTGTTTCAGGCGCTGCGTTATCAGCGCGGGCACTTCGCGGTCGCAGGCTCCGGCGAACACGCCGTCGCAGTGCGAGACGCCCCGCCCCGCCAGGTCGTCACGGAACGCGAATTCGTCGAAGCCTATCTGGGGATACCATTGTTCGCGCGAGAAGAAATTGCGCGAGAAGCCGTGGTAGGCGGAGGTTTCGTAGCCCGCCTTGCGATAGCGTGCGGGCAGGCAGTCTTCGGCGAACTGGCCGACATGCGAATAGGCGGCATAACGCCCGCACAATTCTCGCAATTCGCCGCTGGTGGTGGAGCCGTAGAAGGGCACGGCGCCATGCGTCACCTCGTAGCGGTCTCGCCACTCGGGGCGGTTCCAGGCCCGCTGGAAGATGGCTTCCTCCGTCTCTCCCACGGGCACGCCCCAGCCTTCCACCATCACGATAACGAGGTGACGTCCGCTTTCATCAGGTCGCATGATACTGGCGAGCGTGCTAGCGGACGTGAACTGCGCGCCTTCGGGCGGCACGCGGCTGTAGGTGCTGCGGGTGTCCTTCGTGGCGATGTAGTCCGCGGTGAGCAGGCCCATGGTGCCCAGCACGGCGAGGCAATAGGACATGGGCGAGGCAAAGCGGCGCACGTGCGGCGCCTTGGCCAGCGCCAGCCCGGCGGTGGCGACGAAGACGGCGAAGGCGACGATATACTCCGGCGAACGGAACGGCTGGATTTCCAGCAGGAACGGCAGCAGGGAATCGAACTTGCCGATGTCGAGATTGAACAATACGCACACGTAATAGAACGCCGCATAGCAGATCAGCCCTGCCAGTATCAGCCGCTTGGGCCAGGTCCACGGCAGTTGCGCGGCGACAATCGCGATCACCGCCCACAGTGCGAACACCGGCACCATGGGCGGGCCGCCCACGAACCACATCAGCATGAAGGCCGCGTTCGGGATTACCAGCCAGAACAGGAACCAGCGCGCCGGAAAATCTCTCAGGATCGCTGAATTCGCGGGCAAGATGCTTCCTCCGTTGGCGGCCCGCAAGCTGTAGGAAATCTTGGTGAACAGCCGGTAAAGATAGCGCTTGTCGAAGAGCGTTGCCGCGCGGCCCTGCTTGGGGCACACTGGCGCAATACTGGGGGGTATTGCTCATGGCACTGGAAGTGATCGCCGCCGGACTTGGCCGCAACGCCACGTTCTCGATGAAGTTCGCACTGGAACGCCTCGGCTTCGGACCGTGTCACCACATGAGCGAAGTCTTCGCCGATGGTCGACGGCAGGTGCCGCCGTGGATCGAGGCATCGCGCGGTAATCCTGACTGGGACGCGATCTTCGCGAACTTCCGCTCGTCCAGCGACTATCCTTCGGCCAGCTACTGGCGCGAACTGGCGGAGTATTATCCCGATGCGAAGGTGGTGCTCACCACCCGCGATCCGGATAGCTGGTTCGATTCCGTCAACGAAACGATCTTCTCGCCGCGCATGATGGATTCACTTAAAGGCTCACCCGTCGAAGCGATGATGAACGGGGTCATCTTCGACCATTTCGACGGCGACATTACCGACCGCGCTTTCATGACCGACTGGTACGTGAAGCGGAACAGGCAAGTGGTCGACACCCTGCCGCCCGAGCGGCTGCTGCAATTCCACCCGAAGATGGGCTGGCAGCCGCTGTGCGATTTCCTGGGGGTGGAGGTGCCGGACGTGCCCTTCCCCCGCGTCAACAGCCGCGACGAACTCGGCGCGGCAAGTGACGAGATGGGCGGCATTCCGGCAGACCCGGACGAGGCTGAACGCTTCGGCCGCGAATACATCCAGCAATTGCGGGCAAAGGCCTTCGGCTAGGCCAGATAGAACCTAAGCAGGCGCGAGGCCGGGGTCGATCCCGGTCAGTTCCACCGACTTGTCCCACAGGCGCGCGGCGAGCTGTTCGTCCTGCGCGCACTTGCTTTGCACTGCACGGCCGGAGGTATTGCCGCGCGTTTCCTTGAAGCCGTAGGGGCCGTAGTAGCCGCCGCCCTCCGCCGCAGGATCGGTGGCCGCCTGCAGCGCGGGCAAGGCGCCTTCTTCCGACGTGTTGAGCACCGTGCCGACGATGGAAGAAAAGACCTTGCCCCCCTTGATGTGGCGCGTCAGTTCACTCGCCGCGATGCCGGGGTGGCTGGCCAATGCCTGCGCTTTCGACCCGGACTTGCGCAGGCGGCGGTCCAGTTCGTTGGCGAACAGCAGGTTTGCCAGCTTGCTCTGACCGTAGAACTTCGTCTTGTCGTAGCCCTTGCTGCCGTCGAGATTGTCGAAATCGATATCCGCATTGCGGTGGGCGATGCTGGATTGCATCCCCACGCGGCCACCCTCTTCGGCCAGCTTGTCCAGCAGCAGGGAGGTGAAGGCGAAATGGCCAAGGTGGTTCACGGCGAACTGCAATTCGCAGCCGGCCGTCGCGGTGGAGAACGGGGGCATCATCACGCCCGCGTTGTTCACCAGCATGTCGATCCGTTCTTCCTTCGCGGCGGTCTCCGCGGCCTCGCGCACGCTGGCGAGATTGGCAAGGTCGAGGTGCAGGTACTCGGTCTCCCCGCCCTGCTCGCGTCCGCCGTCGATGCGGGCAATGGCGTCCGCCGCCTTGTCGCCATCGCGGCAGGCCAGCAGCACGCGCGCGCCCTTAGCGGCCAGCGCGCGGGCGATCTCGAACCCGATGCCGGTGTTGGCGCCGGTGACGATAGCCGTGCGGCCCTGCTGGATCGGAATATCTCCGAAAGTGAAACTCATCAGAACATCTCCATTTGCGCGACCGGAGCGAAGCTGCGGCGGTGCAGCGGCGTCGGTCCATGTGTTCGCAATGCTTCGAGATGCTCTTTCGATCCGTAACCCTTGTTCCGCTCCCACCCGTAATGCGGGTGCGACCGCGCGGCCTCGGCCATCATCCGGTCGCGATATTCCTTGGCGAGAATGCTGGCAGCGCCGATGCAGGCCTCCTTCCCGTCGCCGCCCACGATCGCGCGGGCGGGCCAGCGCCATTCGGCGCAGCGACCGGCGGGCGTGAGGTTGCCATCGATCAGCGCCTCCAGTCGATCCTCGCGCAGCACTTCGCACAGGTTCCGCATGGCAAGGCTCATCGCCAGCATCGTCGCCCCGAAGATGTTGAGCCGGTCGATCGCTTCCACGTCCACCACGCCGATGCCGAAGGCGCAGCGGCGGCGGATCGCCACTTCCGCCTCGGCCCGCGCCTTCGCGGTCAGCTTTTTCGAATCGCCTACGCCCTTTGGTCGGGGCTTGCACAGCAGCACCGCCGCCGCCACAACCGGTCCGGCAAGCGGCCCGCGGCCCGCCTCGTCCACCCCTGCAACCAGGGGGCCGGGGCCAAGCGAGGCACAAAATTCGTTCGAGGGAGTTCCGGAAAGCATGCGTAACAAAGTCCTGACCGCCATCATATTCCCCACCGTCGCTCTCGCAAGCTGCAACAGCGCCGCAACCGGGGATACCGCCCCGTCCGCCAGCGCCACCGAAGAAGCCGTTGCCGCCGTTGCCGGTGGCGAGCCGGTGGAACTGCAGTCCACCTCTCCCTTCGACGCAGCAAGCTACGGCGCCTTCGACGAGCCCTGGGCGCTGGCATTCGAGCCCGGCACGGGCGTGATCTTCATCACCGAAAAGCCCGGCACGATGAAGTTCTACGATCCCGCAAGCGGCCGCATGGGCACGGTTACGGGAATGCCGTCCGTCGCCTATCGCGGACAGGGCGGGCTCGGCGCGCTCGCCTTTGCGCCGGACTATGAAACCAGCGATACGATCTACCTGTCGTGGGCAAAGGAGTCGGGCGAAGGCACCAAGGCCGCTGTCGGGCGCGGCACGCTGATATGCGACGCAGCCGATGCCTGCCGCGTTGATGGCCTCACCGAAATCTGGGAGCAGAGCCGCGCGGGCGAGCGTCCCGGCCACTATTCCCACCGCCTCGCGTTCTCGCCCGATGGCCAGTACCTGTTCGTCTCCAGCGGAGACCGGCAGGAGCAGGACCCCGCGCAGAACCTGGAAAACAACCTCGGCACCGTGGTGCGCCTGAACCTCGACGGCACGCCCGCCGCCGGCAACCCTTTTGCCGACCGCGGCAGCCCGGCCGACCAGATCTGGTCCTACGGCCAGCGCAACATGCTGGGGCTGGAATTCGATCCCGCCGGCAACCTGTGGGCTTTGGAGCACGGCCCGGCTGGGGGTGACGAGCTGAACCTTGTCGAGCCCGGCAACAATTACGGCTGGCCCACCCGCTCCAACGGCGACAACTACTCCGGCAGCGATATTCCCGATCACACGGCGGACGATCCTTTCGTGAAGCCCGCAATCAGCTGGAACCCGGTGATCGCACCGGGCGGCATGACCTTCTACACAGGGGACATGTTCGCCGACTGGCAAGGCCAGCTGCTGATCGCCAACCTGCGCACCCAGTCGATCAGCCGCGTCACCGTGAATGCCGCGGCCAACTCGGCGGATGAAGCCGCGCGCTACGAATTCCCGCGCCGCCTGCGCGATATCGCCCAAGCTCCGGACGGGGCGCTCTGGGTGATCGAAGACGGCGCTGAGGGCCGCCTCATCCGCCTCACGCCGAAGGGTTAGACGAAAAGGTAACGCGCGAAACAGTTGCGCCTGTGGGCGCGCCGCCCTATCGGCGCGCCCCCTATGACCGACGTTACCGCCACCCTGATTCCGCTAGCCGAAGTGGACCCCGCCATGGTCGAGGAGTTGCTCGACCGTGCCTTCGGGGAAGACCGTCATTCGCGCACCGCATACAAGGTGCGCGAGGGGACGGACTGGCTGCCTGCATTGAGCTTCGCCGTGGTGGACGAGAATCGCTATCTCGTCGGCACCATCCAGGCATGGCCCGTCGCGCTCACGGACGATCAGGGCCGCCGCCACCCGATGCTCATGGTCGGCCCCGTCGCCGTGGTGCCCGAACGGCACAACCAGGGTTTCGGGCAGGCGCTGTTTGCCGCCATGTTCGACGCGATGGACCCGGCCGCGCCGCTGCCGCAGGTGCTGATCGGCGATCCGGAATACTACGGCCGCTTCGGTTTTCACGGCGCGCCGACGCAGAACTGGCAGTTGCCCGGCCCGTTCGAACGGCATCGCCTGCTGGTTCGCACGGACAATCCCGGCGTTTTGCCCGACCACGGCACTTTGGGCCCTTGGCTTGGCTGACATCAATGGCCATCTGGTGTGAACCATGGCCTACGATATCCCGCCCGACCTTGCCGGAATGAACCTGCTGGAAATTGCCGAGCAGGTCGAGGCGCGCAAGCTGCCTCCCGTCGACACCTGGAAGCCGGAAGCGACCAGCGACAGCAACATGCGCATCGCAGCGGACGGCACCTGGTATCATGACGGCAGCCCGATCACCCGCCCCGCGATGGTACGCGCCTTCGCCAGCCTGCTGTGGCGCGATCCGGAGGACGGGCAGCACTACCTCGTCACCCCGCACTACCGGCAGACGATCGAGGTGGAGGACGCCGCCTTCATTGCCACCGACATGCGCGATGATGGCGATGCACTGGCGTTCCGGCTGAACACCGATGAACTGGTGATCGCCGGGCCGGACAATCCCCTGCGTGCTGCGGGCGATGCCGATGCGCCGTCGATCTATCTCGCCGTGCGCCACGGGTGCGAGGCGAAGCTGGACCGTTCCACCTGGATGCAACTGGCACAACTTGCGCTGGACAAGGGGCACGAGCCGCTTGCCGTCACCAGTCAGGGTGAAACCTTTTCCCTGGTGCCTGCTGCATGAGCCTGCTGTTCGACCGTCTGCATCGCCACTTTGCCGACACGCAGCACGTCGGCATGGCGGGCATTCGGGACGACAGCGAATTCGTGGTGGGGCAGGAACTGCGCGATGCCGCCGTCCTGATTGCGGTCACGGAGCGGGCCGAACCCGGCGTGCTCCTCACCCACCGGCCCCTCACCATGCCCAGCCATCCCGGACAGGTCTCTTTCCCCGGCGGCAAGCTGGAAGCGGGGGAGAGCGTGATCGAGGCCGCCCTTCGCGAAGCGGAGGAGGAACTCGCGATCGATCCCGCCCGCGTGCGCGTGGTGGGAGAGGCAACCACCTTCGCCACCGGTAGCGGCTACCGCCTCACGCCGGTCCTGGGCGTCATCCCCTCCGATATCGAGATCCGGCCCGACCCCCGCGAGGTTGCCGACTGGTTCGAAGCGCCGCTGCGCCACCTGCTCGACCAGTCCAACCACAAGCCCAAGATCGGCATGTTCAACGGCAACGAGCGGCCCTACGTCGAGATCGACTGGCAGGGCCATCGCATCTGGGGCATCACGGCGGGCATCATCGCCCACCTCTCGCACCGCCTGTCGGTGGACGATCTGGTTGAATAGCGAGGCGCTTCGTGCTCAAGGCGAAGCGTGACGAAAGCCACTCTCTCCCAAGCCGAATGGACGCAGCGCGCAGACCTCGCGCAGCTTGTTGCCGCGCTTGACGCGGATAACCTGCGCTGGGTGGGCGGCGCGGTGCGCGATACGCTGCTGGGGCTTGCGGTAAAGGATATCGATGCTGCCACGCTGCTGCATCCCGAAGAGGTGATGACGCGGCTGAAGGAGGCAGGCATCAAGGTCGTGCCAACGGGCCTCGATCACGGCACCGTCACCGCCGTGGTGGATGGCGGCCCGGTTGAAGTTACTACCCTGCGCAAGGACGTCGCCACCGATGGCAGGCGCGCCACCGTGGCCTTTGCCGACAACTGGCAGGACGATGCCGCACGGCGCGATTTCACCATCAACGCGCTCTACGCCCATCCCGTAACGCTGGAAATCAGCGACTATTTCGGCGGGCTGGACGATCTGGACGCACGCCGCGTGCGCTTCATCGGCGACGCGCGCGAGCGCATCCGCGAGGATCACCTGCGCATCCTTCGCTACTACCGCTTCCAGGCGCGGTTCGGCTCCGTGCTGGATGACGAGGGCGAGGACGCCTGCGCCGCACTGGCACCCACGTTGAAGGGCCTCAGCCGAGAACGCGTGGCGATGGAACTGCTCGGCCTGCTGGACCTTGCCGATCCGGTGCCCACCGTGCGCCGGATGTTCGATCGCGGCGTGCTGCCGGTGATCCTGCCCGAGGTGGAGGAGGACGGCCTTGCCCGCCTCTTGACGCTGACGCGTACGGAAGCCGCGCAGGGTGCGGCACCCGACGCGATCCGCCGCCTCGCCGCCATGTTGCCCGCAGAACCGAAGACCGCCGAACAGGTTGCGGCGCGCCTGCGCCTTTCGAACGCGCACAAGAAGCGCCTCGCCCGCCTTGCCGCCCGCGCCCGCAGGCCCGGCGATGCCCGCGTGCTCGCCTACCGCGAAGGAATGGACGTGGCGCGCGACCTGCTGCTTCTGGCAGAGCAATCGACGGCGGCGCTGGACAGGTGGGAAATCCCGCAGTTCCCCTTGAAAGGCGGCGAAATTGTCGCACGCGGGGTGGGTGCCGGACCGGAAGTTGCGCGCGTATTGCGAGCGGTCGAAAACCGCTGGCTGGAAGAAGGTTTCCCCGATCGAAGCCGTATCGATCAATTGCTGCGCGAAGAATTGCCCGCCGACAATTAGTACGCATCGCTTACAATTTCTCCTTGAAATAGGCTGCCGGGCTGGTGCAGGTAGTGTTCAGAAGCCGTCTGCTAGAAGGCTTTTTAACGGGATCGGCGCTGTGTTTGCGCCGTCTGTGTCTGCCCCGGCAAGTGGCCGGGTGCTTGCCGCCCGTGTGCCATTTCCGGCGCCATTCCTGGCCATGTCGGACGAATTAGAACTCCCGGACCCGCACATGCGAAGGGTCTGGATGGAAGGGGATTATTTGCATGAAGAAGATCGCACTCACCGCCGCCGCAGCCGTTGCTGCCCTCGCCGCCAACCCTGCCATGGCGCAGGACGTGGGCGACACCGTGATGGGTAACGACGGCAACGCCATCGGCACCGTGGCCCAGACCAACGAACAGGCCGTGTTGCTGTCGGTCGACGAATACCAGATCGCCCTGCCCGCCAACCTGTTCGGCGAAGGCGAAACCGGCCCGACCCTGAACGTCACCAAGGCGCAGCTGGTGCAGATGCACGAACAGCAGCTGGCCGAAGCCGAAGCCGCGCTTGCCGCTGCCCTCGTCGAAGGCGCCGCCGTCGTCACCGCCGATCCGCAGCCGCTGGGCACCATCGACACCATCGACGAAGCCAACGTCGTGATCGTGCGCGAAGACGAAAGCAAGGTCACGCTGCCGAAGGAAATGTTCGCAGTCGACCAGAACGGCGCGCTCGTCGCCCGTATCATGATGGCCGACCTCGAAGCTGCCCTGGCCGCACAGGCCGGCTAAGCTTCCAGCTTACCAAGATCACCAAGGAACCCGGCAGGAGCGATCCTGCCGGGTTTTTCTTGGATGTTCTGTTTTTCGAAGCCGCGGAGGCGGCCTCGCAATATCCTAGAACCTGTTATCCTTTGGGAAGCCCTGCGGCGGTAATCGGCCCGCAGCGCCGCGCGCGACTTTCCACATGCCGATCTCGTTCTCCGTCCGCGTGCGGTCGCCCTTGCCGCCCATCTGCCAGCTGAGGCCTTCTTCCAGCGTGAAGGTGGTGGCATCGGAAAGGCCGCCGTCGCGGTAGCGTTGCAGGGTAACGCCCTGCCCGCGGGTCATCACCGGCATTTCCTCCAGCGCGAAGACCACGAGCTTGCGGTTCTCGCCCACCACGGCGACGTGGTCGTGCGCAGGCGCCACTTCGCGTGCCACCGTCAGCTTCGCATCGCCTTTCAGGTTCACCACCTGCCGGCCCTTGCGGGTCTCGGCCAGCAATTCGTCCGTGATCGCCACGAAGCCCTTGCCCACAGTGGAGGCGAGCAGCACCTGCTTGTCCTTCTCGTGGACCACAACAGCGATGATCTGCGTCGCGGCATCGATATCGAGCGTGTTGCGAACTGGCTCGCCAAAGCCGCGTGCGCTGGGCAGCTTGTCCGCGCCAAGCGTGAAGAAGCGCCCGTCCGCCCCCGCCAGCAAGAGCTTGTCGGTCGTCTGGCAATGGACGGCAAAGGCCGGGCCGTCGCCTTCCTTGTACTTGAAATCGCCGCAGCCGTCCTCGCCAAGGTCCACGTGGCCCTTCGCCGCGCGGACCCAGCCCTTGGCCGAGAGGATCACCGTCACCGGCTCCTTCTCGATCATGGCATCTGGGTTGAATTCCACTGTCGGCGCGGCTTCGGCAATCGTGGTGCGCCGCGCGCCGATGGCGGTATCTTCGCCGTATTCCTTGCGCAGGGCCGCCATGTCGCGCTTCAGCCGGGTGCGCTGGCGCGCCGGGCTTTCGAGCAGCTTGGTCAGCTCGTCCTGCTCCTTCAGCAGCTCGTCCTTCTCGGTGCGAAGCTGCATCTCCTCCAGCTTGCGCAAGCTGCGCAGCCGCATGTTCAGGATGGCCTCGGTCTGCCTGTCGGTAAGGCCGAATTCCTCCATCATCACCGGCTTCGGCTCGTCCTCTGTACGGATGATCTCGATCACCCGGTCGAGGTTGAGGAACGCAATGATGTAGCCTTCCAGCAGTTCCAGCCGGTCCGCGATCTTGGCGAGGCGATGCGCCGTGCGGCGTTGCAGGATCTCGATCTGGTGCGTGACCCAGTTCTGCAGCAGCTCCTTCAGCCCCATCACCATCGGCGTGCGGGTGTGATCCAGCACGTTGAGGTTGAGACTGAAGCGCGTTTCCAGGTCCGTCAGCTTGTAGACGCTTTCCTTCAGCAGTTCGGGATCGACGTTGCGGCTGCGCGGCACCAGCACGACGCGCACCTGCTCGTCGCTCTCGTCGCGTACGTCTTCCAGGATCGGCAGCTTCTTGTCGCCGATGGCCGCCGCGATCTGCTCGATCAGCTTGCCCTTGGGCACCTGGTAGGGGATTTCGGAGATGACGAGCTGGTATCCGCCGCCCTTCTGCCGCTCGATCCCCGCCTCGCGGTCTGCTTCGCTCTCGGCTTCGGCGGCAAAGAACCGTCCGCGCACGCGGAAGGAGCCGCGACCCGTTTCGTAGGCATTGGAAATCGCCTCCGGGCTGTCGACCACAAGGCCGCCGGTGGCGAAATCCGGCCCCTTGAACACACTCATCAGCTCTTCGTGGGTAACGTCCTTGTTGAACATCACCATCTCGGCGGCATCCAGCACTTCGGCCACGTTGTGGCTGGGGATAGAGGTCGCCATGCCCACCGCGATGCCGCTGGCTCCGTTCGCCAGCAGGTTGGGGAAGAGGCCGGGCATGATGACCGGTTCTTCTTCCTCGTTGTTGTAGGTGGGAATGAACTCGACCGTGCCTTCGTCCAGCCCGTCCATCAACTGCATCGCGGTGCGCGTCAGCTTGCATTCGGTGTAGCGATAGGCGGCGGCGTTATCGCCGTCGATATTGCCGAAGTTGCCCTGCCCCTCCACCAGCGGGTAGCGCAGCGTGAACGGCTGGGCGAGGCGCACCATCGCATCGTAGACCGCCACGTCCCCGTGCGGGTGATACTTGCCGATCACGTCGCCCACCACGCGGGCCGATTTCTTGAACGTGCTGTCGGGCGACAGGCGCAATTGCCGCATCGTCCACAGCAGGCGGCGGTGGACCGGCTTCAGACCATCGCGCAGGCCCGGCAGCGAACGCGCCGTGATCGTTGACAGGGCATAGACGAGGTAACGCTCCGAAAGCGCGCTTTCGAACGGTTCGCGGGTGATGCCCGCGCCGGAATCACTGGGTTCTTCAACGGTTGCCATGCGGCTTGCCCTATCACCGTCTCCATTCGCCGGACAGCGCGGAACGTGGGCCTTTCCCCACCCGTTGCAGGGTCAAACACCAAATCGCGAAACAGGAGCACACATCATGGCACAACGCGTAATGATCCTTGCCACCAACGGCTTTGAACAGTCGGAACTGGAAAAGCCCAAGGCGAACCTAGAAGACGCCGGTTACGAGACCGTCGTGGTCAGCCTGGAAGACGGCCAGATCAAGGGCTGGGACAAGGACGACTGGGGCAGCCCCGTCGATGTCGACCTGACGCTGGACGAAGCAACCGAAGCCGAATTCGATGCGCTCGTCCTCCCCGGTGGCCAGATCAATCCGGACCTGCTGCGCGTGGAAGACAAGGCCGTGCAGATGGTCAAGGATTTCAACACTGCGGGCAAGCCGATCGCCGCAATCTGCCACGCCCCGTGGCTGCTGATCGAGGCGGGCCTTCTGAACGGACGTGGTGCCACCAGTTACAAATCGATCCGCACCGACCTCGCCAATGCGGGTGCAAATGTGCTGGACAAGGAAGTGGTGGTCGACGGCAATCTCATCACCAGCCGCAATCCCGATGACATTCCCGCGTTCTCCAACGCCATCATCGAAGCGCTGAAGCGGGAAAGCGCGAAGTTTACCGAAGCCGCCTGATCCCCGGAAACGACCCGTCCCCCCAATCCCTTCCGGGGATATCGGACTTCGACAAGGCCCCGTCGTGCTGGACAAGCGCGGCGGGGCTTTCCTGTGCGTGCCGAACCTATCCCGTCGCCCGCGCATTGGATTTCCCATGGGGAAGACAATGCTTGATATCGTCCGCCTGAAAGCAGGCGCGCTTCTGCTCTCGTTGATGCTGGCCTTCGTATCTGCCGCGCAGGCGCAGGACGGACGCTCCGTCGCCGCCGGTTCGGAGCCATACGTCTACCAGGTCGAGCAACTGCAGAACGGCGGTGGCTCCGGAACCCCGCTGGAACTCGACACGCCAATGGGCATGATCGAGACGTTCATGGCGGCAGGGGCGCAAGGCGACTGGCAGGCGGCCTCCGCGGCGATGGATTTTGCCAATGTCGATGCCGATGCGGCCACGCAGCAAAGGCTTGCCGCACAGCTTTACGACCTTGTCCACCGCTCCATCTCGATAGACTGGGTCGACCTGCCCGACCGGCCCGACGCCGTCGATATCATCGCCAGCGACAAGAACCCCATGGCAGGCATCGCGCGCCGCTCGCTGCGGCTGGCGACGCTGGACATGGACGGGCGCACCGTCCCCGTCCGCCTGGCCCGCGTGCAGGAACCGGGCGGAGAGCCGGTCTGGGTGTTCAGTCGCCAGACGGTGGCCAACGTGCCGCAGCTCTATGCCATTTACGGTCCGACGAAGTTCGAGCAGTCCCTTCCGCCGATGCTGCGCAAGCAGGCGTTCTGGACGCTCGCGTGGTGGGAAGTGATCGCCCTGCCGCTGATCCTGCTGCTGGGCGCGCTGGCCGCTGCGCTCACCTACCGCGCCATCGGGCATTTCCGTGATCGGACGGACGAGGACGGCAAGCTGTTCGGCGTTTTGCAGGCTGTCCATCTTCCCGTCACGCTGCTGGCCTTTGCCGGGACTTTCGCCCTCATCCGCGGCACCTTCTTCCGCCTGTCCGGTCCCGTCGCCGACTTGCTCAATCCGCTGCAGCTGCTGCTGATCATCGCGGCGGTCATCGGCATCCTGCTGTCCGCGCTGGATTTCCTGTTCGATTTCGCCACCACGCGCCGCACCAGCAAGCTGGAGGCGCCCGACAACAACGAGGACCGCAACTTCTACACCAAGATGAGCGCCATCCGCCGCATCCTCACAGCCGTGCTGCTGCTGGCGGGAATCGGCTTCCTGCTGGTGGCCAGCAACATGTCGAACACGCTGGGCTTCTCCATCATCGCTTCTGCCGGGGTGCTGGGCCTGGTGCTGGTGTTCGCCGCGCGCAAGGTGTTGGGCGATATCATGGCCAGCGTGCAGATCGCTTTCGCCCGCACCGCAAGGATCGGCGATGCCGTCTATTACGATGGCCAGTGGTGTTATGTGGAGAAGATTGGCTTCACCCACTTGCGCCTGCGCAGCTGGGACGAACGCCGCGTGATTGCGCCCGTCAGCGCTTTCACCAGCGAAAGCTTCGAGAACTGGACCAAGCAGGACCCGACCATCATGATGCATGTCGAGCTGGAGCTGGACCACCGCGCCGATGTCGACGCGCTGCGCGGGCCCTTCCGCGAATTTATCGAGAACGACGAGGACGTGATCGATCCCCAGGACGCCGCCTGCCAGGTCGTCGGCCACAGGGCGAACGCCATGATCGTGCGCTTCATGGCACGCGCGCAGGACCCGAAGGTCGGCTGGAAGATGCACTGTCGCCTGCGCGAACACATGCTCGCCGCCGCTGCCCGGCTGGATGCCGGCGAAGGCAACGAACCCGGCCCCGCCTTCCTGCCCCGCGAACGCGAAGTGCGGATGGACCTGGCGGTGGAGGAGGAAGTGGGCTGAGGTCAGCTACCGGCGGCAATGTCCGACGCGAGCGCGAGAACGCGGTCCGATCCGACTTCCCCTGTCAGCGCGTAGGCGAAGGGACCGCTTTCCCAATATGCCAGCGAACGGCCTTCCCGCTTTTCGAGCAGGGGCAATTTCTCCGCCGGCGTTTCCTCCCTCGTGGCGAACATCGACACGCTCTCGCCAGTTGCGGTTTCCATCACCAGCGCCACGGCCGGGCCGTGATCGGACGGATAGACCTGCACGTCCTGCAGCGTCCATTCGGCGGGAATGGCAGGCAGGTCGATACCCGTGGCGCTGGCGATCTCGCGCCGGTCCAGCAACGGCGATTCCAGTTGCGAGGCCATGCGCAGGCGCGCTTGCGAGGCATCGTAGGAGGCATCGGCCTCTTCGATGAATGATGCCGCGCTTGCCGGTTGCTCGCCGACAGTGGCGTTGACGATCCAGCCCCCGGCGAAAGCCAGCGCCAGCATCGCCGCCCGCTGCCAGCCGGCCGATCGTGCAGGCACAGGCCGTTGCGGGAAGGCGATCACCTCCGCGCTGCGACGCTTGCGACCGACCAGCGTGCCCTTGGTGCTGCCCGAGACGCGCTCGAAATCGATCTGCGGCCAGCGTTCGCGCCAGCGGCGCGCAACGATCCGCTCTCCCGGACGTGCGCCGTCGTCCAGCAGCACGATGGCGCCGGGGGAGAGACGGTCGAACAGGCAATCCGCCGCGCCGCGAACGAAGGGATGGACGGACCACGGCGGCCCGTCGATGATGAGCAGGTCGATCGTCTCGGGCAGGTTCGACAAGTCGTACCACCGGCCCGGCCATCCCTGCACGCTGGCGGTCAGCGGGGCGTGAGCCATCCGCGCTTCGGCACCTTCCTCGGCCAGCCATTCTCTCGTTGCCTCGACGAAGCCCGCATGCTGGTCATAGCTGTGCAGGGTGCCGCCGCCGTTCTGCTCCAGCGCCTTCGCGCATACGAGCGAGGTTGCCCCGGCTCCTAGCTCGACAACATTGGCGGGGCACAGTTCCTCCACCGCGTCGACGATCCGGTGCAGGAAGCCGGTGTCGGCCTTCCAGCTTCCCAGGTTCGGCAAGGCATCCTCGCGCAGGCCCACGCGTTCCAGCAGGCGGCGCTTTTCTGCCTTGCGCCCGCCCCACAGGCTGAACAACAGCCACGGCCATCCGATTGCGCCGAACGCGAGGCGATAGGCCATGTCGGATACCGGAGTGCCGGAAGTCCTTGCCTCGTCACCGTCGGTGGGGAGGGAGAAGAGCGGAGTGGTGTTGCGAGAGGTCATCGGTAAGGCTCCGAAGCAGCTTGGCGGCGCTGGTAGAATCGAACGAGCCTGTTAGCCAACGGATTCTCGCCCAGTCATGAATGGCCGGCCCTGAACGGCCGGTCAGAACCCCTGCGCGTCGTTGCTGTCGCTGGGGATGCGCACTTCGAGGCCGTCGAGGTCCTCGGTCAGCAGGATTTGGCAGGACAGGCGGCTGGTGGCGTGAACGTCGGCGGCAAGGTCGAGCATGTCCTCCTCGTCCTCCACAGCCTCGGGCAATTTGCCGAACCATTCGCGTGCCACGATCACGTGGCAGGTGGAGCATGCCATCTGCCCCTCGCACGTCCCTTCCAGCGGCATGCCTGCGGCCTGGCCGACTTCCAGAAGCCGGTCGCCGGGAGAAGCTTCGGCTTCAACCCTTTCGCCCTTGCGTGTAATGAAGGTGACTTTGATGGCGTCTATCCTTGCTGCGATGCAGCATTGATAAGCTTTTCGGCGGCCAGTTCAAGCTGCTCCATGCTGGTGTAGCGCCCGAAGCCCAGCCGGATCGAGCTTTTCGCCTTCTTCGCGCTCAGTCCGATGGCCTGAAGCACGTGGCTGGGCCTGCCCGATCCGCTGGCGCAGGCCGAGCCTGCCGAGAACATGACGTCGCGGCAGTCCGACATCAGGCGCGCCACGTCCAATCCCTTGCGGCGGATATTGAGATTGCCGTGCCAGCGCGCCTCCGCACTTCCGTTCAGGTCCCAATCCGAGAACAGTTCGCGCGCACGGTGCCACAGCGCCTCGACGTGCGCGGCATCGTCCTCCATCCGCTCCTTCGCCACCATCGCCGCCGCGCCGAAGCCCGCGCACAGTGCGGGGCTGAGCGTGCCGGAACGGATATTCGCCTCCTGCCCGCCGCCGGTCTGTTGCGGTTCGAGTTCGATGCCGTTCCTCACCCACAGCGCGCCGATGCCTTTCGGCCCGTGAATCTTGTGCGCGGAAACGGCGATAATGTCCGCGCCCGCCAGCGGCATCTTGCCGTAGGCCTGCACCGCATCGCACAGGTAGAGCGCGCCTGATTCCTTCGCCTTGCGGTGGAATTCCACCGTCGGCTGGATCACGCCGATCTCGTTGTTCACCTGCATCACGCAGACGAGCTTGGTGTCGTTCGGGATGTCCTGCTTCACGTTGCACTGCCCGTCCTTGGCAACGTTCAGTTCGTGCGCCTTGCCGATGGCATATGCGGTATCGAGCACGGCGGCGTGTTCGATGGCAGACACGCTGATCGCGCCCTTGCCGGGGCACCCGCGCATGGCGAGGTTGATCGCCTCGGTCGCGCCCGAGGTGAAGATCACCTGTCCGTTGGGCGGAAACAGCGCGGCCACGCGCTCTCGCGCTAGGTCCACCGCCGCTGCCGCCATGCGGCCCATGCGGTGCGGTGAGTGCGGATTGCCGAAGGCGGTGCCGTCCGGCGTATCGAGCCATTGCAGCATGGCATCGCGCGCTTCGGGCGCGAGGGGGGTGGTGGCCTGGTAGTCGAGATAGATCATGTCAGTGACTTCCAAGCCTTGGCAAAGCCATCGAGTTCCTCAGCCGTGGTGTTCCATCCCAGCGAGACGCGGATCGTGCGGTCCGCCAGTTCCTTGTCCGCCGCAATTGCCTGCATGACGTGGCTGGTCTTCATCGTGCCGCTGGAACAGGCGCTGCCTTGCGATACGGCGAACCCTGCCATGTCGAAGCGCATGACCTGCGCCGTGGCGGACATGGCAGGCATGGCAACGGCATTCACGAATGGCGTAGGATCGGAAAGGCGATCCGCCCACCACGTACCGCCTGCCGAGCGCACAGTTTCGGCCAGCCGATCACGTGCCGGCAGCACATCGTCAGGAAGGTAGGATCCCTCCACGGTCAAGGCTGCCGCCATGCCCATCGCGCCGGGGAGGTTCTCCGTCCCGCGCCGGTAACCGCGCTCGTGTCCGCCCACGGGTTCGAGCATGGCATAGTTTCGAACCAGCAGCGCCCCGATACCGATGGGACCGCCGAACTTGTGCGCGCTGATGATCGCCATGTCGCACGGCGGCAAAGCCATCTTGCCCGCCCCTTGCGCACAATCGGCAAGCAACAATCCGCCAGCTTCGCGCACGATCTCGAAAATCGTGGCCAAGTCCTGACAGTTGCCCGTTTCCGAATTCACCTGCTGCACCGCCACCAGCGGCTTTTCCCGCTGCACCGCCTCGCGCAGCAACTCGAGATCGAGCGCACCGTCCGCCCGCACCGGCAGTCGTTCCGCCTCTTTCGCCGTGCCGAGAATGCAGTCATGCTCAACCGCGCTCACCAGCCGCGCACCGGCCTTGGCGTGGTGCAGAACCAGCGCCGCCGCCTCGCTCGCGCCCGAGGTGAAGATCAGTTCGCCGTCCCAGCCAAGCGCCGCCTTGCAGCGCGCCCGCGCGTCCTCCAGCGCGGCCTTGGCCTTGCGCCCTTCGGCGTGAGGAGACGACGGGTTGGCCCAGATGGCAAAGCCCTCCTCCATCGCCGCCTTCGCTTCGGGGCGCAGCGGAGTCGTGGCGGCGTGATCGAGATAGATGCGCTGGTCTGGCACGGCGCTCACGTAACAATTGCGAAAATCGGCATAATCCCTATATAGCCGCCACCTTGCGCCGCGCTACCCGCAGGCGCCCAACATTCCAGCAGAGCAACAAACGCCCATGCCTCACGTTATCTTCCCCGGCCCGGAGGGTCGTCTCGAAGGCCGTTTCTCCCCCGCCCCGCGCCCCCGCGCACCTGTCGCCATGATCCTGCACCCGCACAGCCAGGGCGGCGGCACGATGAACGACCGGATCGTGCAGCAACTGTACAAGAACTTCGTCGGACGCGGCTTTGCCACCCTGCGGTTCAATTTCCGCGGTGTCGGCAAGAGCCAGGGCAGCTTCGACAACGGTATCGGTGAACTGTCCGATGCAGCCAGCGCACTCGACTGGGTGCAGCAGATCCACCCCGAAGCGCAGACCACCTGGGTCGCCGGCGTATCCTTCGGCGCTCTGATCGGCATGCAATTGCTGATGCGTCGCCCCGAAATCCGCGGCTTCATCTCCATCGCGCCGCCTGCGAACATGTACGACTTCTCTTTCCTCGCGCCCTGCCCCGCCTCGGGCATCTTCATCCAGGGCACGGCGGACACCGTGGTGCAGCCGCAATCGGTGCAGAAGCTTGTCGACAAGCTGCGCACGCAAAAGCACATCACGATCCACCACGACGAGATCCCGCGGGCCAATCACTTCTTCGAGAACGAGCAGGAAGAACTGATGAAGTCGGTCGACAACTACCTCGACTTCCGCCTCGATCCTAGCTGCCCGATCACCTGATCTGGCGCTTGTTCAAAGGCTTGCATCACGCGCGTCGGAGCTTCGGTTCCGGCGCGCGTTTTCGTTGGGCCTTGCAATTCCTCGCCCGGTATGTGACAGTATAACATGACTCGCTCGATTGATGAGTGAGCATCGGGAAGAGGAAGAGCAACATGTCCTATGCCAATGCCACAGTCAGCCCTGCGGCCCGCCTGCGCGCGGCAACAGGGGTTATCGCCATCCATGCGCTTGTCGGTTTCGGTGTCATCGCCGGCCTCACCATCGGCGGCGTGATCGAGCCGCCCGGACCGGTCGTCGGCACCTATGATATCAAGGACCCGCCACCTCCGCCGCCGCCCGAGGAAGTGACGCCGCAGCCGCCCGAGCAGAGCTTCGCGCCTGTCACCGCGCCGCAGCCGCCCATCGAGCTCGATCGCACCGCGCCGGTCGAGGTAGAGCCGGTGACGCCGAATCTCTCCGACCAGGTGGTGTTGAAACCCACGCCCCACCTGATCGAGATACCCGGCCCCGTGGTGACGCCCAGCGTCGCGCCTGCCATCGAGCCGGTGCCCGCCCGCCCGCGCAACGGCCCCGCAGGCTGGATCACCACCAACGACTATTCCCGCAGCGACCTGACCCGCGAGCGTGAAGGCACGGCAAGCTATCGTCTTGTAATCGGCAGCGACGGGCGCGTGGATGCCTGCGAAATCACCCG
The DNA here is from genome assembly GCF_039542285.1 of Erythrobacter westpacificensis. Classification (NCBI taxonomy): domain Bacteria; kingdom Pseudomonadati; phylum Pseudomonadota; class Alphaproteobacteria; order Sphingomonadales; family Erythrobacteraceae; genus Erythrobacter; species Erythrobacter westpacificensis. Next base: position 222,810 of record NZ_BAABHV010000021.1, read on the forward strand.
CAGCAGCGGCCATTCCACCCTTGATCGCAACACCTGTCGCCTGCTGGAAAGCCGCGCCCGCTTCGATGCGGCGACGAACAACCAGGGTGAGCGGACGGTCGGCACCTACTCCGGCTCCGTCACCTGGCAGATTCCGGACTGATCACACCCGAGAGAGAGGCCGGGTTACTCCTGCCCGGCCTCTTCCTCGGCCACGGCACTGTCCGCTGCCTCTATCGGCGTCTGGCCGCCATCCATCGGCACCAGCCAGATCGCCACGTTTACGAACATGACAAAGGCCAGAACGGCCATCAGCAGCGCCTGCTTCGTGATCCCCTTGCGCCATAGGACGAAAGCCCCTGCCGCAAGGGCGATGGCAGCGAGGACGATGATCGAGATGACGAGATCGAACATGCTCCTCCCCTAGCCGCCAGCCTTGCTGCTCGCCAGCGCTATCGTGCTTGACTGATACGGTTGCATCGGCAACCACCTGTTCCATGCAGAAAATCATCGAAACCTCGCTTTCCCGACGCTCCTTCATCGGAGCGCTGGGCGCTTCCACCGCGCTTACCGTACTGCCCGGCTGCGTCACCGCGCCTGCCGCCACCGGCAGCAATTCTGCGGCACAGGCTCTGCTGGACGATGTCGCGTGGAACCTGCTGCGGCACGAGCCCACGCGCGCCACCTCGCTCGGGGTCGATACCGGCGCACATGCCTCGCTGCGTCGCCAGCTTGGCGCGGCCGGGCCGGAGGCGCAGGACGCCAAGGCCGCCACCCTGCGCGCCGATCTGGCGAGGGTGCGCGCTTTCCCGACAGAAGGGCTGGACCCTGCGACCCGCACCAGTTTCGAAGTCGTGGAAAGCGCCTATGCCACCGCGATCGATGGGATGGAGCTTCCTTACGGCGATATCCCCGTCGGCTCCTGGCGCACCGCGCCCTACGCGGTGATCCAGAACGTTGGCGCTTATATCGACCTGCCGCGCTTTCTCGATTCCGACCACCCCGTTACCGATGAAGGTGATGCCGAGGCCTATATCGCCCGGCTGGAGGAAATGCCCGGTGTGCTGGCGGGCGAACTGGAGAAGATCAGCGAGGCCCGCGCGCTGGGCGTCGTGCCGCCCGACTTCCTGCTCGACCGCGCGCTCGACCAGATGGAGCGGCAGGTGGCGGACGCGCGGCAGGGCGGCGCGCTGGTCGAATCGCTCGTCCGCCGCACCCGCGAGGAAGGGATTGCCGGAAACTGGGGAGCGCGCGCGACCGAGATCGTGACCGGGCAAATCGCACCCGCGCTCGAAGCGCAACTGGCCGAATTGCAGCGCGAACGCGCCCTCGCCACCAGCGCGCCGGGAATGGATGCCCAGCCGCAGGGCGAGGAATGGTATCGCTGGTCGCTCAAATCCAGCACCACCACCAATATGTCGCCCGCCGAGATTCACCAGCTTGGACGCGATACGCTGGCCAGCATCGATGCCGAGATGGACCCGATCCTGCGCTCGCTCGGTTACACCGAGGGCACGCCGGGTCAGCGCATGATCCAGCTTTCGCAGGACGATCGCTTCAAGTTCGCCGAGGGCGATCCGGGCCGCGCGGAGATCATGACCTTCCTGAATGAGCGGATCGACTGGATTCGCGGCCAGATGCCGCGCGCCTTTGCCCGCGTGATCGATCCGGAAGTCGAAGTGCGCCGCATCCCGCCGAACGAGGAACTGGGCGCTCCCACGGCCTATGGCGGCGCGCCCGCCGTCGACGGCTCGCGCCCCGGCACCTTCTGGATCAACCTGCGCGATACGGACCTGCACCGCACCTACGATCTCGTCACCCTCGCCCACCACGAGGCCATTCCCGGCCACGTGTGGGAAGGTGAATATTCGAACCAGTTGCCGCTGATCCGCGCGATCCTGGCGTTCAACGCCTTCAGCGAAGGCTGGGCGCTTTATGCAGAGCAACTGGCAGACGAGCTGGGCGCCTATGACGACAACCCGGCGTGGCGATTGGGCTACCTTCAGGCCGCGGCCTACCGCGCGGTGCGGCTGGTGGTGGATACCGGTCTTCACGCTCAGGGGTGGCAGCGCCAGCAGGCGATCGACTACTTCCACACCAACACCGGCGTGGGCCTTGCCGAGACCACGAACGAGATCGACCGCTATTGCAGCTGGCCGGGACAGGCGACCGGCTACATGGTCGGCAAGCTGGAAATCCTGCGCCAGCGCGAACGCGCCCGCGCCGCGATGGGCACCGGGTACGACCTTCGCACATTCAACCAGGCGGTGGTGGAAGGCGGCAACGCGCCATTGGACGTGCTTGCCGGGAACATCGACCGCTATATCGGCACGAGCGGGTAAAGGTCGGGCCCTGTGCCCTTGCATACCGGGCCTTAACCTGCCTGCGCTAAGCGTTCACGACCAGGCCAGCCGCGCGGTGCGGCTCTTGCCTGTACGGAGACCGTCTGCAGGCGCCGGGCAGGGTTGCGCTCTACATAACCATCGATACCGAATACGAGTTCGGTTTCACCCGGCGTCACGGGCCGGAGTCGCGTGCGGAAAACTTCCGCCGCTCGATCCAGTGCGCCACGCCCGACGGCGACGTGGGCATCTTTCACCAGATGGACGTGTTCGAGCGGCACGGAATGAAAGGCGTGTTCTTCGTCGATCCCCTGCCCGCGCTGCTGTGGGGGACAGGTGCCATCGCCGACATCGTTGAGCCGATCGTTGCGCGCGGTCACGACGTGCAACTGCACCTGCATACCGAGTGGCTGGAGCTGGCAGGCTCCGCCAATCCGCTGGGCACGCGCACCGGCGCGAACGTCAAGGATTTTACGCAGGACGAACAGGCCGTGCTGCTGGAACTGGGCATCGACTTGCTGATGCAGGCCGGTGCGCCGCGTCCGGTGGCCTTTCGCGCAGGCAATTACGGCGCCAACGACGACACGCTGCGGGCAATGGCGCAAGTCGGCCTCTCCCACGATACCAGCCACCCGCCTGGACTGATGCACGGCGAATGCGAGATCGGCCTTGATGAACGGCATCGCCGCCCGCTGCGCCGTCATGGCGTGATCGAGGTGCCCATCGGCTGCATCGGCGATGCGCTGGGCGGGCTGCGCCATGCCCAGTTGACGGCGCTATCCTATCGCGAGATCGTTGCCGCCCTGCGCCACGCGCGGGCCAACGAACTGGCCTGCTTTACCGTGGTTTCCCACAGCTTCGAACTGCTGTGCCGCCAGCGCACCCGGATCAATCGCATCGTCGAGCGCCGGTTCGAAAAGGTCTGCGCCCATGTCGCGGGGATGGAAGGCGTGACCACCGCCACCTATGCCGATCGCCTGCCAAGGGTTGCCAAGCGCCCCGTAGGTGCGCCGGTGCTTGCACCTGCCCCGTTGCTCAACGGCACACGCATGGTGGAGCAGGCTGTCGCCAATGCCCTCTATGGCCGTGAGACCTCCGCCCATGTCGAGGGCGATGCCGCGAAAGAGCCTACCGCCGTCGCCAGAGCGGTTCGCTACCTGGAGATCGCCAACCAGGCGCGCGTTCGCTGATGGCGGCGCAGCCCGCCACGGAAAGTGGCAAGGATATTGAGGGCCTTGGCTGGCTAAGGCGCTGCTAACCAAATCCGGCAAGCCGGGCTTAACCAGCACGGTGCACTTTTCCTTCATTCGAGGAAGAAGGTTTGCCGCCATGATGAATTACGTGGTCGTGGGAGCCACCGGATTGCTGCTCCTGATGCTCGTGCCGGATTCAAAAGTGCGCTGGCAGCGCCTTTCCGCACGCGGCGGCGCTGCCATGCTGTTCGGCCTTGGCCTGTTCGGCACGGTCTACAAGGTGATGGCACCCTGAGAACGAGCCCGGCGGTACCGCGCCTATTTCTTGCCGAACAGGTTGCCCGCCATGCCCGCGATATCGTTCAACGGGTTGCCATCGTGGTCCTGGTCGAGGATCTGCATGAATGCGCCTAGCGAGCCCTCGCCGCCGACATGCTCCATCACTTGCGTGAGGATGTTCGCGTCGAGGCCGCTCTTCTGCTGCGCGACCTCTACGGTATCGCCGCTGGCCTGATGCCCTTCGGTAAGCGCAGCGATCGCCCTCTCCGCGGTCGCCTGGTCGATGCCCAGCTTGTCCGCCATGTTCTTTACGGTGGGGTGGTTGTGCGCTGCGCCCAGGATCTGGTCGAAAATGCTCATGGCGTATCCTACTGACTGTGGTTCCGCTCCCATGCTACGCCGCGAGCCCTGAAAGTAAAAGACCCCGCACCGGTCTTGCGCCGGGCGGGGCCTCTCCTCTCCAGCTGGGAAACTGGTTGTCAGGCGGCTTGCGGTGCCGCCTGGCGCACGCCTTCGTCAACGTGCTCGGCAAACTGGCGGAAGTTCTCGACGAAAAGTTCCACCAGCTTGTGCGCGGTGGCGTCGTATTCGTCCTTGTCGGCCCAGGTGCTGCGCGGATCGAGCACGGACTGGTCGATACCGGCCTCGTCCAGCGCGGGCACGTGCACCGGCACGTCGAAGCCGAAGTTCGGGTCCTTGCGGAATTCCACGTCGTCCATCTTGCCGTCGAGCACGGCATTCAGCAGGCCGCGCGTCGCCTTGATCGGCATGCGCTGTCCCACGCCGTACTTGCCGCCGGTCCAGCCGGTGTTGAACAGCCAGCACTGCACGTCGCCCTTGGCGATGCGTTCCTTCAGCAGGTTGCCGTAGACCGACGGGTGGCGCGGCATGAAGGCAGCGCCGAAGCAGGTGCTGAACGTCGCTTCGGGCTCGGTCACGCCGATTTCCGTTCCGGCCACCTTGGCGGTGTAGCCGGAGAGGAAGTAGTACATAGCCTGATCGGCGGTGAGACGCGCGATCGGGGGCAGGACGCCGAAAGCGTCGGCCGTCAGCATGATGACGTTGGACGGTGCCGGACCGAGGTTCTCTTCCGAAGTGTTCGGAGTGTACTCGATGGGATAGGCGCCGCGGGTGTTCTCCGTCTTGCTGCCATCGTTGAAGTCCAGCTCGCGCGTGTCCTCGTCCATGGTCACGTTCTCGATGATCGTGCCGAACATCTTGGTCGTGGCGTAGATTTCCGGCTCGCCCTCTGCCGAGAGGTTGATCATCTTGGCGTAGCAGCCGCCCTCGAAGTTGAAGACCGCATCGTCGGACCAGCCGTGCTCGTCATCGCCGATCAGCGTGCGGCTGGCATCGGCGGAAAGCGTGGTCTTGCCGGTGCCCGACAGGCCGAAGAAGATCGCCGTCTTGCCGTCGGGGCCGATGTTGGCGGAACAGTGCATGGGCATCACGCCCTGTTCGGGAAGCAGGTAGTTGAGAAGGCCGAACACGCCCTTCTTCATCTCGCCCGAGTATTCGGTGTTGCCGATCAGGATCAGCTTCTCGCTCAGGTTCACCGCGATCACCGTGTCGCTGCGGCAGCCGTGGCGTTCAGGGTCCGCCTTGAAGCTGGGCAGGTTGATGATGGTGTATTCGGGATCGAAGGAGCCGAGTTCTTCCGGAGTCGGGCGCACCAGCAGGGTGCGGGCGAACAGGTTGTGCCAGGCCATCTGCGTGATGACGCGCACGTTCACGCGGTATTCCGGCTGGCTGCCGCCGAACAGGTCCGCCACGTAAAGCTCGTCCTGCTCTTTCGTCGCGGCGAGGAAATCGGCCTTCAGGTTGTCCCAGTGCCGCTGGTCCATCGGCTGGTTGATCTTTCCCCAGTCGATCGTGTCTTCTGTCTTCGCGTCGCGGACGATAAACTTGTCCTTCACGCTGCGGCCGGTGAACTTGCCGGTATCGACCAGCAGCGCGCCGTGCTGCGTCAGCTGCCCTTCACCCTTGGCGATGGCATGTTCGACGAGGGCGGCAGTGCCCAGGTTCGGGTGAATGGTGGCGGTGGTCGCGATGCCCTGGTCGGACAGCGACTTGGAAAGTTCGTATGACACGTAGGCTCCTCGTTACGGTCAAGATGGCAATGGCGCATTCGTATGCACGCGATTGTGCGGCCCGCATAAGGTCGAATGCGTGGCGCGTCAATTTACCGGGACCGGTTTGACTTAGTCCGGAATTACTTGCGTTTGAGACCATTTTGGCGGGGCTATTGCGGCCCTGCCAGTTGTCACGCCGCGGGCAAGGGATTACCCCGCTTGTGGGACAAGGAGAAGCATGACGCAGGCACCCGACAATAACGCCACAGAAGCGCAGAATTCCGCGGCCGATGGCCAGCGAACGATCGCGCTGGTGGACGATGATCGCAACATCCTGACCACGCTTTCCATCGCCCTGCAGGCCGAAGGTTACGCCACCCGCGTCTACTCCGACGGTGAAGCTGCGCTCGCAGCGCTGCAACAAAATCCACCGGATCTCGCCGTGTTCGACATCAAGATGCCGCGCATGGATGGGATGGAACTGCTGCAGAAACTGCGCGAATCGTCGGACCTGCCGGTGATCTTCCTGACCAGCAAGGACCAGGAGGAGGACGAGGAAGCGGGCCTCGCCATGGGCGCGGACGATTACATCGCCAAGCCTTTCAGCCAGCGCCTGCTGCTGGCCCGCATTCGCGCCATCCTGCGCCGCGCAGCTCCCTTGCCCGAAGGCCACGAGGATACCTCGCCCACCCCTGCCCCCCACAGCGAAGTGATTGCTCGCGGACGCCTGGCGATGGACCCCGCGCGACACCAGGTCACATGGGACGGCAAGCCCGTCAGCCTCACTGTCACGGAATTCCTCATTCTCGAGGCGCTGGCCATTCGCCCCGGCGTCATCAAGAGCCGCAACCAGCTGATGGATGCGGCATACCCGGATGACGTGTTCGTGGACGATCGTACCGTCGATTCGCATATCAAGCGCCTGCGCCGAAAGTTCCGCGCGGTGGACCCGGAGTTCGGCGCGATCGAAACGCTGTACGGCGCGGGCTACAGCTTCTCCGATGGCTGACGACAGCGGTGACACGGCGCTGCAGGCGAGCCGCCTGGAACGGCTCGCCTTTCCCGTGGGCAAATCGCTCACGGCGCGCATCCTCGCTGTCAACCTGATCCCGCTGCTGGTGCTGGCGGGCAGCCTGTTCTTTCTCGATTCCTATCGTCGGCAGTTGCTGGACGAACGCTTCAAGCTCGCCCGGATCGAGGCGCAGATCACGGCCGAGGCGCTGGCCGGTGCCACGCGCGAGAGGCAGGAGGCGCTGCTGAGCCAGATCGGTCGTGAACAGCGCATGCGGATGCGGCTCTACGATGCATCGGGCGCGCTGATTGCCGACAGTTTCGAGCTGGACGCGCCCAGCTTCACCTTCGACGATCCGGTGGCCGAGCCGTTCCTGGAAGACCTCGCCCGCTGGACCGACACGGCCGTGAATATCGCCGTGGGCGCGCCATCCCCCCCGCCCTATGCCGAACCCGCGGACACAGCGGCCGACAACTGGCCCGAACTCGCCCGCGTGCGCCAGCAGGGTCTTTCGCAGATCGAACTGCGCCGTGCGCCCGACGGAACTCCGGTGATCAACGCGGCCGCGCCCGTCGGCGTCAACGGGGCCAGCCTGCTCACCACTCGCAACGCATCCGACATCACCCAGGCCGTTCGCAACGCGCGCAGCAGCCTGATGACGATCATCCTTCTCGCGCTGGCCGTTTCCATCGTCCTCTCGCTCTACCTCGCCAACACCATCATCCAGCCGCTGCGGCGCCTGGTGATTTCCACCCAGCGCGTGAGGCTGGGGCGCGACCGCGAAGTGGAAGTGCCACGCATGGACGAGCGCGCCGACGAGATCGGCCTGCTCGCCCGCGCCGTGTCCGACATGACCGCGACGCTGCGCCACCGCATCGACGCGGTGGAAACCTTTGCCGCCGATGTCGCGCACGAGATCAAGAACCCGCTGGCGTCGCTGCGCAGCGCGACGGAATCGCTGCCCCGCGTCAAGGAGCCGAAACTGCACGCCCAATTGGTGGAAGTCGCCGCTCACGACGTGCGCCGAATCGACCGCCTTGTCACCGAGATTTCCGAAGCCAGCCGCATCGACGCGGAACTCAGCCGCGCCACGTTCGAACCGGTGGAACTGGGCCAGTTGTTCGCCAACGTGGTCGCCCGCAAGATGGAGCGCAGCGAGAACCGCGGATGCGTGATCACCATCGACATGGAAACCAGCCGCGATCTGGTGATGGGCGTGCCGCTGCGTCTTGAACGGATCGCGGAGAACCTGATCGACAACGCCGTGTCGTTCTCTCCCGAAGGCGGGCGCATAACCGTGACCATCTCTCGCTCGGACAAGCGTGTGGCCGCCACAGTCTGCGACGAAGGGCCCGGCATTCCGGAGGGGGAGCGGGAGAAAGTTTTCCGCCGCTTCCATTCGCACCGACCCGAAGGCGAGGAATATGGCAACCATTCCGGGCTGGGCCTTGCCATCGGTCGCACCATTGCCGAAGCGCACGACGGCAGCCTGAGCGTGGCGGATCCCTCGGGGTCGCTCGGCGGGGCGTGCCTCGTCCTCGAACTGCCAGCCGCATAAGAGTTTTTCGAATGAGCGAAGTCCTGCCCAATGTCAGTTGCGTTACCCTGCGCGGGCGCGCCGTCCTGATCAGCGGGCCACCCGGAAGCGGCAAGTCCAGCCTTGCTCTCGCACTGATGGACCGGGGCGGCGAACTGGTCGGCGATGACGGTGTGACCCTGTCGCAAGTCGGGGAACTCGTGGTGGCGACGCCGCCGCCGCACACCGAGGGGCTGATAGAAATCCGCAACGTCGGCCTGCTGGAAGTGCCCACGGGCCGCGCGCCGGTAGCAATTGTCATCAACCTGACGAGCGACGCCGAACGCTTGCCGCTGGGCCACGGTTACAGGCTGCTGCTGGGGCATCAGATTCCGCAGGTCGATCTCTATCCCGAGACACCTTTTCTCGCCCTGCGCGCGGAAGCCGCGCTGGAAATGCACGGGCTGGACTGATTGCCATTTCGGGACTGCCCGCAAGTCCCTCTTCACATTTGGCCGACAAGCGCGCAAACCGCGTCGTCATGGGAGAACCGGACCAATCGAGCGAGCCCGCAAAGCCACAAAGCCGCATCCTGCTGGTAACGGGCATGCTGGGCGCGGGGAAAACCACCGCCCTGCGCGAACTGGAAGACCTCGGCTGGGAATCCATCGACAATTTCCCGATCCGCCTGCTCGACAGACTGGTGGGCGGCGATGGCAACGATCACCCGCTCGCCATCGGTTTCGATTGCCGCACGCGCGGGTTCGTTCCCGCCGAGATCATCGAGCAAGTGAAGCGCTGGGTGGAAGACGATGGCCTCGCCATCACCACCCTGTTTCTCGACTGCGCGGGGCACGAGCTGGAGCGGCGCTTCAACGAAACGCGCCGCCGCCATTTCCTGGCTGGAGACCTGCCCGTTTCTTCGGGCATTGCGGCGGAGCGCGAACTGCTGGCTCCCCTGCGGCGCTGGGCCGACGTGCTGATCGATACGACGGACTTTTCCACCAACGACCTGAAGCAGACGATTCGCGAGCAATTCCGCCAGACCGCGCCGCAACAGATGACGGTGACGGTATCCAGCTTCGGCTTCTCGCGCGGCAAGCCGCCCACGGCGGACCTGGTGTTCGACATGCGCTATCTCGACAACCCGCATTGGGAAGAGAGCTTGCGCGAACAGACCGGGCTGGATGCGCCGGTGGGCGAATTCATCGAACGCAGCGCGGTTTTCGCCTCCACGTTCGACAAGATTCGCGCCCTGCTGCTGGAATTGTTGCCCCGTTATGCCGAGCAGGGGAAGGCCTACGTCAACATCGCGTTCGGCTGTACCGGCGGGAGGCACCGGTCGGTTTATACGGCGGAGAAGATGGCGCAGGTCTTGCGCGAGGGCGGCTTTTCGCCCACCGTGCTGCACCGCAACCTGGGATCGCGGGCGGAAGACCTTGTCGAAGGGACACAGCAACCGTGACCGATCCCCTTGAACGCCTTGCGAAATTTGAGAGCCGGAAAAGCATCGCCCCCCAATGATCGGACTGATTCTCGTTACCCACGGCCGCCTGGCCGAGGAATTCGTTTCCGCCATGGAGCACGTGGTTGGCAAGCAGGATGCGATCGCCACGATCTGCATCGGCCCCAATGACGACATGGAAGACCGCCGCCAGGAGATCGCCGATGCCATCGAGACGGTGGACACCGGTTCCGGCGCGATCATGCTGACGGACCTGTTCGGCGGCACGCCCTCCAACCTCGCCATTTCCCTGCTGCAACAGGGCCGCACCGAAGTGATTGCCGGGATCAACCTGCCCATGCTGATCCGCCTTGCCGGGGCGCGCAAGGAGATGAAGCTGGGCGCCGCTGCCGCTGCCGCTCGGGAGGCGGGCCGCAATTACATCACGCTGGCTTCCGAATTCCTCGGCCAGGATGCCTGAGGAGACGCGCACGATGGGCGAAGCAAGCCAGCAGGTCGTCATTCCCAACAAGCGCGGCCTGCATGCACGCGCCAGCGCCAAGTTCGTCGCCGCAGTCACCGAAATGCAGGGCCATCACGTGTTCGTGGAGAAGGACGGGCAGGAGGCCGCCGGTGGCTCCATTCTCGGCCTGATGATGCTGGGCGCGGCCAAGGGGGACACGGTGAATATCCGCGTTGCCGGAGACGATGCCGAGGCGCGGCTGGCGGAGCTTGTCGCGCTGGTCGAAGGCAAGTTCGGCGAAGAGTGACCCTTCGACAGGCTCAGGATGAGCGGATTTATCATGCGGCGTGAAATTACCGGCTTTTCCAATCCCACGGTCAAGTACCTGCGCAGCTTGCGCGAGAAGAAGCACCGCAAGCGCGAGGGCGTGTTCCTTGCCGAGGGGCTGCGCCTGCTGACCGACGCGCGCGAATGCGGGCACGTGCCGCAGATGCTGGTGATGGCCAGGGGGCGCGATCCGCACCCGCTGATCGAGGCGCTGGAAAGTGCCGTCGCCGAAGCTGGCGGCGAAGTGATCGTCACCTCGCCCGACATCCTTTCCAAGATCACCGGCAAGGACAATCCGCAGAGCGTGGCGGGCGTATTTGCCGAATTCGATACCTCGCTGGCCGGGCTGGACAGGTCTGCGGCGAACATCTGGCTGGTGGCACAGGCGCTCCGCGATCCGGGCAACCTTGGCACCATGCTGCGCACCGGCGACGCGGTGGGCGCAGGCGGCCTCATCCTGATCGACGACTGCGCCGATCCGTTCAGCGTGGAAGCCGTGCGCGCCAGCATGGGCGCGGTCTTCACGCAGAAGATTGCCCGAGCCGGGTGGGACGAGTTCCTGCCGTGGCTGCGCGGCGAAGAGGGCCAATTGGTTGCCGCGTCGTTACGCGACGCGGTGCCCTATCGCGGCGCGCCCTATGCCGCGCCGTGCTTCGTGATGGTCGGCAACGAATCGCAGGGCCTCCCCGAAACCTACGAAATGGCCTGCGACCTGCGCGTCACCATGCCCATGCGCGGCCGCGCGGACAGCCTCAACGCTGCCATTGCGGCGGCGGTGCTGGCTTACGAGGTGCTGGACAGGCTGGAGGGATAGCGTTCGGTCTTGGGCGGGACATTGGCCCCACTCAATCTGTGTGTGGCACCTGCGGTTGAATATTGATGGGCGCACTTTCCCCGAAGGCGATCCTGATCACTCTGCCCTCGCGAACCCAAAAAGATGCGACCCGCTCTTCCCAACCACGCTTGCCTTCGACCTCGACAAATCTGCCACAGTCCCAAAGCACGCTTATTGGCAAGCTTCGATCAGACGAGGAGATCACCGAAATCTCGTCAATCGAGCACTCGCGCGCATATTCCAGAAAGTCCGACGTGCTGTTTTGCGTACGGGAGGATCGATTGATGAATTCGATCGCGCTCAGGTCGATGTCATCGCCCTCAGCCTCGGCAAGAAAATTTGCGACCACAGCGACTTCCGCGATGTGATCATAGCCAGGTTCGCCGGACAGGACCGCTGCGCCTTGCGCCAATAAAAGACTGATCATGCCATCTCCTTGATAAACAAGGATGGAGTATCAGGTTGTCAGGCAGCTGCAACCGGCCTGGATGCAAACGCCCCTCAATCCCCCGCCACCAGCGCGGTAATCCGCCAGCGGTCGTTCCGGCGGCTGGCGATAAGGCGGTAATCGATGATGGAGCGCAGGCTGGACTTGGCGATATAGCCTTCCTTGTCCTGCCGCGTTGCCGGGTCTGTCCAGCGCACGTGGGCGAAATCGCTCTCTCCGGTCTGCGGCAGGGTGACGACAGCCTCCCATGAAAGCTGCGCCTGCACCGGCGTGTCGCTGGCAGGCCCTTCGTAGAGCGGAATGCCGTTGCCGGTCACGATGGCCCCGGCGTAGGGATCGACCGGTATCTCCTGCGCGAAATACCACGGGATCGTCATGCCCGCGGTATCGTCCGCCGCGCAGCCGAATTCCAGCATCCGGGCGAGTTCGCGCCAGAACGTGCCGTTCTCGGCAGAGAGGCGCTCGCGCAGTTCGTCCTTGCCTGCGCCGCCGCCGAAATCGAGCTTGATGTCATCCGCCGCCAGCGCGAGGAATGCGTCGGTATCGCGCGTGTCGATGGCGGCCTGTACGCTGGCGAGGAAGTCCACGCCGCCCGGCAGGTCCCGGCATTCGTTGCGCGGAGCCCACTTGCCGGCAGGCTCCGGCACGGCAGCAGCGGTGTTCTCAACCTCGGAAACCAGTTCCTCCGCCGCACGCTCCAGCCGGTCAGACGGCGGATCGCTGCGATCGCAGGCGCTCAGGCTGACCGCCAGGGCCACGGTGACACCGATGGCGCGCACCCTCGAAAAACTTCCCGCTGCCGACAACTTACTGATCCTCCGCACTCTCTCCTTCGACATGCATAAGTTGTCTTGGCTCTATTTCCAGAGGCGACAGCGATTCCAGTGCTGCGGCGTTGGTGTCGACAGACAGATCCTGGAACTTGCGTCCGGTCGGGACAAGGCGGCTCTCGAAGCTGGCGACCGCCGCGTTGAAGCTCTTGTTCGTCCGCGCCAGGTCCGTGCCGACCTTGCCCAGCAACGTGCCCATGCGCGCCAGCCTGTCATAAAGCTCCTTGCCGAGCTCCGCGATTTCCTTCGCGTCGGCCTGAACGCCCGCCTGCCGCCAGATCGTCGCCACGGTCAGCGCGATGGACATGAAATTGAGCGGCGAAGACAGGACAACCTGCCGTTTCAGGGCATACTCCAGCAAGCCGCTGTCCTGCGTCAGGGCAGAATAGAGCACGTGCTCGCCGGGGACGAACATCACGACGAAATCCGCCGATCCTTCGACGAAATCCTGATACCGCTTTGCCGACAGTTCATCGATGTGGCCCCGCAGGTCGCGCGCGTGGGCCCGCAGCAATTCGGCCCGTTCTTCTTCGCTGGTCGCTTCGTTGGCAGCCGCGTAAGTGTTGAACACGTTCTTCACGTCCACGATCAACTTGCGCCCGCCGGGAATGTTGATGACGCCGTCCGGGCGCAGGATGCCGTCGCTGCCCGGTACGCTGACCTGGAAATCGAAATCCGTCTGGCCGAGCAGGCCGCAGCTTTCGAGCAGGTTCTCGAACTGCAATTCACCCCAGTCGCCCCGAGCCTTCGTCGCACCGCGCAGCGTAGTGGAAATGCGATTGGCGCCCTCCAGCACGCGCTCCTGCCCGGCCCGCACCTCGCCGATCACGCCCTGCAATTGGTGCCAGGCCTCCGCGCGGCTCTTCTCCAGTTCCTCCACGCGCTTGCGATAACGCTCCAGCGTCTCGCCGACGGGGCCGACTTTCTTCTCCAGCGCCGCGAGGCTTTCCTTGTTGAGAGCTTCCAGCCTGTTGTGAGCGCCTTCGAGGAACTGGGCGTTCGCACCGTCCAGCAGCTTCTTGCCGATCGCGTCGAACTTGGTCTGCAGCTTCTCTTCCGCTTCGGTGAGCCGCGCCAGTTCACGCTCGAACTGCTTTTCACGCTCCGCGTAGCGCTCCTCCAGGGCACGTTCGCGCGCTTCGGCCCCGCTTTCGAGAGAGGCGAGCCGTCCCGCGACTTCGGCATGGGTGCCGCGAAGCTTTTCCAGTTCTTCCGCAAGCGCATCCGCTCGCCTCGCCCGTTCGCTTTCCGATGCGAGATCGCGCACCATGTCGCGCAGCTTTTCATCGAGCGCCTTCGCCTCGGCATCGCGCGCTGCATGCCGCTCGCGCCATTCGGTGTCGTTCGCGGTATAGCGTTCGCACAACTCGGTTACGGGACGCTGGCCGAGCCAGTAGCCAAGCCCTCCTAAGACGAGAGCCAGCACGATCAGGGCGAGAACAACGGGATCCATAAACAGCCTTCACACGACAAGAACGAAACGCGAACCTAACCGAGCCTGCACTTGCGGACAAGCACCGCAACAGGCTCATCCCCAGCCGCTGGCAAAAATTGTATGCGTCACTTACAATTCGGAATTGCGAAATTTTCGCAATTGTGAAACAAGGCTGGCCGAACACGCGTGCGCAGCGAATCGCGCCTGCGCAAGAACATGACATCGAGAGAGGATCATCCATGCCCACAGATATCGAGATTGCCCGCCAGGCCAAGCTTATCCCGATCACCGAGGTTGCCGCCAATGCCGGCGTGCCGGACGATGCGCTGATCCCCTACGGCAAGTACAAGGCGAAGGTCGATACCGACCAGCTGCCCGATAATCCCAACGGCAAGCTGATTCTCGTCACCGCGATCAATCCCACCCCGGCCGGTGAAGGCAAGACCACGACCTCCGTCGGCCTGTCGGACGCGCTGCACCGCATCGGCAAGAAGACCATGCTGTGCCTTCGCGAACCCTCGCTCGGCCCCTGCTTCGGCATGAAGGGCGGCGGGGCCGGTGGCGGCAAGAGCCAGGTGATGCCGATGGACGAGATCAACCTGCACTTCACGGGTGACTTCCACGCCATCACCAGCGCGCACAACCTGCTCTCTGCCATGATCGACAACTCGATCTACTGGGGCAACCCGAACGATATCGACGTGCGCCGCGTGACGTGGAAGCGCGTGCTGGACATGAATGACCGCGCGCTGCGCCAGATCGTCGGCCCGCTGGGCGGCGTTGCCAACGGCTTCCCGCGCGAAAGCGGCTTCGACATTACCGTGGCCTCCGAGATCATGGCGATCCTGTGCCTCGCCAGCGACCTGAAGGACCTGCAGAAGCGCCTTGGCGACATCATCATCGGCTACAAGCGCGACCGTAGCCCGGTCTACTGCCGCGACGTGAAGGCCGACAGCGCGATGACTGTGCTGCTGAAGGACGCGATCCTGCCCAACCTCGTGCAAACGCTGGAAAACCGCCCTGCCTTCCTGCACGGCGGCCCCTTCGCCAACATCGCCCACGGCTGCAACTCGGTGATCGCCACCAAGACCGCGCTGAAGATGGCCGACTACGTCGTGACCGAAGCCGGTTTCGGTGCCGACCTCGGGGCCGAGAAGTTCCTCGACATCAAGTGCCGCATGGCGGGCCTGAGGCCCGATGCCATCGTGCTGGTGGCCACCGTGCGCTCGCTCAAGATGAATGGCGGCGTGCCCAAGAACCAGCTGACCGAAGGCGAGAACGTGGAAGCGGTCCGCGCAGGTGCGGTAAACCTGAAGCGTCACATCGAGAATCTGAAGAAGTTCGGCGTGACCCCGACGATCGCCATCAACCACTTCTATCTCGACACAGACGCCGAAATCGCCGTGATCCAGGAAATGGCCAAGGAATTCGGTGCCGAGGCCGTGATCTGCAAGCACTGGGCTGAAGGCGGCGCAGGCGCGGAGGAACTGGCGAAGATCGTCTCGGCCAAGGCCGACGCAGGGGCACCCGATTTCGACCAGCTCTACCCCAGCGACATGCCGCTGGCGGACAAGATCACCACGGTCGCGACGGAAATCTATCGCGCGGGCGAGGTGAGCATTTCGCCAGCCATTCGCAAGCAGCTGAAGCAGTGGGAAGAGATGGGCTACGGCAACTACCCCATCTGCATGGCGAAGACGCAGTACAGCTTCTCCACCGATCCCACGGCGCTTGGTGCCCCGGAAGATCATACCGTGGAGATCAACGAAGTTCGCCTCTCGGCAGGCGCTGGCTTCGTGGTCGCCATTGCCGGTGGCATCATGACCATGCCGGGCCTGCCCAAGGTGCCCAGCGCGGAGAACATCTACCTCGACGAGAACGGCCAGATCGAAGGCCTTTTCTAAAGGTTACCTACCCCCCCGCAGCGAACATCCCCCCCAAACGTGTTCGCTCGAGAGAGGGCCGTCCAGCCGGGCGGCCCTTTTTTCATGCGCGGTCTCGGAACCCCTGCGCCCCCTCGCCCGTCGATAAGGCGAAGGAGAAATGCCATGTCGATCAGGGAAATGATCAAGGAACACCCGCAGGTAGGGTCCGATTACAACGAACAGCTGGGTGAAGCTGTGAAGCACGCGATGTATTGCGCGGCGATCTGCAATTCGTGCGCCGATGCCTGCAACGCCGAAGAAGGCGACATGAGCGAATGCATTCGCAAGTGCCTCGATTGCTCGGACATCTGCCATGCCGTCAGCCGCGTGGCTGCCCGCCGCACGCACGGCAACACCGTGGTGATCAAGTCGCTGCTGGAAGCCTGCATCATCGCCTGCAAGGTCTGCGCGGAAGAATGCGCGAAGCATGACAACCCCCACTGCCGCCGCTGTGAGAAAATGTGCCGCGAATGCATGGAAGATTGCGTGAAGGCGCTGCAGGGCATGCAGGCAGAAGCCGCCGCGTAATTCCGGTTTCGTTCAGATAGACGAGGGCAGGGTTTAGGCTTAACGTCTACCCGTGGCGCGACACGCAACCGCGCCCGCTAACTGGATTGGAACGACGATGCGATTGAAGACCGCCCTTATCGGATTGCTGCTGGGCAGCGCCGTGCTGGGACTTTCCGCCTGCAACACCGTGCGCGGCATGGGGCAGGATCTGGAATCCGTTGCCAACACTGGCGAAGAAGCCATCAACTGATACGAAAAAGGGCGCCGATCCGGCGCCCTTTTTATTTCGCCGGAAACCGCAGCCTGTGGCTGCGCAAGGCCGAACGGCCGCCCGAGCTCTTGCGAGGAGCCAGGCGAGCCGGATGGCTCGTGCCCGGCGCCTGAGAACCGATCAAACTAGGCCGCGCGCGCCTTCTGCAGCTTCTTCAGCGCCATGTTGCGCTTCAGGCGGCTGAGGTGGTCGATGAACAGGATGCCGTTCAGGTGATCCATCTCGTGCTGGATGCAGACCGCCAGCATCCCGTCCATTTCCTCTTCGTGGGTATTCCCCTCAAGGTCCTGCCAGCGCACGCGGCACTTGGCCGGGCGTTCCACGTCGGCAAAGATATCGGGCACCGAAAGGCAGCCTTCCTGGTAGCTCTTCGTATCGTCCGACGGATCGAGGATTTCCGGGTTCACGAACACGCGCGGGTCGTTCTTCACCGGCTGGTGCGTGTGGGCGTGGCCGTCGTGGTTGCACTCCACAGGCTCGGCATCGGGGTCCTCTTCCTGGAGGTCGATCACCAGCAGGCGCAGCGGCTCACCCACCTGAATTGCGGCGAGGCCGATGCCGTGGGCATCGTACATCGTCTCGAACATGTCCTCGACGAGGGTCTTCAGATTGTCGTCGAACGTCTCGACAGGAGACGACACGACTTTCAGCCGGGGGTCCGGCGCTTCCAGGATTTCACGAATAGCCATGCGCGCAATATAGGCTCAACCGGCTGAACCTTCAATTGCTGTAAACTGGCCAGCGTTCAGCCGAGTGGCCTGCGTGCCCGGAGTGCCTGCGCCAAGGTGCCTTCGTCGAGGTAATCGAGTTCCCCGCCGACAGGCAGGCCGTGGGCCAATTGGGTAATACGCACCGCGCGATCTTCCAGCCGCTCGGCGATGTAGTGGGCCGTGGTCTGCCCCTCCAGCGTGGCGTTCATGGCGAGGACTACCTCGTCCACCCCGCCCTGCTCCAGGCGGCCCAGCAGGCTATCAATGGCGAGGTCTTCCGGGCGAATCCCGTCCAGCGCGGAAAGCCGCCCGCCCAGCACGTGGAACGTGCCGGTGAATAGCCGCGCACGGTCCAGCGCCCACAGGTCGGCCACGTCCTCCACTACGCAGATGCTTTTCGCATCGCGCCTGGGATCGGCACAGATGGTGCAGGGATTCTGGGTGTCGACATTGCCGCAGGTGTCGCACTCCACCAGCTTGTCCTTCACCGTGCCAAGCGCGTCCAGCACCTGCTCCAGCGCGGTCTCGCGGTGTTTCACCAGCCACAGCACGGCACGGCGCGCGGAGCGCGGGCCGAGGCCCGGCAAGCGCGCCAGGGCAGAGGCCAGGTTCTCGATCTCTTGCGATGCCATGCACTGCCAGATAGGGCGGCGCGCAAGGAATAGAAAGGCTGGCAATGCGCCTTGTTTTCATGGGAACGCCCGATTTCGCCGTGCCGACGCTGGATGCGCTGGTAGAGGCGGGGCATGATGTGGTGGCCGTCTACAGCCAGCCGCCCAGCCGTGCGGGACGCGGCAAGAAGGAAAGGCCCTCCCCCGTCCACACCCGCGCCGAGGAACTCGGCATCGAAGTGCGCCACCCCGTCAGCCTGAAAGGCGCGGACGAGCAGGCCGCCTTCGCTGCGCTGGAGGCCGACGCAGCGGTCGTGGCCGCTTACGGCCTGTTGTTGCCGCAGGCCGTGCTGGATGCGCCCAAACACGGCTGCCTGAACGTCCACGGATCGCTGCTGCCGCGCTGGCGCGGCGCCGCGCCTATTCACCGGGCGATCGAGGCCGGTGACGAGCAGACCGGCATCACCATCATGCGTATGGAGAAAGGGCTGGATACCGGCCCGATGCTGCTGAAAGGCGCAACACCCGTCGATCACAAGACCACCGGCGAATTGCATGACGAACTCGCCGCGATGGGTGCAGCCCTGATGGTGGAGGCCCTCGCGCAGATCGAAACGCTGGAAGACGAAGTTCAGGACGATGCCCTCGCCACTTATGCCCCCAAGATCAGCAAGGACGAGGCGAAACTCGATTTCACCAAGCCGGCCGGAGTGCTGGAGCGCGAAGTACGCGCGTTCTCGCCCTTCCCCGGTAGCTGGTTCGAACTGGACGGCGCTCGGATCAAGCTGCTGCGGGCGGAAATGGTGGATGCTGACGGCGCACCCGGCACGGTGCTGGACGATCGGCTCACCATCGCCTGCGGCAAAGCTGCGATCCGCCCAGTCACCCTGCAACGCGCCGGCAAGCCCGCGATGGCGCTGGACGACTTCCTGCGCGGAAACACGATTGCGGCAGGCATGATGGCCGGATGACCCGCTTCGCCCTCACCATCGAATTCGACGGCGGCCCGTTCTTCGGCCTGCAACGGCAGGACAACGGCCCCAGCGTGCAGCAGAGCATCGAGGATGCGGCCCACGCCATAACCGGTGAAACGGTAACGCTGCACAGCGCCGGGCGCACCGACAGCGGCGTGCACGCTCTCGCCATGCGCAGCCATCTCGATATCGAGAAGGACATCGAGCCGTTCCGCCTGATGGAAGCGCTGAACGCGAAACTGCGGCCCGATCCCGTCGCCATCATCCATTGCGAGGTAAAGCCCGACGATTGGCACGCCCGTTTTTCCTGCATCGGCCGGTCTTACGAATACCGGATACGCAATCGCCGCGCGCCGCTGACGCTGGAAAAGGGCCGCGCCTGGCATGTCGCCCGCCCGCTTGATGCCGATGCCATGCACGAGGCCGCGCAGGCGCTGGTCGGCCAGCACGACTTCACGACGTTCCGCAGCGCCCACTGCCAGGCCGCAAGTCCCTTGAAGACGCTCGACCGGCTGGATGTCAGCCGCGAGGGCGATGCCGTCATCGTCCGTACCGCCGCGCGCAGTTTCCTGCACCATCAGGTCCGCTCGATGGTGGGCTGCCTTGCCCTTGTGGGACAGGGCACCTGGGGGATAGATCGGATGGCTGAGGCGTTGGAAGCGAAAGACCGCTCCGCGCTGGGCCTGAATGCCCCGCCAGAGGGCCTGTATTTCGTCAAAGCCACCTATCCGGAAGAGGAACAAGCCGCATGACCACCACTGGACGCCAGCTCATCTCCACGCTCAATTCCGACAACACCATGGTGCTGTCTCTGGAGGAAAAGACTTTTCCGGAGCCCAAGGGCAATCAGGTGCTGGTGAAGATGGAAGCGGCGCCCATCAACCCCTCGGACCTGTTCCTGATGACCACCGGGGTGGACTTCGAAAACGCCACGTTCGAGGCGGGCAAGGTCACGATGCCGATCGCCCCGCAAGTCGCAGCCGGGCAGGCCGCACGCATGGGCAAGCCGCAAACCGTCGGTAACGAGGGCGCGGGTGAAGTGATCGCGGCGGGCGACGGCGAAATGGCGCAATCGCTGCTGGGCCAGCGGGTCGCCTGCGTGCCGGGCAGCGCCTTCGGCGAATATGCCATCGCCGATGCCATGATGTGCCTGCCGCTGGGCGATCACTCTTCGGAAGATGGTGCAAGTTCCTTCGTCAACCCCATGACGGCGCTGGGTTTTGCGGAGACTGCGAAGCGCGAGGGGCACAAGGCGATCATCCATGCGGCTGCCGCCTCGAACCTTGGCCAGATGCTCAACCGCATCTGCCAGGAAGACGGCCTCGGCCTCGTCAACATCGTGCGCAAGCACGAGCAGGCGCAGCTGCTGAAAGACCAGGGCGCGGCACACGTGGTGAACAGCTCTGACGACGATTTCGAGGCAAAGCTGGCCGAGGCCATTGGCGCGACCGGGGCTTTCCTTGGCTTCGATCCCATCGGCGGCGGGCGCACCACCGACACCTGCCTGCGCGCGATGGAGCGCGTGGCGGCAAAGGAGATGACCGAATACAGCCGCTACGGCTCCAACAAGCAGAAGAAGATGTATATCTACGGCCGCCTGGAACTGGCGCCCACCATCCTCACGCCAAGCTACGGCTTTGCCTGGACGGTGTCGGGCTGGCTGCTGATGCCGTTCCTGGAAAGCTGCGACCTGCAGACCCTGATGGGCCTGCGCCAGCGCGTTAAGGACGGCCTCAAGACGACGTTCGCCAGCTCCTACAAGACCCGGGTCGACCTGGAGGAGATGCTGACCAAGGACGCGATGATGGATTACGCGCAGATGGCGACGGGCGAGAAATACCTCGTCACGCCGCACGGCTAACGACCGCGCGCGTTACTGCTGCGCCGCTTCTTCCACCCGCCGCTCCAGCTCGCGCTGGGCGGCGGCTTCGTCGATATCGAGCGAAAACTCGCCGTCGCGTATGCGCATTTCCAGCGGCACGCCCTCGATATCGGTCGACAGCACCGCCTCGTCATCGTTGATGATCAGGCGGCGACCGTCACCCAGCGGGATATCCTGCAGGTCCGGCACGTCCTGCGGCTGCACGGGGCCGCTGGGATCGGGAGACGGCGTGGGACGCGGCGGCGCGGCGCTGGCGCCCAGGGCAGCCTGCATGAAATCGCGCCAGATGCGCGCGGGCAGCCCGCCGCCGGAAATGTTGCCGAGCGGCGAGTTGTCGTCGTTGCCGATCCATACTCCCACCACCAGCCGGCTATCCCCCTCGCCCGCGTAGCCGACGAACAGCGCGTCGCGGTTGTCCTGCGTGGTGCCGGTCTTGCCGTAGTTGGCGATGGAAAGCGTCGCCGCGCGACCGGTGCCGGAATTGATCGCGCTGCGCAGCATGCCCTCGATCTCGCGCCGATCGCTCGACGACAGGTTGCCGCGTCCGTCCAGCAGCCAGTCGAACCATCCGCCTTCCCCTGCGGGAAAGGCGTGCGGCTCCACCGGGAAGCTGTTGGCGGCAACGCCCGCATAGGCGGTGGTAAGTTCCAGCAAGCTCATGGTGGAGGTGCCCAGCGCCATGCTCGGATCGCCCTCCGGCAAGGGCGAGGTCACGCCCAGTTCGCGCGCGGTCTCGATCACCGCCTTGCTGCCCACCTCGTTCAGCAGCCGCACGGCCGCCACGTTGGAGGACTGGGCGAAGGCTTCGCGCAGGCTGATGCTTTCCGAATAGCGTCCATTGGCATTGCTCGGCCGGTAGCTGCCTTCGGTGAAGGGCTGGTTCGAGATACGGTCGTCCGGGCTCCACCCGTTACGCAGCGCGGCGAGATAGACGAACAGCTTGAAGGTGGAACCCGGCTGGCGGCGCGCCTGCGTGGCGCGGTTGAAGGGGCTTTGCGAATAGTCTTTGCCGCCAACCATGGCGACAACCTCCCCGTTGGGACGCATCGCCACCAGCGCCACCTGCGCTCCGCCCAGCGGCGCGCGCTGGATCACGCGGTTGGCAGCGGCCTGTAACTGGCTGTCGAGCGTGGTGGTGATGGTCTGGCGCGAATAGCTCATTTCGCTGTCGGCACGCGCGGCAGGCAGCGCCCAGTCGGCGAAATAGGTGCCGGTGGGCAGGTCGTTGCGGGTGCGCACGTCCGTCTGCGGCACGGCCATCGCATCGGCCTGCGCCTGCGTGATGTAGCCGGCGGCCACCATCGCGCCTTTGACGAGGTTATAGCGCTGCGCCGCAAGGTCCGGGTTGCGCGTGGGGGCAAGACGGCTGGGAGCCTGCAACAGCCCCGCCAGCATCGCCGCCTGCTCCGGACGCAGGTTCTCCGGCTGACGGTAGAAATAGTGCAGCGATGCAGCGCGCAGGCCGTACATGTTATCGCCGAAATAGGCGTTGGAGAGGTAACGCTCGAGAATCTCGTCCTTTGTCAGCCACGCCTCCAGCCAGAAGGCGATCAGCGCCTCTCGCGCCTTGCGCGTCAGGGTCTGCTCGGGCGTGAGGAAGGTAAACTTGGCGAGCTGCTGCGTGATGGTGGAGCCGCCGCCCACACCGGTGAACAGCGCCCGCGCCACGCCGCGCGGGTCGACGCCCCAGTGATTGTAGAACCGCCTGTCCTCGATCGCGAGGAACGGCTGCGTCACGTGGGCGGGCAGATCTGAAACCTGCACGGGTTCGTCCACCACGGCCCCGTTGCGCGCAATCGGCGTACCGTCGGCGGCCAGCAGCGTGATTTGTGGCGGAGCAATCGGCTCCAGGCTCTTGGAAAGCGGCGCGGTGATCGCCAGCCACGCGACCAGCAGGATGAATATGCCGGTCAGCGCCGCGACGATGCGGCTGCCCCACCACAGCTTGCCGCGCCCCCTCGCCCTTTCGGGCAGGAAACGACGCCAGCCGCTGCGATAGCGTTCGCGATCGTAATACCGTGGCGGCGCGGCGCGCGGGCCGTAATCATCGTCGTCGAGGTCGGACAGCGGCGTCCACGGCGCGGACTCGAGCGCGAGGTCGCGCTCGGTCCAGCGAGTGTAGTCCGGCTTCCGCCGCCTGAAGGGATTGCGCCACATGCGATTCACAATGGTGTATTAGCAGAACAATACACGTTATGCGAGGGTGGAGATGAGCCTGCGATGAAGCAGCCCTACTCTTGCCCGATGAGCCTTCCGCCGAAGGTCTCACCGAAGAAATCGCCCGGCTGCCACGCCGGCGTCTCCTCCATGTTCGCAACATTGCGGGCGATGGCGTGGTTCACCGCCACGAACCGTTCGAGCGCGCCGAAGTCGATCAGGCTCACTTCGTCCGAAGGCTTGTGATAGTGGTTGTCGAAGACCACGCCCTGCGCGTCCTCGCCGCCATTGGCGAAACCAAGGTCGAGATAGACCGCGGGCACGCCCTGCCGGACGTAGGAATACTGGTCCGACCGGGTGAAGAAGCCTTGCTCGGGTTGCGGATCGGGGCTGAGCGTCAGGCCATGGGCTTCGGTCGCCGCAACCACCTGCGGGTATAGGTTGGAACGTTCCGCCCCGAAGGCGACCACGTCTGCGAAGTCGTAGGTGATGACCGGCATGTCCAGATTGACGTTCGCCACCACTTGCTCTGCGGGCACGGTGGGATGGGCGGCGTTGTAGCTGGAGCCGAGCAGGCCCTTTTCCTCTGCCGTGAGAGCAATCACCAGCACCGGGCGGCGCGGCGGTTCCTCGCCCAGCAGGCGGGCAACCTCGATCATGCTGGCAACGCCCACGGCATTGTCGAGCGCGCCGTTGTAGATCTCGTCGTCGCCTTCTTCCTCGGTCGGCTGGATACCGACATGGTCGAGGTGCGCGGTCAGCACCACGTATTCGTCGGCCACCGAAGGATCGGTGCCGGGAAGCCTGCCGATCACGTTGGGCGTGTCGATCTCCTCGAAACTGCTGGCGAACTCGATGGTAACGTCGCGGCCAAGCGCGAAGCTGGGCAGGCGCGCTTCGGGCGTGGCTTCGGCAGCGGCGAGATCGTCGTAATCGAACGCCTGGCCTTCAAGCAGTTGGCGCGAGACTTCGGGCGAGAGCGAGCCCGAAGCAAGGATGCCCGGACCGCTGGAATATGCCACCCCGTCCGGCCCCACCCAGGTCATCGAACTGCCGTGGCTGGAAATTTCGACCAGACGATCCCAGTCGTAGATCTGCCCCAGCTTGGGCGTGTGCATCAGCAGCACCCCGATGGCACCGCGATCGGAAAGGCGCTGGTTGAGGGTGGAGCGCAGGTGCGCGTTCTCTTCCGTGTTCAAGCCATCCGGCCCGCCGTAAGCGCGGATGGCCACCGCCCCCTCGAGGTCCACCCCGGCAAAATCGTCGCGTCCCTCAATGTCGAGGCCGTAGCCGATGAACACCAGCGGCGCGGTGATCGTGCCGCTTTCCTGCTGGGCCGTGCCGGAGACGACGTAATCCTCGAACAACTCCAGTTCGCCCAGCCCTTCGATGGCAATGCTGTTTCCGTCCTCGGCGCGCGTATAGCGACGCATGGGCACGTGCTGGAAATAGGTGCCGTCGTCTCCCGCAGGCTCCAGCCCCATCGCGGCGAAGCGTCCGGCAACGTAGCCCGCCGCCCGTTCGTGCCCGCGCGTACCGGCCTCGCGTCCTTCCATGTCGTCGGCAGACAGGATCGTGGTGTCACGCTCCAGTGCCTCGCGGTCGACGGTTTTGGCAGCGGCGGCAGTGGAAATCGCAAGCGTGGCGGCCAGCGATGTGGCAAGGGCCAGCGCGCCAGCGGAAAGTCGGTTGATCAAGCGAAAAGTCCCCGTTTCAGGTGAAAGCGCCTTGCTACCGCCAGGCGCGTGGCTGGCAAGTGAACAATCGACGAAACGCGAACAGCCTTGGATTTACGCCTTGTGGACGACGCTTTCAGGCAGGTCCTCGCCCATCACGCGCTGGTAGTATTCCGCCACCAGCATCCGCTCCGCCTCGTCGCACTTGTTGAGGAAGCTGAGCCGGAACGCATAGCCTGCGTTGCCGAAGATCTCGGTGTTCTGCGCCCAGGTGATGACGGTACGCGGGCTCATGACGGTGGAGATATCGCCGTTCATGAAGCCCTGCCGCGTCAGGTCCGCCACGCGGATCATGTCGGCCACCATCTTCTCGTCCAGCGTGGTCTTGGCGCCGACGATCTCGCGCTCGGTCTCCGCCGGCAGGTAGTTCAGGCCGACGACGATGTTCCAGCGGTCCATCTGGCCCTGGTTGATCGCCTGCGTGCCGTGATACATGCCGCTGGTATCGCCCAGGCCCACGGTGTTGGCGGTGGCGAACAAACGGAAGAACGGATCGGGCCGGATCACGCGGTTCTGGTCCAGCAGGGTCAGCTTGCCCTGCTGCTCCAGCACGCGCTGGATCACGAACATCACGTCCGGACGGCCCGCATCGTATTCGTCGAACACCAGCGCGACGGGGTGCTGCAGCGCCCATGGCAGCAGGCCCTCGCGGAATTCCGTTACCTGCAAACCGTCGCGCAGCACGATGGCGTCGCGCCCGACCAGGTCGATACGGCTGATATGCGCATCGAGGTTGATGCGTATCAGCGGCCATTTCAGGCGGGCGGCGACCTGTTCGATATGGGTCGACTTGCCAGTGCCGTGATAGCCCTGCACCATGACGCGGCGATTGTGGGCAAAGCCCGCCAGGATCGCCAGCGTGGTGTCGGGATCGAACACGTAGCTCTTGTCGATATCGGGAACGCGGTCGTCCGGAATGCTGAAGGCCGGGACTTTCATGTCCACGTCGATGCCGAAGGTTTCACGAACGTCGAGTTCGATGTCCGGCGCCTCCATTTCGGTGTCGTCGTTCTGGTGGGTCTTGAGAAGTTCGTTCATGTCGGGTGCTGCCTATACGGGTGGCCACCTGCCTGCAACACAGATGTGCGGCGATACGGCCCAAGGTCCGCACACGCTGTCTTGACGGTTTCACGCAAAAGGCAGAGCGTGATGCCTTTCCGGGGAAGGAGAATGGCCGATGTACGTGCAGGGTTTCCTGATCGCCGTGCCCGAAGGCAACAAGGACGCCTACCGCGACCTTGCCGCGCGCGCTGCGGAGAAGTTCGCCGAATACGGCGTCACCGAAATCATGGAGGCGTGGGAGGAGGACGTGAGCGACGGCAAGCTCACCGATTTCCGCAAGGCTACCCAGGCCGAGGACGGGGAGCGGATCGTGTTCTCGTGGATGATCTGGCCCGACAAGCAGACCTGCGATGCCGCGCACCAGAGGATGCAGGACGACGAGTTCTGGTCGCAGGACATGGAAATGCCGTTCGACGGGATGCGCATGATCTGGGGCGGCTTTTCTCCGCTGTTCACGATGGGTCGAGATTGAACCGGGCCCGCGATTGACGGGATCGCTTGTGTTCGCCTAATGTTCTTGCCCGATTCGCCGGGATGGAGGGACCGATGGGCTACACACTTTTCTTCAACCCGCTGAGCCGTGCGCTGATAGTGCAATGGGCCTTTGCCGAAGCGGGGGTGGAGCCGGAACTCGCCCTGGTGGAGTGGGAGGACAAGCCCGCCGCCCTGTTCGAGGCGAACCCGATGGGCAAGGTCCCGACCGTCGTCCATCACCACGAAACCGGCGACAAGGTGGTGAGCGAATGCGCTGCGATTTGCCACTACCTTGCCGAAATGGAAGCGCCCGGCCTGCTCCCGCGCGACGAGGAAAAGGCCGCCTATTTCCGCTGGCTGTTCTTCGCCGCTGGACCGATGGAAGCCGCCATCACCAACCGCGCGATGGGGTGGGAACCCAAGGACGCCAAGCAGCAGATGACATCCGGCTTCGGCAGCTTCGACCGCGTGGTGGATGCGCTGGACACGTGGTTCCAGAACAACGATTTCACTTGCGGCGACCGGTTCACCATGGCCGATGTCTATGTCGGCAGCCAGGTCGACTGGGGCCTTCGTTTCGGCAGCCTGACGGACCGGCCCTCCTTCCGCGCCTATCAGTCGCGACTGCAGGCCCGCGATGCATACAAGGCAACGCTGGGCAGTCCGGGCGGCTAAGCCCCTCGCATTTCGTTGCACCCTGACCCACATTGCAAGCATGGCGAGGCCCGATCCTATCGAGTTTGCCCGGCTCAAGCTGGTTGAAAGCGTGCGCGCGGCTTTCAACGATACGGCAAGGGGCGAAACCCCGGTGCCGCCTTCGGACGAGGCGTTGTTCGAGAAGGACACGCCAATCCGCATGGTGCACGCCGACGTGGTCAGCATGATGGTGGGCGGCATGGCCGCTCTGCTGTTGCAGATGCTCCACCCCCATGCCCTGCGTGGCGTACTGGATTTCTCCAACTTCCGCGCCGACATGCATGGCCGTCTGCGCCGCACCGCGCGTTTCATCGCTGTCACCACCTATGGCCACCGCGACGATGCCCTTGCGGCGATTGCGCGGGTGAACACCATTCACGCAAAGGTGCAAGGCACACTGCCCGACGGAACGCCTTACTCCGCCACCAATCCTCGCACGTTGGCCTGGGTCCACGTCACCGAATCGCTGATGTTCCTCGAGGCCTGGCTCACCCACGTGCGCCCGGACATGCCGCTGGCTGAGCAGGACGAATATTTCCGCCAGTTCGCCCTCATCGCCCGCCGCCTTGGTGCAGACCCGGTGCCCGAAACGAAGGCGGAGGCGCAGGCGATCTTCCGCGAGATGCGCGGCGACCTGCGCACATCGCCCGAAGCGCGCGAGGTGGCGCAGTTGATCGTCAACAAGCGGATCGAGGGCGCGACAGGCGCGGTGCAGCCATTCCTGGCGAACGCGGCGGTGGACCTTGTCCCGCCCTTCGCCCGCACCATGCTGGCGCTGGAGCGCCCCGGCTGGCAGGCCACGCCGTCAAAGCTCGTGACAAACGCTTTGGGCGGCACCCTGCGCTGGGCCTTCCGGCAGAAGCCCGGCGGTTCGCCCTAGGCGAACGCATCGGCGCGGCGGAGAAGCTGGTAGGCTTCCACCACGCGTTGCAGGCGGTACTCGTAGGCCCGGTCCCCGCCGTTGCGATCGGGGTGATAGCGCCGCACCAGTTCCGAATAGCGCCGCCGCAGTTCCGGCCGGTCGGCTTTCGGGCCGAGCCCCATCACGTTCAGCGCCTCGCGCTCTTTCGGGGTGAAGCGGCTGTGCTCGGCATAGGTGCGCCCCTGCGCCGCCTTGCGAATGTCAGCCGCGCGCGCGCCGATCGCGTCCAGCGGATCGTGGAAATCCGCCCAGCGCGGCATCCCGTCCATCCCCGCCGTCGGCCTGAATGCCGGGCTCTCGCTGTTCCACCCGGCACCGGGCGCCTGCGCTGCGTAGATTTCATCGGCATTCATGCCCTCGAACCAGTCGTAGCCCGCGTTGAATTCGCGCACGTGCTCCAGGCAGAACCAGCGCCATTCGCCCGGCCCGTCGAAAGAGTTGCCGCGTGTGCCCGGTGCGCGGAATTCGCCCGGTTCGCGGCAGGTGGGGTGCTCGCACACCCTTCCCTCGCTCTCGTAGCGGCCGTGGAATCGCTGGTTACGCATGAACGCCCCTTGATCGGGATTGCACCGCGCGATTGGAACCCCCAATTGGGGCGCATGAGCGGACCTGTTGCACAAGAAATCGAAACGCTGCTGCGCGGCGCCCTTGCCCCCACGCGGCTGGAAGTCATCAACGATAGCGCGAAGCACTATGGCCATGCCGGAGACGATGGCAGCGGCGAATCGCACTTCACCGTGATCGTCGAAAGCCCCCACTTCGAAGGCAAGAACCGCCTAGCCCGCCAGCGCATGGTGCTGGGCGCGCTGGGCGATATTCCGGGCGAGCGCGTCCATGCCTTTGCAATGAAGTGCTACGCCCCCGGAGAGGCTGCATGAGCATCGAACTGTGGTACTGGCCGCATATCCCCGGCCGCGGCGAATTCGTGCGCCTGTTCTGCGAAGCGTTCCAGCTCGAATACACCGACATGGCGCGAGAGCAGAACGCCGATGCGCTGGTGGAACACATGCATTCGTTGGAAGGCATCCGCCCTTTCGCCCCACCCTATATCGTCGATGACGAGGTGGTGATCGGCCAGACCGCGCTGATCCTGCAATACCTCTCCGACAAGGAAGGGCTTGGCTCGGGCGAGATGGAAGTCGATCTCGGGCTGTTCCAGTTGCAACTCGACATCGCCGATTTCGTGGAAGAGATTCACTCCGTCCACCACCCCGTCGCCAGCGAGCTCTACTACGCCGACCAGATGGAAGCCGCTTTCGAGAAAGCCGGCTATTTCCGCGGCCAGCGCATCCCCAAATACCTCATCCATTTCGACAACGCGCTTGCCGCCAACGGCGGGCCGTTCATGCTGGGGCAGCAGCCCACCCACGTCGACACCAGCCTGTTCCAGATCATGGAGGGGCTGGATTACATGTTCCCGAACTACATGAAGGAAATGCAAGGCACCTGGGCCAACCTGGAAGGGTTGCAGGGCGCTGTGCCGGAGATCGAGCCGCTGGCCGATTACCTCGCCAGCGAGCGGCGCATGGAGTTCAACGAGGACGGCATCTTCCGCCATTACGAGGAACTGGACGAGCAGTAGGAGCGTCTTCCCACCATGAGCACCGCATCGGACAACATCCTCAAGACCGTCACCCCCGTCAGCCACGACCTTGGCGACTTTACCGTCCGGCGCGCCGTGCCGTCGAAGGAATGCCGCATGGTCGGCCCCTTCGTCTTCGTGGACCAGTTCGGTCCTGCCCAGCTTGACCTTGGCAGCGGCATGGACGTGCGCCCGCACCCGCACATCAACCTCGCCACCGTCACCTGGCTGTTCGACGGCGCGATCGACCACCGCGATTCCATCGGCACTTTCTCCACCATCCACCCGGGCACGGTGAACCTGATGACGGCGGGCAGCGGCATCGTCCATTCGGAGCGCAGCCCGCAAGTCGAGCGCGCCAAGGGGCCGAGCCTCTACGGCATGCAGACGTGGCTGGCCCTGCCCGATGGCAAGGAAGAGATCGACCCGGCTTTCGAGGCAATCAGAGACCTGCCGTGGATCGACGCCGACGGCGCGCGCGCGCAGGTCATCATGGGCCAACTCTGGGGCGAACGCGCGCCCACCACCTGTCATGCCGAAACGATCTACGCCGAGATATTACTGCAAGGGGGCAGCTCCATCCCCATCGACGCCGAGGCGGACGAGCGCGCGGTTATGCTGGTGGGCGGCGATGCCACCATCGATGGTGTGCCCTTGCAGCTTTATGACCTCGTCGTCCTAAAACCCGGCGTTGCCATGACGCTCGCCAGCCGCAGTGGCGGGCGCGTGATGCTGCTGGGCGGCGAAGCCTTCGCCACGAAGCGCCATGTGTGGTGGAACTTCGTCAGCTCAGACAGGGACCGCATCAACCAGGCGAAGGAAGACTGGCGCGAAGGGCGCTTTGCCAAGGTGCCGGGCGACGAGGCGGAATGGATCCCCCTGCCCAACGGCCAGCCCAAGACCGTCAGCTATCCCTGACGGGCGCGATCAGCCTTACTGGCTGGATTGCGCCACTTCGATGTGCGCATTGGCGGCAAGGTTTACCCTCTCTGCCAGGGCCGGATCGTTCTGCGTTGCGCGGGCAAGCGTGTTATAACGCTGCGGGGCGACGCCGATCTGCTCCACTGCCTGCTGGACCGTCGCCTGCTTCTCTTCCTGCGGGATAGCCTCGTCGGCGGCAATCTGCTGCACGATCAGGGCAGCAAGAGCGAACTGCGAGACTTCCTCATCCGAGATGTCCGCCGAAGAGGGGAGCGCCTGCTGCGGTGCCTGGGTGGCGGACGGGGCCGTATCGGCACTGTCCTGCGCTGCCACTCCGACCGGCGCGGCCAGGGCAATTGCGGCAAGGCTCAAGCAAATAAAACGCATAAATAATCTCCGTTTGCGTGGCGTCGGGCCTAAATTGCGTGAACTCCCACGCAATTCGAGATGGGCGGACCGTGGCACCTTCAGGTTGGGCCGTGCCGCGATCCGCAATTCGACTTCGCACTGCGACCGAAAGTGATTAAGGCAGGGTCATGCACAAGATTCCCCTGTTTCTCGCCGCCCTCTTCCTCTCCGCCCCCGCCATCGCGCAGGACGCGCCGCCGCAGCCCGAACCGGGTGCGCCCGCCACGATCGAATGGCACAATGAACAGCAGGCCGCGCTGCATTCGCGCACCCGCGCGGATGGCTGGGCGACGCTGGAAGGCGGCATCAAGTTCCGCCGCATCGAGGGCGACGGCAGCGGCCCTGCCCCGACCGTGCGCGACCAGATCACCATCCACTACACCGGCAGCTTCATCGATGGCGAAGTGTTCGACAGCTCGGTGGAGCGCGGCGAACCGGCAACCTTTCCGCTCTCCGGCCTGATCCGCGGCTGGCAGGTCGCCATCCCCTACATGGGCGTGGGCGACACGGTTGAGATCGCCATTCCCGCCACGTCCGCCTACGGCCTGCAGGGTCGCGGGCCGATCCCCGGCGGCGCGACGCTGCTGTTCACCATCGAATTGCTCGGCATCCCCAGCAAGGGCGTGTGATCGTGAGCGATCTCACCCGCGTGAAGCTGCCCACCGGCATCGAACTGGACGTTTGGGACACCGGCCCGCGCGATGCGCCTGCGCTGATGTTCCTGCACGGTTTTCCGGAAAACCACCGCACCTGGCGCAACCAGATCGCGCACCTGAATGGCCGCTACCGCTGCATCGCGCCCGACCAGCGCGGCTACGGCAATTCGTCAAAGCCCAAAGGGGCCGAGCATTACGAGACGATGGCGCTGGTGCAGGACATTTTCGGCCTTGCCAAGGTGCTGGAGGTCGAGACTTTCACGATCGTCGGCCACGACTGGGGCGGCGCGCTGGCTTGGCTTGTTGCCGCGTTCGGACAGTCGACCGGCGCCGTTACCCGCGCGGTAATTGCCAATGCCCCGCACCCGGTCATCTTCCAGCGCCTGCTGCTGACCGATCCGGACCAGCGCGAGGCCAGCCAGTACATGCGCACCTTCCGCGATCCGGCGCACGACGCTATGATCGCCGAACACGGCCTTGCCGGTCTGTTGCATACCGCGCTGACGTGGAACGATCGCCCGCAATACGATCCCGACGAACTGCCCTTGCTGATGCAGCAATGGCGCGATCCGCAAACCAGCTTCGCCATGCTCAACTGGTATCGCGCCAGCGGCATCTCCGTGCCGTCGATGGACGATCCCTTCGGCCTGCCGCCTGAATATGCGCCGCCGCCGCTGCCGAAGATCGCGATACCCACGCTGGTCGTCTGGGGCACGGGGGACGAAGCGCTACTCCCGGCCAATATCAACGGACTGGACGAGGTGGTGTCGGACCTTACCCTCGAAAAAATCGCAGGCGTCGGCCATTTCGTGCCCTGGGAAGCGCCCGACGCCGTCAGTGCGGCGATGGACGGGTTCCTCGAGCGGACAAACTAACCCTCCCCTTGCCACTCCACCCATGCGCCGTGCGGGTGTGCCTCGGCCAGTTTCACTTCCTCGGAACCGCCGGGCCAGTATCGGACGCGTAACTCGTGCTTGAAGGTGGCGCGGTTTGTCTCGACCTTGATCCAGGCCAGCGGTTTTCCCGCCGTTGCCCGCTCGCCCGCAGCCTCCATCGCAGCGGTAATTCGCTCACGCGTCACCTGAGGCATGTATTGCCACATTACGGTGTGGAACAGCACGCGGGTGACGCCTACCTCCTGCGGCGCGGCTAGGCGTTCTTCCACGAAGTCGCCGGCATCCATCTGCACGAGGTCGGGTGCGGCGCGTTCGGCCATCGCGATGGCGGCATCCATCCGGGCGAGGCGCTCCATAGCCTCGGGCCAGATATAGCTTTTCAGCCGGATCGCCTGCCGCTCGTCGGTCAGGTCGATCGGCTTGATGTCGCAGCCCTTGATCCCGACGATCTCGACCGGGTTCGCGGGCGGCGGATCGCCGCGCCACTCGGGCGCGATCGTGATCGAGGACAGGCTTGGCCCGACCTTCACGCCGCCAAGGTTGTAGAAATAGCGCGCCATCATGGTGTTCACGCCCGCGCTCGCGCCGATCTCGGTCAACTCGAATTTCGGGCCGAGCTTGCCCGACAGCCACAAAAGCCCAGCCATCACGCTGGCGCTGCGCCCGGCCTCGTTGGTCTGCGGCGGGCCGTCGAGCCACGGCAGCAGGGTGTGATCGTGCCGCTGGACGATCTCCACGATAAGGTCATCCACTTGCCCCTGATCGGTGATCGCGCCGCGGTAGACATCGGCCAGCCGCTCTTCCTCGCCCGTCAGCAGCAGGTAGTGAAACCCGCCCGCCACCCGCAGCGGCATGGCATCTTCCAGCGTCAGCCCCTGCCAGTTGGCGATGCGGCGCCCGGTGGCGGTCTGCGTTTCCATCACCGCCAGCAAGGAACGCAATATGCGCGCATTGTTTGGAGAGCCGGCACGCTCCATGTGTTGCGCCTGCCACTCGATCGCTTCTGCCACGCTGGCGATCTCCATGACGTTGCCGGTTTCGCTTTCACTCGCCATTCGCATTGCCCTTTTTGCCTCGTGCCCCTAAATCGCGCGGCGATGACCGACAGTTCCGACGAAAACCGCTATGGGCCGCTGATCTTTGCCGTGCCCAAGGGCCGCATCCTCGATGAAGCCCTGCCCGTGATGGCCGATGCCGGCGTCGTGCCGGAAAGCGCCTTTCACGACAAGATGGATCGCTCGCTCAGTTTCGCAGACGAGACGGGCACCATGCGCATCCTGCGCGTGCGCGCATTCGACGTGGCGACTTTCGTGGCCTTCGGCGCGGCGCAGGTGGGCATCGTGGGGTCCGACGTGATCGAGGAGTTCGACTATTCCGAACTCTACGCACCCGTCGACCTCGGCATCGGCGCCTGCCGCCTTTCCGTGGCCGAGCCGAAGGAACCCGTCGAATACAAGTACGGCAATGCCAGCCACCTGCGCGTTGCGACCAAGTATCCCAATATCACCAGCCGCTATTTCGAGGCGAAGGGCATCCAGGCCGAGTGCATCAAGCTGAACGGCGCGATGGAACTGGCCCCCTCCACGGGCCTCGCGGGCCGGATCGTGGACCTCGTTTCCACCGGCGGCACGCTCAAGTCCAACGGCCTGGTTGAGAAAGACACCATCATGCAGGTCAGCGCCAGGCTGATCGTCAACCGCGCCGCGATGAAGACAGACCCGCGCGTTGCCGCGCTGGTGGAGCGTTTTCGCGCGGGCGCCGAAAGGAAGGCAGCCTGATGCGCCGCCTCGATGCCAAGGCCGAAGATTTCGAAACGCAATTTGCCCGGATCGTGAACGATCGGCGCGAAAGCGACGAGAATGTTGCCACCGATGTGCGCAGCATCATCCAGCAGGTGCGCCAGAAGGGCGACGAGGCGCTGGTCGACCTGACCATGCGTTACGACAAGCACGCGCTGACCGCTGACCTCGCCAGCTGGCGCATCGGCAAGGACCAGTGCAAGGCCGCCTTCGACATGCTGATGCCGGACGTGCGCAAGGCGCTCGTGATGGCGGCAGAGCGCATCCGCGCCTACCACGAGGGGCAACTCCCCAAGGACCGCGACTATCGCGACGAGACGAATGTGCGCCTCGGCGCGCGGTGGAGTGCTGTCGAGGCTGCCGGCCTCTACGTTCCGGGTGGCCGCGCCGCCTATCCCTCCAGCCTGCTGATGAACGCCATCCCGGCCAAGGTCGCGGGCGTCGAACGCCTCGTCGTCACCACGCCCACCCCGCGCGGGGAGATGAACGACCTGGTGCTGGCCGCCGCGCACATCTGCGGCGTGGACGAGGTGTGGCGCGTCGGCGGCGCGCAGGCCGTTGCCGCCCTCGCCTATGGCACGCAGCGCATCCAGCCGGTCGACGTCATCACCGGCCCAGGCAACGCCTGGGTCGCCGAAGCCAAGCGCCAGCTTTACGGCGTGGTCGGCATCGACATGGTGGCAGGCCCCAGCGAAATCCTGGTGATCTCCGACGACAAGAACGACCCCGACTGGATCGCCGCCGACCTGCTGAGCCAGGCCGAACACGATCCCTCCAGCCAGTCCATCCTCATCGCCGACAGCGAAGGCTACGCCGCCGCCGTGGAAGACGCGGTGGACGTGCTGCTGGCGCAGCTCGACACCAGGGACGTGGCCCGGCAGAGCTGGGAGAACCACGGCGTCGTGATCGTGGTGGACAGCCTGCTGGACGATGCGCCCGCACTGGCAGACCGCCTTGCCGCAGAACACGTGCAGATCGCCACCGACGATCCCGAGGCCATCTTCGACCGCATTCGCCACGCAGGCAGCGTCTTCCTCGGCCGTCACACGCCCGAGGCCATCGGCGATTACGTCGCCGGGCCGAACCACGTTCTTCCCACGGGTCGCCGCGCACGCTTTTCCAGCGGGCTGTCGGTGCTCGATTTCATGAAACGCACCAGCTTCATCTCGCTGGACGAAAAGGCGCTGGGCGAAATCGGGCCCGCCGCCGTGGCACTGGCCGAGATCGAAGGCCTGCCTGCCCATGCCGCCAGCGTAAAGGTCAGATTGTAATGAACACCCCCGCCCGCTCACGCGCCCGCTCAGCGTCGCGCCTCGCCGCCGTGCAGGCGCTCTACCAGCGCCACATGGAAAAGACGCCGACGGCCCGCCTGCTGGACGAATTCCACCAGCACCGCCTCGGCAAGGAAATCGAGGAGGAGCAGTACGAGGAAGCCGAAGTCGATTTCTTCGATGACATCGTATCGGGCGTGATCGCCCGCGACGAGGAGATCGACGCGGCATTGACGGCAAAGCTGGCCGAGGGGTGGACGCTGGCGCGGCTCGACAAGACCATGCTTCAGATCCTGCGCTGCGGCACCTACGAACTGATGGCCCGGCAGGACGTGCCAGTTGGCACCGCGATCAGCGAATATGTGGACGTTGCCCATGCCTTCTTCGACGAGCGTGAGGCGAAATTCGTGAACGGCGTGCTCGATGCCGTGGCGAAGGACGTGCGTTCCTGAGCCACGACGGGGGGTAACGGCGTGAACGAGACCGATTTCATCGCCGCCCTGCGCCGCCTTCCTCTCCACGCCGGGGCGCGCGGGCTGGAGGATGACGCTGCCGTTCTCGAAATTGGCGGTGAGACGCTGGTGCTTACCCACGATACGATGGTCGAGGGGGTCCATTTCCTGTCGACGCAGGACATGGCCGACGTAGCGTGGAAGCTGGTTGCCACCAACCTGTCCGACCTTGCCGCCATGGGCGCATCGCCTGTAGGCGTGCTGCTGAGTCACACTCTTGGCGACGGGGACGAAGCTTTCCTTGCCGGCCTGGATGATGTGTTGACGCACTACGGCGTGGGCATCCTCGGCGGCGATACCGTGCGCGGCAACGGCATGCGCACGCTGGGCCTCACCGCCATCGGTCGTGCCACCCATACCCCCGTGCCCAGCCGCGCAGGCGCGCAAGTGGGCCACGGCCTCTACGTCACCGGCACGCTGGGCGAAGCGATGCTGGGTTTCGAGGCGATGCGCGACGGCACCGAAGCAGACCCTGCCGCCTACACTCGTCCGCTGGCCCGCGTGGCTGAAGGGGAAGCGCTCGCCCCGCATGTCAGCGCGATGATGGACGTGTCGGACGGCCTGCTGCTCGACGCGTTCCGCTTGGCTGAGGCAAGCGCGTTGAGCATTGCCATCGATATGTCTGCCTGCCCCGTGGCAGAACCTGAGCGCATGATGGAATGCCTCACCTGGGGCGACGATTACGAACTGCTGTTCACCCTGCCCGAAGGGACCAAGCCCCCGGTGCAAGCCACCCGCATCGGCACGGTGGAGCCGCGCGGCTTCGCACCGCTGTTCGTGGATGGAGAGCCTGTGACCAACCGCGAGGGCCTCGGCTACACCCACGAACAGGCTGCACCGCCCCCAAGTGGATAACGTTCTTTCACGCTTGTGAAAGCCCGGCATTGTGTTAGCCCTATGCCCCTAGGCGGACCCGGCAGAACCGGGCCGCTTTCATAATGGGAAGAGGGGAATAGCAGGTCATGGACCTAATCATCATCGCTATTGTCCTGGGACTGCTGGCCGTCGTCTACGGCTTCATCACCAGTCGCCAGGTTCTCGGGGCCGATGCCGGTAACGAGAAAATGCAGGAAATCGCCGGTGCCATCCAGGAAGGTGCCAAGGCTTATCTCAACCGCCAGTACACCACCATCGGCATCGTCGGCGTGGTCGTCGCCGTGCTTGTCGGCGTGTTCCTCGGCCCGATCTCCGCCGTGGGCTTCGTGATCGGGGCCGTGCTTTCGGGCGTTGCCGGATACATCGGGATGAATATCTCGGTGAAATCGAACGTGCGCACCGCGCAGGCTGCCAGCAAGGGGCTGCAACAGGGCCTGACGCTGGCCTTCCGCGCCGGCGCGATCACCGGCATGCTGGTGGCGGGCCTCGCCCTGCTGGCTATTGCCGTGTTCTTCTACGTGCTGGTCGGCCCGATGCAACTTGCAGCCAACAGCCGCACCGTGGTGGACGCGCTGGTGGCACTGGCCTTCGGTGCCTCGCTCATCTCCATCTTCGCGCGTCTTGGCGGCGGTATCTTCACCAAGGCCGCAGACGTGGGCGCAGACCTTGTCGGCAAGGTGGAAGCCGGTATTCCGGAAGATGATCCCCGCAACCCCGCCGTGATCGCGGACAACGTGGGTGACAACGTGGGCGACTGCGCCGGCATGGCTGCCGACCTGTTCGAGACCTACGTCGTGACCGTTGGCGCAACCATGGTGCTCACCGCGCTGCTGCTGACCGCCGCCGGAGACCTGCTGCTGCCGCTGATGGCCCTGCCGCTGCTGATCGGCGGTGCCTGCATCGTCACCAGCATCATCGGCACCTACTTCGTCCGCCTTGGCGGCGGCACGAACGTGATGGCCGCGATGTACAAGGGCTTCCTCGTCACCGCCGTGCTGGCCGTGCCGCTGATCTACGTCGTCATGCAGATGGCCCTGGGCGACATGGGCGCATCCATCGGGGGCGAGAACCTCGGCGCGGTCGATCCCGGCGCTCCGCTGGCGGAGGAAGGCACGGCCTCGCTCGCGCCCTTCACCGGCATGGACCTGTTCATCTGTTCGGTGATCGGCCTGCTGCTGACCGGCATAATCATCTGGATCACCGAGTACTACACCGGCACGAATTTCCGTCCGGTCCGCTCGATCGCCAAAAGCTCGGAAACGGGCCACGGCACCAACGTGATCCAGGGCCTCGCCATCAGCCTTGAATCGACCGCCCTGCCCACGCTGGCGATCGTCACCGCGATCATCGCCACCTATCAGCTGGCGGGTCTCATGGGCATTGCCTATGCGGCAACCTCGATGCTGGCGCTGGCCGGCATGGTCGTGGCGCTGGACGCCTACGGTCCGGTGACGGACAACGCGGGCGGCATCGCCGAAATGGCGGGTCTGGACGATTCCGTGCGCGAGAAGACCGACCTGCTCGATGCCGTGGGCAACACCACCAAGGCCGTGACCAAGGGCTATGCCATCGGCTCTGCCGGTCTGGCCGCACTGGTGCTGTTCGCCGCCTACACCACCGACCTTGCCGAGTTCTTCCCGGACGCGGACGTCGATTTCAGTCTGGAAAATCCATACGTGATCGTCGGCCTGCTGCTGGGCGCTCTGCTGCCCTACCTGTTCGGGGCCATGGGCATGACTGCCGTGGGCCGCGCAGCGGGTGACGTGGTGAAGGACGTGCGCGAGCAGTTCGCCGCGGACAAGGGCATCATGGCCGGCACCAGCCGCCCGAACTATGCCCGCACGGTGGACCTCGTCACCAAGGCCGCGATCAAGGAAATGATCGTGCCCTCGCTGCTGCCGGTGCTGGCCCCCATCGTGGTCTACTTCGTCATCACTTTCGTGGCGGGCGAGGAGAACGGCTTTGCCGCTCTCGGCGCGCTGCTGCTGGGCGTGATCGTGGGCGGCCTGTTCGTCGCGCTTTCCATGACTGCCGGTGGCGGTGCGTGGGACAACGCGAAAAAGTACATCGAGGACGGCAACCACGGCGGCAAGGGCTCCGAAGCCCACAAGGCTGCCGTGACCGGC
The DNA here is from genome assembly GCF_039542285.1 of Erythrobacter westpacificensis. Taxonomy (NCBI): domain Bacteria; kingdom Pseudomonadati; phylum Pseudomonadota; class Alphaproteobacteria; order Sphingomonadales; family Erythrobacteraceae; genus Erythrobacter; species Erythrobacter westpacificensis. The sequence goes on from NZ_BAABHV010000021.1 coordinate 261,962, forward strand.
GATACCGTGGGCGATCCCTACAAGGATACCGCGGGTCCGGCCGTGAACCCGATGATCAAGATCACCAACATCGTGGCGCTGCTGCTGCTCGCCGCACTGGCCGGAGGGGCGTAAGCCCCTCCCCAGTCTGCCCGAAGGGGTTAACGGAAACCCTGCCCGGTTCGCGCCGGGCAGGGTTTTCTTTACCTTTGCGCTTAATCCTTCCTTGTCGCCCTGCCCCCTAGAAGGCGCAATGTCCTTCGACCGATTCCGCGACGAGAGGTTAACCTTTTTCCTTGGCCTATGACGCACCCCTTCCCCGGCTCGGCGCTTTCAACGGCGGCACCATCGCCGCTGTCGGGCGCCTTGCCGCCCCGCGCGTGAGGATGCAGCGTCGGGCCTGGCGCGAGTTCGACCGCCGGGACCGGATCGCGGCATGGGACGCGCTGGCCGAGTGGGCGAGCGAGCCGAACCCGTTTTACGAGAGCTGGTACCTGCTCCCCTCCCTGCGAGCGCTGGACAAGGCCGGGAACGTGACCATCCTCACCTTCGAGACTGACGGCCAGTTGGCGGGCCTGATGCCCGTGATCCAGTCAGGAAATTACTACGGCCATCCCATTCCCCACCTTGCCAACTGGGTTCATCCCAATGTCTTTCTCGGCCAGCCACTGGTGGCGCAGGGGTTCGAACACGAGTTCTGGCGCGCGTTGCTGGCATGGTGCGATCGGCACACGCGCCTCTCGCTTTTCCTCCACCTCGCCCATGTGCCCACCCGAGGCCGCCTGCACGATGCACTCGCCGCCGTGCTGCGTGAAGACGCGCGCCCGGCTGCCACGGTTTTCGAGGAGGAGCGCGCCATGCTGCGCTCGGCCCAGGCTTCCGAAAGCTACTTCGAAGCCGCACTTTCCGCCAAGAAGCGCAAGGAACTGCGGCGCCAGCAGCGCCGCCTGTGCGAGGAAGGCGAGGTTACTTTCGAACGCCTGACGGACTACAGCCAGATTGCCGAATGGACGGCAGAGTTCCTCGATCTGGAGGCGCGTGGCTGGAAAGGCGAAAGCGGCTCCGCCATGCGCAGCCACGCTGCCACGCGGGAACTGTTCCGGTTCGCGATTGCCGGTTCTGCGGCGCGCGGGCGGCTGGAACGCCTCGCCCTGCGCCTCGACGGCAAGCCTATCGCCATGCTCGCGAACTTCCTCACCGCGCCGGGCGCCTATTCCTTCAAGACCGCGTTCGACGAGGACTATGCCCGCTTCTCCCCCGGCGTCCTGCTGCAACAACAGAACCTCGCGCTGCTGGACCGCGAAGACATCGACTGGGCCGATAGCTGCGCCGCGCAGGATCACCCCATGATCGATCACCTGTGGCGCGAGCGCCGGGCGATCCAGCGCCGTTCCATCGGCATCGGAGGCGGCCTGCGCCGGGCGGCCTTCAGGACACTGATCCGGCTCGAGACCGGACGCGGCGCGAGAGGACTGCAATGAGCCACTACGTCGGCAACCTTCACGGCCGCTCCATCGGCGGCAAGCAGATCTTTCCGGCACGCAGCCGCGCCTATTTCGCCGCGTCCTATCCCGAAGGGCCGCACAAGCTGACGCACGACATGGTCGAACATCCGCTGCTCGAACTCGATGCGCTGGCCCTGCTGGGTGAGAGCCTGCCTGCCGCCAGCGTCGAATACAATCGCGGCGACCTGCCCATCGGCGTGACGGAAAAGCCCGCCGCGCCCTCGCGCAGCATCGGTGAAACCATCCGCGAGATCGACGCCGCGAACAGCTGGGCCGTGCTCAAGAACATCGAACAGGATGCCGCCTACGCCGGGCTGCTGCACGAACTGCTGGACGAACTGCGCGAGGAGATAGAGCGCGCCACGGGCGAGCTGCTGACGCCGCAGGGCTTCATCTTCGTCTCCAGTCCCGACGCCGTCACACCCTATCATTTCGACCCGGAGCACAACATCCTGCTGCAATTGCGCGGCAGCAAGGCGATGACGGTGTTCCCCGCAGGCGACAACCGCTTCGCTCCGGACAAGGTGCACGAAACCTATCACACCGGGGGCGGGCGCGAACTCGGCTGGCGCGAGGATTTTTCGGATTACGGACTGACCTTCCAGTTGCATCCCGGCGACGCGATCTACGTGCCGGTGATGGCCCCGCATTACGTGCGCAACGGGCCGGAACCCTCGATTTCCCTGTCGATCACCTGGCGCTCTGCGTGGAGTTACGAAGAGGCCGACGCGCGGGCTTTCAATCACCTCTTGCGCCGCTGTGGCCTGACGCCCGCGTCGACCCGCCGCTGGCCCAGGCGCAACACGGTGAAGGCTTTCGGCGCGCGCATTGCCCGGCGGATACCCGGCCTGCTTTAGCCTGCCCGCGCTTGACGAAGGCAGGCGGAAGGGTAATGGCGCAGGCAATGGCATCGCAATCAGCCCTCACTCCCGAACAACTCGTTGCAGACCTCGTCCTGCTGCTGGATCTCGAACCCAAGGGCGGGGACCGCTTCATCGGCCGCCGCCGTCCGGATGGCACGGGCCGCGTTTTCGGCGGGCAGGCCATTGCGCAGGCGCTGGGCGCAGCGCGGCGCACGGTGGATGACGCGCGCGAGGCGCATTCGCTGCACGCCTATTTCCTGCGTCCCGGCAGCGACGACCTGCCGATCGAATACCGGGTGAAGCGCGACCTCGACGGGCGCAGCTTCTCCAACCGCCGGGTGGTGGCCAGCCAGGAAGGCAAGCCCATCCTGAACCTGACCGTGTCTTTCCAGTTGCCGGTGGACGGTCCTTCCCACCAGGCGCCGCAGATGCCCGACGTGCCGGGGCCGGAAGATCTCGTTTCGGACGCAGAAGTTCGCCAAGAGATTGCCGCAGCGCTTCCCGAAGGGCAGTTGCGCACTCTCGCCATGCGCCCCTCACCCGTCGATTTCCGCTCGGTAGAGCCGCGCGACTGGGCACGCCCGGAGCGACGTGACCCGATCAGCCACGTGTGGTTCCGTACCGTGGCGAACCTTCCGGCAGAAGCCGCCGTCCACCGCGCGGTTCTGGCCTACATCTCCGATTTCCAGCTTCTGGCGACGGCTCTCCAGCCGCACGGGAAGAACATCTTCAATCCCTCCATCAAGGGCGCAAGCCTCGACCACGCGATCTGGTTCCACGAAGCTTTCCGCGCAGACGAATGGATGCTCTACGTCACCGAAGGGCCGTGGTCGGGCCACGCTCGCGGACTGGGGCGCGGGCAGATCTTCACCCGCGACGGCAGGCTGGTGGCCAGCGTGGCGCAGGAAGGCATGCTGCGCCACACCTGACCCTCAGCGCGCGTCAGTGCGCCATGAGAACCGGCATCGGCGGCTCTGCCAGCACGTTGCGCGTCACTCCGCCGAACAGCGTCTCGACAATGCGCGGCTGGCCATAGGCACCCATTACCATGAAGCCCGCCTTGCGCGCCTCAGCCGCCTTTCGCAACATTTCGTGAACCGGCTCCTTTCCTGCCGGCAGCTGCACGATCTCGCAGTCGATGTCGTGCCGTTCCAGGTAATCGGCGGCCGAGACTGCGGGAAGCTTCTCGTCCCCTTCCTCGGCCGGATCGCCCACGCAAAGGATATGCACAGCGCTCGCCGCCGACAGCAGCGGCACGGCGGCGCGCATCGCGCGGGCCGCTTCCATCGAGCCGTTCCAGCACAGCGCCGCTGCCGTATCGGCGGGAAATCCGTTTGCCGTATGCGGCACGGCCATGATGGGCGTGCGGCAATGGATGGCCAGCGTGCCTGCCAGCGAGAAGGACCGGCGTCCTTCGCTGCCGTCGGGCGTGCCGCCCAGCAGGACCAGGTCGTTCAGGGCGGCATGACGGATCAGGCATTGCACCTGGTATCCGGCCTCGACGTGCCAGTCCCAGCGCACATCCTCCTGCTTCAGCTTGCTCTCGACCTTCTCCCGAAACTCCTCGGCCAGCTTCATGCTCGCCTGCGATACCTCTACCGCCGAGACACCGAAGGGATCGGTGGGCACGACGAGGTCGTAGGTGATCGTCTGCAGGACGGTAAGGTGGGCGTTGAACCGTCGGCACAGGTCCAGCCCCACCTGCAGGCGGGCATCGAAACCGGCATCGTTCATCGCGTGGACCAGAATAGAGCGCATCGTGTCTTCCTCCTCGATACACTCGTATAACAGAGATTGGGCGGCCCGGTCATTGATGCGCGTCAACAAGGGGAACGCGCTTCGTTCACCCTCGTTATTCCGCCATGGATTTCGCAAAAGAGCAGGCGCGCTTCCGCCGCAGCAAGCCCTCGCGCCTCGGACGGGGTATCGAGCGGCTGACCCATCCCTTCGGCAAGGCGATTGCCGGCGTGGTGCCGAAATGGCTGGTAGAGGCGGTCCTGAAAGGTCTCGACACGGCCGTGGCCATGCCGCCGCTGGTGAAATTCACCCACGATCCGGCAGACCTCGAAGCAGCACGCAAGGCCGCGAAGACCGTTGCTCGCGCGGCCAGCGGCATCAGCGGCGCCAGCGGCGCGGCAGCGGGTTTCGGCGGCGTGGTGACGGCCGGGCTGGATATCCCCGCCACCATCGCCATCGCGCTGCGCGTCATCCGCGATACGGGCAAGGCCTATGGCTACCCCGGCGACGGCCCGCGCGAAAAGCTGTTCCGCCTGCAGGTGCTGGAACTCGCCGCGCTCGACGAGACGGAAGAGCGCGATCGGCGCATCGCCGCGCTGGAGGCTGCCATCGGCCCCGACGGTGAACTGATCAAGGCGGACCACGAGGAGATCACCCCGGTGATCGACCAGGCGGTGGAACGCGTCTCGCGCGCCATCGCGCTCACGTCCTTCCGCAGCCGCGCGGGCATGATCGTGCCCGTCGTCGGTTCGGCCATCGGCGGCATCGTGAACTCGTCGTTCCAGAGCGACGTCGGCAAGGCCGCCCGCTTCGCATTTCAGGAACGGCGGCTGAAGGCACAGGCCGGCACCCCGGGGAGTGCGACATGAGCGACGACGCAAAGATCACCGTCACCGAAGATGGGCCCTACAAGGTCGAAGGCCGCGTGCCGCTGGGCGAGCAGAGCATCGCCGTGAACGAGCGCGGCGAATCCATCGAATGGCAGCCGACCGGCGATTTCGAGCAGAGGAAGACCTACTTCCTCTGCCGCTGCGGCATGAGCGGCAACAAGCCCTTCTGCGACAACAGCCATGCCGAGGGCTTCGACGGCACCGAAGTGGCGGACCGCGCGCCCTACGCGGAGCAGGCCAAGCGCCTGGAAGGCCCGCGCTTCACCCTGCTCGATCAGGAAGACCTCTGCGCCCTCGCCCGCTTCTGCGACACGCACCAGACCGTGTGGGACGAGGTGGAGAAGACCGGCGATCCCGAAGTTGCGGCGATTTTCCTCGACCAGGTATCGAACTGCGTCTCCGGTCGCCTGGTGGCGATCGATAATGTTACCGGGGAACCGGTTCACCCGCAGCGCGATCCGCGCATCTCCACCACGCAGGACCCGGCGGAGGAATGCTCCGGCCCGCTCTACGTTGAAGGCGGCGTGCGCATGGTTTCCGCCCACGGCGAGAATTACGAACGGCGCAACCGCATGGCCCTGTGCCGCTGCGGCCAGAGCGGCAACAAGCCGTTCTGCGACGGCACCCACGTGAAAATCGGCTGGTCCGACAAGGACTGATCAGAGTTATCCGCCAGCGTGATAAAAGTCGTAGATCGTCTGCGCCACGCTTTCGCTGACGCCGGGTACCCGCTTGAGATCGTCCAGCGCCGCGGCGCGCACCTTGCTGGCCGTGCCGAAGTGCAGCAGCAGCGCGCGCTTGCGGCTCGGGCCGATGCCCGGAATCTCGTCCAGCGGTGAGGCGGAAATGGCGCGACTGCGCTTGGCCCGGTGCGCGCCGATGGCGAAGCGGTGCACCTCGTCGCGCAGGCGTTGCAGGTAGAACAGCACCGGCGAATTGGTGGGCAGCATCTTTTCGCGCCCGTCGGGGAAGTGGAACACCTCGCGCCCCTCACGCCCGTGGTGCGGCCCCTTGGCAATGCCGATCAGCGGCACATCCTCAATGCCCAGCTCCTCCAGCGTATCGCGCACGGAGGACATCTGCCCCTTGCCGCCGTCGATCAGCACGAGGTCGGGCCACATGCCCCCTTCGCGGTCCGGGTCTTCCTTCATCACGCGGCTGAACCGGCGGGACATGACCTCGCGCATCATGGCGAAATCGTCGTTCGTCTGCGCCTCGCGGATGTTGAACTTGCGATACTGGTTTTTCATGAAGCCTTCCGGCCCCGCCACCACCATCGCGCCCACGGCCTTGCTACCCTGGATGTGCGAGTTGTCGTAGATCTCGATACGCGCGGGAATATCGGGCAGTTCGAGGAAATCCGCCATCTCGCGCATGATCTTCGCCTGCGTGCCGCTTTCCGCCAGCCGTCGGTCGAGCGCCTCCGTCGCGTTGCGGCTGGCCTGCTGCATCAGCTTGCGCCGGTCGCCGCGCTGCGGGACGCTGATTTCAACCTTGCGCCCTGCAAGCTCGCCGAAGGCTTCTTCCAGCAAGGACTGCTCCGGCAATTCTCGGTCCACAAGGATGGTGCGCGGGGGCGGCACTTCCTCGTAGAATTGCGCCAGCACGCGGGCCAGCACCTCGTCGAGGTCGGTGTCCTGCGTGTGAGTGGGGAAGAAGGCCTTGTGACCCCAGTTCTGCCCGCCGCGCACGAAGAAGCCCTGGATGCCGATCTGCCCTCCCTTGGCCGCCAGCGCGAAAACGTCGGCATCGCCCACGCCATCGGCGTTCACGGCCTGCGAGCCCTGAATGAACGTCGCGGCGCGCAAGCGGTCGCGCAGCAGGGCGGCGGTCTCGAAGTCGAGGTCTTCTGCCGCCTTCTGCATCTGCTGCTCGATCCGTGCCTGCACCGCGCCGGACTTGCCGCCGAGGAAGTCCTTCGCCTCTCGCAAAAGTTCGTCGTAACCTTCCTTGTCGATCCGCCCGACGCACGGGGCGCTGCACCGCTTGATCTGGTAGAGCAGGCAGGGCCTGTCCCGACGGGAGAAAAAGCTGTCCGTGCAGGATCTTAGCAGGAACAGCTTCTGCAGCGCGTTAATCGTGGTGTTCACCGATCCGGCACTGGCGAAAGGGCCATAATAGCTGCCCTTGGCCTTGCGCGCGCCGCGATGCTTCATGATGCGCGGGAAATCGTGCCCCTCGCGCAGCAGGATGAAGGGGAAGCTTTTGTCGTCGCGCAAGAGCACATTGTAGGGCGGGCGAAAGCGCTTGATGAACTGCGCTTCCAGCAGCAGCGCCTCGGCCTCTGAATTGGTGGTGACGATTTCCATGCCGCGGCACTGGCTGACCATGCGTTGCAGCCGGTTCGTCAGGTTCTTCACCTGCGTGTAATTCGCCACCCGCGCTTTCAGGCTGCGCGCCTTGCCGACATAAAGCACGTCGCCGCGCGCATCGAGCATCCGGTAGACGCCGGGCTTGGGCTTCAGCGTCTTCACCACTTCGCGGATCGCCGTCACGCCCGCCTCGATATCGGGCTGCGTGCTGCCCTTTACGGTGTAGGTGGCGCGCTCCTCGTTGAAACGCTCTGCACCGCGGGGGTCTGAAGGGGATCCGGCTTCGGTTCGCGACATGGGCTTCAGATAGGTGGTGAGAGGGCGATTGGCAAAGCTTGCGCTGGCCGTGCCCACAAGGCAGCGTGGCGTTTTCGCAGACTGACGGGAACGCTGCATGGAAAACAAGTCTGCCACCTTGCCGCGAACGGTAGGCTTCTGGGGCACGGCGCTGTTCCCGGTCAACGGGATGATCGGATCGGGCATCTTCGCCATGCCCGCCATCCTGGTGGCTGCCGTGGGCAATTTCGCGCCGTGGATGATGCTGCTGGGCGCGCTGCTGATCCTGCCGCTGGCCTGGGTCTTCGCGGCGCTGGCCATGCGGTTCGACGGGCACGGCGGGCCGGTACTCTATGCAAATGCCGCGTTCGGCAAGTTCTTCGGCTTCCAGTCCGGCTGGATGCGCTATGCCAGCGCGGTGGTGGCCGTGGCGGCGAACACGCATGTCGCCATCGCCTACCTCGCCGTGCTGTTCCCGGTGCTGGAAGACCCGCTGATCGGCTCTGCCGCAGTGATCGCCTTCATCGCCTTCGTCACGATCATCAACCTTGTCGGCATGCGCGCTTCGGTGGGCGCGCTGGGCCTGATGACCGTGATGAAGCTTGCCCCGCTGGCCGTACTCGTGGTCTGGGGGCTGGCAACGCGCGATCCCGCGATCGGCTTCAGCCTACCCGAGTTCAGCGATTTCGAAAGCGTCGTGCTGCTGACGTTCTATGCCTACATGGCCTTCGAGAACGGCAACTTCCCCGCTGGCGAACTGAAGAACCCGCGCCGCACCATCCCGCTGGCGCTGATGACCACGCTGGCGGCGGTCGCGCTGTTCTACATGGCGGTGATCTGGGCCTACCTCGCCATCGCTCCCGATGCAGGCGGCGGAGAAAGCGCGCTGGCCGCAGCGGCGAACGAGGTAGCGGGGCAAGCGGGCGTGGTCGTCATTTCGCTGGCGGCAGCGTTCTCGGTCGCAGCCAACATCCTCAACGGCGGTATCGTGGTTCCGCGCATGACCTTCGGCATGGCGGAACAGGGCACTCTGCCCGCGGCTTTCGCCCATGTTTCTCCCCGCTTCCTGACCCCCGATGTCTCTGTGCTGTTCTATGGCGGGGCGGCGATCCTGTTCAGCCTGTGGGGCGGGTTCGCCGCACTGGCGGTGGCAAGCACCCTTTCACGGCTGGTCATGTACCTGCTCTCCGCCCTCGCCCTGCCGGTGCTGGAACGCCGCGACGGCGGCAAGGCGCCATGGTGGCACCTGCCCGCAGCCTTGCTGGCCGTGATCGCGACGGTCTGGGTGTCCACCCATGCCAGTGCCGAGGCCTATCAGATGCTCGGCCTGATCTTCGTGGTGGGCACCGGCCTCTATTTCCTTGCCGTTCGGCAGAACGCGGCGATCGAGACCTGAATGTCCGCCTAGGTGCTGATCCCTAGGTGAAGGCGGCGCGCCCGCAGCCGTTCTCGGCCGTATGAGTTTTCATGGCAGACCTATATCCAACGGTGCCGGCAATGGGTTGCTCGGCTGGTTTGGCCTTGGCCGAAACGATCATGGCAGAGAAGAGCGGCGATCGCGCGAAAATCTGGCACGACAGGCCCGTGCGCGCCTGCTGAAGAAAATCGGCGCATTCCTGCTGGATCACGACCTGGAGGTGACGCAAGCCAACCTTGCCACCGCGCACAGCGCGTTCGCGGGCCTCAATCCGGGGCTGGAGCGGCGCATCCGGCGGCAACTGGAGTGCGGCGAACGTATCAGCCAGTCATGGCTGGACCGCGCGATCGCGGTCGAAATGCCCGTTGCGGACGACGCGGTAGACCAGTTGGCGCAGCAACTCGAAGCCGGGATCAGCCATTTCTCCCGCAGCACCCGCAGCGCACGCGATGCCAACAGCGACTATGGCAATGCGCTGGCCGAACACGTCGATGCGCTGGATGCGACGCCCGATACGAACGACGTGATCGCCAGCCTGGCGGACTATGCCCGCGCCATGCTGGAACGCTCGCGCAAGGCGGAAGAGGAGCTGCGCATGGCGGAGGACGAAGCCGCCTCGCTGCGCCGCAATCTCGATCGGGCACGGCGCGACGCGGAAGTGGACTTCCTGACCGGTCTGCCCAACAGGCGGGCGTTCGAGGCCCTTCTGGAAAAGGAATATCGCGAGGCGCAGGCGACCGTCGAACAGCTGTGCGTCGCCTTCTGCGATATCGACCTGTTCAAGCAGGTAAACGACACCCACGGCCACGACGCAGGCGACAGGGTGATCTGCGTGGTGGCGGATTTGCTGCGCGCGATATCCGGCGAAAAATGCCACATCGCGCGGCACGGCGGAGAGGAATTCGTCTTGCTGATGCGCGGGTGCGGACCGAAGGAAGCCCTAACCCGGCTAGATACGGAGCGTGAAGCGCTGGCCTCTCGCAAGCTGGTGAACAGGCGCACGAAAGAGCCGTTCGGCCTGATCACCTTCAGCGGCGGCGTGGCGGACGTGTTCGCCTATCCCGATACGCGTTCCGCGCTGGCAGCCGCGGACGAGGCGCTTTACGAGGCGAAGCAGTCGGGCCGCGATCGCATCGTGCTGGCAAGACCGTCTGCATAGGCTTGGACGCGCGCCCTTTTCGCGCCTAACGCGGGGGCCATGAATGCAGGCTACGATGCGATAATCCTGGGTGGCGGCGCTGCAGGGCTGTTCTGCGCGGCGGTTGCCGGCCAGCGCGAACGCAAGGTGCTGGTGCTGGAACGCGCCGCCTCGGTCGGCAAGAAGATCCTCATTTCCGGCGGCGGGCGCTGCAATTTCACCAACATCGGTGCAGGTCCTGCCAATTACCTTTCCGCCAACCCGCATTTCGCCAAGTCGGCGCTAAGCCGTTACACCGCGCGCGATTTCCTCTCGCTGGTGGAAAAGCACGGGATCGCCTGGCACGAAAAGACACTGGGCCAATTGTTCTGCGATGGCTCTGCGAAACAGATCGTGCAGATGCTGCTGGACGAGTGCGCCGCCGATCCCGGCACGGTGGATATCCGCTGCACCGAGGATGTTCGCCAGGTGCAACGCGAGGGCGAAAGCTTCGCCGTCACCACGCAGAACGGCACCTTCGCCGCCCCCTCGCTGGTGATTGCCACGGGCGGTCCGTCAATTCCCAAGATGGGCGCGAGCGACTTCGCCTACGGTCTCGCTCGCCAGTTTGGCCTCAAAGTGGTCGAGCCGCGCCCCGCGCTCGTGCCGCTGACGCTGGGCGGCGAAGACTTGCTGTTCCGCGAATTGTCCGGCGTCTCCGCAGATGTTGAGGCGACGGCGAACAAAGCCACGTTTCGCGAGGCCGCGCTCCTCACCCACCGCGGGCTTTCTGGCCCCGCCATCCTGCAGGTCAGCAGTTACTGGAAGCCCGGCGATCCGGTGACGATTTGCTTCCTGCCAGATGCCCGGCCCGGCTGGCTGCTGGAGGAAAAGCGCGCGCGGCCCTCCCTTCCCTTGCGCGCCGTGCTGCGCGATCGCCTGCCGGATCGGCTGGCCGATGTGCTGGCAGAGCGGCTGGGTATAGAAGGCGATCTGGGCAACGTGCCCGACAAGGCCCTGCGCGCGGGCGAGGAGAAGCTGGCGGCGTGGTCTTTCCGCCCCAGCGGCACCGAAGGCTTCGCCAAGGCCGAGGTGACCGTGGGCGGCATCGACACCCGCGAGCTTTCGTCAAAGACGATGGAAGCGCGCAAGGTGCCGGGCTTGTTCGCCATTGGCGAAGCGGTGGATGTCACGGGCTGGCTGGGCGGCTACAATTTTCAGTGGGCGTGGGCCAGCGCCCACGCCTGCGCGCAAGGGTTATAGTTAATTTCCGCCAAACGTGCCGCGTTCACGCCCAAATACGGTTAACGTCGTTGTTTTGTCTCCCGAAACTGATCCACTCCGGGACAGGTCGCCAACAATCGCAATTCCCCTGAGTCGAACACCCAGCTCGCGAAGAGCGGGTTCGAGGAGATTGGCAATGACTGACCACGAACATCATGGAATGAAGCCGCTGGAAGGCATGTCTGCCTACTGCGTCCGCGGCCATTACGAAACGCAACAGCGGGACGACCGGTTCGGACGCCTGTTCGGCAACCTGCACCCGGCCTACACCCCGCCCGCCACCTTGCGAGAGATCGGCGCCAAGAACGGGCCGATGGATGGCAAGTCCGCCAACGACCGGACCGATAGCGTGCCCGTGGGCATGGTCTTCTTCGGCCAGTTCGTTGACCACGACATCACGCTGGATGCTTCCACCACGTTCGATAGCGTGGTCGACAACCCCGGCGAAATCGCCAACGTGCGCACGCCCACGCTGGATCTCGATTGCATCTACGGCCTCGGGCCCGAAGCGCAGCCCTATCTTTATATGCAGGGCGGCGCATTCGGAGGCGCGAAACTGCTGACCGGCGCCGACAATCCCGGACAGGCGGGCCTGAGCGACAGCGACCTGCTGCGCAGTCCCAATGGCCGGGCGATCATCGGCGATCCGCGCAACGACGAGAACCGCGTGATCAGCCAGCTGCAACTCGCCATCATCCGCTTTCACAACCACGTGTGCGACACGCTGCACGCCGAGGACGGCTACGAGGGGCACGATCTTTACGAAAAGGCCCGCAGGCAGACCACCTGGCACTACCAGTGGGCCGTGGTGAACGATTTCCTCGTGGCCATGTGCGGTGCGCCGGTGGTGCACAGGATCCTTGGCTGCGGGCGGCAGCACTACTGCGGCAGCGTGCCCTATATCCCCATCGAGTTTTCCGTCGCGGCCTACCGCTTCGGCCACTCGATGATCCCGATGAAGGTGCAGGTGCAGAAGGGACAGTCCGCGCTAGAGCTGTTCGGTACGATCCTTGGCAGCGGCTTCGATCCGCTGACCGACCCCAAGGGCGTAGTCGACTGGCACGAATTGCTCTTCACCCCGGAGAACCGGCAGGTGGAGCGCGCGCAGAAGCTGGACACGAAGCTGGCGGGCGACCTGCTTGCGCTGCCATTCATCACCCCACCGGACGAGAACTCGCTAGCCACGCGAAACCTGCTGCGCGGCAATACCTTCCTGCTACCGGGCGGTGAAAAGGTGGCCGAGGCGATCGGCTGCGAGCAGAAGACCATCGACAGGGTGCTGAAGAAGGTTGCCAAGCTCAGCAAGACCCTGCCCGCCGACGGCGTACCGCTGTGGCTGTATATCCTCGCCGAGGCCGAAGCGATCGGCCGCGCGGAGCAAGACGGCAGCACGAAGGAAGGCGAGGCGCTGGGACCGGTGGGCGCGACCATCGTGGCAGAGACGATCATCGGCCTGCTGGAACTGGACGATCACTCCTACCTGGGCGCGAACCGTAACTGGACGCCGCGCGCCGAGTGGGACACGCTGGGCAAGCTGGTGACGGTCGCGCAGCCGTAATACAGCATTGCAGGGAGGCAGGTGCTTCCTGCCTCCCCGCCCTGCATCAGAACATTTTGCGGAACTCGATCTCGAAGCTGCGCCCGCGCGGGTCGACGAGGAACGGCTGGTAGCGCAGCGGCACGAGACCGTTGCTGTCGGTTACTGTCTGACGCGCGTCGAACAGGTTGTCGATGCTGAGTCCCACACGCGATCCCTTCAGGAACGGCACGTCTTCCACCAGGCTTGCGCGCTGACCCAGGTCGGCAAAGGCGCGCAGGTTGACGGTGATGTAATCGTCGAAGAACAGATCCGTGCTGTCTGCAAGGCCCGTTCCGTCGAGGCGGGACGAACCGGTGTAGTTGGCAAAGGCGATGAGGCCGTAGCCATCGTAGAACACCCCGCCGCGCGCCCGTACGCCGTGGCGCGGATCGCCGCCGCCCGACAGTGCATCGCCGTCCAGCAGGTCGAGCCGGGGCAGGCCGTCCGCGATCAGCACGGTGTTTTCCAGTTCCAGCGTGTAGTCGAGATTGAAGAACCAGCGTCCGGTTGGCGGGCCGTCGTTGCCGCCGCCCATCATCCGCCCGAAGCGGCCACCCCCACGAGCGCCTCTGCCGCCACGACCGCCCTCGCCGCGCGCTTGCTGCGGGTCTGCGGCGTCGGTGCTGCACACGCGCTCCCGCACGGCGGCGAAGCGTTCGGGATCGACCTGGCCGTTCTCGCCCGCCAGCCGCTCCAGCATGCGCGGCGGGATGCTGATCGGTTCGCCATCGGGGCCGAGCGGCGGTTCCTCGCCCGCTGCCTGGGCCGCCAGAGCGCGGTTGAACAGGTCCACCAGTTCGCCCGGTTCGCGCTCGCAGAACGTCGCGCGCATCTGCGCCATGCGTTCTGCATCGGGCGGACCGCCTACCGGCCCACCAGCGGGACCGCCTCGCGCCGCGCCCGAAGGGGGTCCGCCGCGACCACCGCCTTCTTCATCGTCGCCGCCGATGCGGCCCGAAAGGTTCAGCCCGAATTGCAGGCGCCGCTGGTCGCGCGCGGCGAAGGTCACGAAACGGTCGTCCAGTTCGACAAGGCGCCCTGTCGCATCGCGCGTGACGCGGTCCGGAAATGCCGCCTCGATCTCTGGCGACAGCGTCGGCAGGCCATTGGTCACGTCGGTGGAATGGTTGTCGTAGTAGTCGATCGAAACGCTGCCGCGCTCGATGAAGGGCAGTTCCCAGTTCACGCCGAACGACCAGTCGCTCTGGTCCTGCGCAGGCAGGTTCGGATTGCCACCGCTGATGACGGTCGCCAGCACGGTCTCGTTATTGGCAATGTCGAACACCGGCACGTTGGGCGTCGCAATCGCCGGACTGCCGAGCTGGCTGAGCGAGGGGGCGACCTCGCGGTTGATGTGGTTTGCACTGAAGGTCAGCGTATCGGTCACACCCCAGGTCAGGCCCACGGTCCAGTCCTGCAGGGTGCCGAAATCCGAAAGGTAATCGACGCCTGCGTTCAGGTTCAGCGTCAGATCACCGACCGCACCGAGAAAGTCCTCGCGGCGGCTGGTCAGCGGGATGGAGACATTGGCCCCGCCGGTAACGCGACCGCGCGTCAGCTGCGTATCGCCGGTAAGCGAGCGCGTGTCGCTGCTCTCGATGCGGTTCCAGTTGTATCCTCCGCGCAGCGTCACCGACACGTCGCCTGCGGGAAGGTAGACGGGGTTTCCGCGCGCGGTGGCCAGCGCATTGACGGTGTACGTATCGAGCAGCGCCTCATCGAAACCTGCATCGGCAAAGGTGCCGAGCGGACCGTCGATCGCCACCAGCCCTGCGGCAGCGTCCTCGACCAGTTGGGTGGTATCCACGCGTTCGCCCGTGCGGGTGATGCCGTCGACATAGGTGCCGTCCAGCGTGCCGGTCACTTCCCAGTCGCCAATGCCGAGGTTCAGCGTGCTGCCGAAGGAATAGTTTTTCGTGCGGGCATCCACCGTCAGCGGATCGGCGGCGTTGAACGTGCGCAGCAGCGAATTGCCCTCGTCATCGGTTAGCACCACGGAATCGAGGCCCTGTAGTCGCAGAGAATCCTCGCGTTCATAGGTGGCGTTGAGGGACAGCGAATTGCCGCTATCGCCCAACCGCGTAGTCCAGTTCGCGGTCGCCTCCACGCCGGAGCTGTCCGACACCAGGCTGCGGAACTGCGCCGGGTTCGGGTCTCCCGCCAGCCGCTGCTCGCTGTCGTCGGCCTGGATGATGCCGCGTTCGGCTTCGGTCAGCGTGCTGGAGTTCTCCCACTCGACATTGAGATTGAGGCGGCTCGGCCCGTCGATGCGCAGGTAGGTGCCCTCCACCTCCTGCTGCGAGAAGCCGCCGCGGAAGGGCTGGCCGTACTCCAGCTCGATTTCCTTGCTGGCGAAATTGTCCTTGAGGATGAAGTTCACCACGCGCTGGTCCGGCGAATAACCGTAGCGCTGGGCCACGTCCTCGCTGAACACCTCGGTCCGCTCGATGGCCTCGGGCGGATAGCTGCGCAGTTCCCGGAAGGACGAGATGCGCACGCCGTTCACCAGGATCACGGGTCCGCCCCCGCCGCCGCGACCGCGCGAGGAATTCACCTGCGGGCCGAGCGCCTGCAGCAGTTCCTCGATGGAGCCGGCGCCGTAGGCCGCAATGTCCTCGCTATCGAGTTCCAGGATCGGCGGTTCGGGCGCATCGACCCCGTCCACCAGCCGCGCGCCCAGCACGACGATGGTGTTGATGTCGTCATCGCCGGATGGCGCTGCGGGATCGTTGCCGTCCTGCGCGGTGGCAGGAGCAGGCTCAGGCGATACTTCCTGGGCATGGGCGGGACTTGCAAAACCGGCGCAAAGCGAGGCAGCGATGGCGAGCGCGCTGCAGGACTGAAACTTGGGCAACTCGTGGAATCTCCGGGTAAAACAGCGTCCGTCCCCGGCGCGCCTATGCTGGGCAACGCGCGAACTGGCAATACGGGCCCTTGTCGTATTTTGTCGCAGATGTATCGCAGCTTGCGGGCCATTTCAGGCCATGTGCATGGCGCATCTTCCATTTTGCGCCCGGTATCGCTACATGGCGCGCCCAAGGATACGAGTAGCAGCATTGTTCCGCGCTCGTGAAAGCACTCAAGCAGAAACAAGGACCGGATTACTGGATGGCTAAGGAAGAACTTCTCGAAATGCGCGGCAAGGTGGTGGAACTGCTGCCCAACGCAATGTTCCGCGTCGAGCTCGAGAACGGCCACGAAGTCCTGGGCCACACTGCCGGCCGCATGCGCAAGAACCGCATCCGCGTGCTGGTGGGCGACGAAGTGCTGTGCGAACTGACGCCTTACGACCTGACGAAGGCGCGCATCACTTATCGCTTCATGCCGGGCCGCAGCGGCCCTCCGGGATACAACGGCTAAGGCGCCGTCTTGCGCGCCCGTGGCTGACGCCTCCCCAAACCTTACATTGGCATCGGCAAGCCCGCGCCGCCGTGAATGGCTGGCGCGCCTCGGCGTTGCGCCCGATGCCGTGGCTCCTGCCGATATCGACGAAACGCCCCGCAAGGCCGAACTGCCGCGCGCCTATGCCCAGCGCATGGCGCGGGAGAAGGCACAGGCTGTCGACGGCGCGGGAAATTACGTGCTGGCGGGCGACACCGTGGTCGCTGCCGGGCGCCGCATCCTGCCCAAGGCCGAGGACGAGGCAACCGCACGCGAATGCCTGTCGCTGCTGTCGGGCCGCCGCCACCGCGTGCTTTCCGCCGTCGCCCTCGCCCATCCCGATGGCACGATCCGCGAACGGCTGAGCGAGACGCAACTGAAGTTCAAGCGCCTCTCAAGCCAGGAGATCGACGCCTACATTGCCAACGGCGAATGGCACGGCAAGGCGGGCGGCTATGCCATCCAGGGCATGGCCGAGGCGCTGATCCCCTGGATACAGGGCAGCCATTCCGGCGTCGTCGGCCTGCCGCTGTACGAAACGCGCGCGCTGCTGAGAGCGGCAGGGTTTCCCATTGGCTGAAGGCTGGCTCGTCGAGCAGGGGATCGGCGAGGAACGCGCTATCCTCTATCACGCAGGGCACGCCGTTGCCGCCCGGATGCGCTGGCCCGGCGGGTTGGAGCCAGGTGCCGTGGTGCAAGGCGTACTGGTAAGCAAACCCAAGGGCTCCAATCGTGGCCGCGCCGCATTTCCCGGCGGAGCGGAGACGCTGGTCGACAAGCTGCCCCGCGAGGCCAGCGAAGGCGCGCAGATGCGCTTCGCCGTCACTCGCGCCAGCGTGGGCGAGGCGAAGCGGCGGAAGCTGGCGCAGGTTCGTCCGACAGACTTGCCGGAGCGCCCCGCCCCGTCGCTGGCCGAGAGCCTGCCCGAGGCGAAGATCGTTCAGAACTTTCCGGCAGGTGACTGGGAAGAAATCCGGGACCTTGCCGTCGAAGCCGTGGTCGATTTCGCCGGCGGTTCGCTGCACTTCGCGCCGACCCCGGCCATGGTCGTGGTCGATGTGGACGGCCACCTGCCCCCGCGCGAACTGGCGCTTGCCGCCGTGGAGCCACTGGCGCGCGCCATTCGGCTGTTCGGCCTCGGCGGCATCGTGAGCGTCGATTTCCCGACCCTTCAGGCCAGGGCGGACCGCAAGGCCGTCGATGCCGCCATCGAGACAGCCCTCGCGGACTTCGACCATGAACGCACCGCGATGAACGGCTTCGGCTTCGTGCAGATCGTCTCCCGGTTCGAGCGGCCCTCCATGCTCCACTTCGTTCAGCACGATCCTGCGGGCGCGGCTGCGCGTCTGCTGCTCCGCCGTGCTGAAGCTGTGGAAGGCCCAGGCCGGATCGAACTCGCCGCCCATCCCGCCGTGATCGTGCGGCTCACCGATAACTGGCTGGACGAATTGCGCCGCCGAACGGGCCGCGAGGTGTCGACAAGGCCCGATCCAGCCCTTGCGATAGAGGCACCGCACGCCCAGCTTGTGCCCCTATGAGCACCAGACCCTGCCCGATCTGCAAGAAGCCCCGTAGCGAGGAATTCACCCCGTTCTGTTCCAGCCGGTGCCGCGACCGCGACCTGGCGCAGTGGTTCAACGACGGCTACGCCGTGCCCGGTGAACCCGCCGCGCCCGAGGATATCGCGAAAGAAGACTGATTTGGGGGCTTGCCAAGCCCGCGCGGCTTCGCCATAGGCGCGCTTCACTTGCTCGCCGGGCGCTTCGAAGATGCCCGTTCGCGAACAGGATGCCTGGGTAGCTCAGGGGTAGAGCAGACGACTGAAAATCGTCGTGTCGGTGGTTCGAATCCGCCCCCGGGCACCATTTTTGCCTTCGCAAGAATGCGTGTTCCTCAAATTTCTCAGATCTGGCTCGGAACGATCGGCGACAAGCCGGGCGCAAGGGCGAACGCGGCTGCGTCTCCGGCAGGAAAACGATAGGCCCGCCCGGCCGATTTCGTGCCCTGGCACGGCCTTTGGTACCATTGCGGAACCGCGCGCTGCCACCAACATTGCCAAGACCGACAGAACCAATCTACGCGTCTCCCCTCGTCCGTAATACCGGCGACGGGCGACAACCCGGCAATCGAAAGGACCAAAATGGCTCGCATCCTCGTTCTCTACTATTCCTCCTACGGACATATCTCGACCATGGCCGAAGCCGTGGCCGCAGGCATCCGCGACGCAGGTCACGAGGCCGATATCCGCCGCGTGCCCGAAACCGCGCCGGAGGAGATCGTGAAGAACTTCGGCTTCCAGACCAATGACGAGCACCCGCTGATCGAAGGCCCCGATGCGCTGGGCAGCTACGACGGCATCGTGCTCGGCGCACCCACCCGCTTTGGTCGCCTGCCAAGCCAGATGGCGAGCTTCCTCGATACCTGCGGCGGCGTGTGGGCATCGGGCGCGCTGATCGGAAAGCCGGGCGCTGTCTTCACCAGCAGCAACTCTCAGCACGGCGGGCAGGAAACGACGCTGTTCTCGATGATCACCAACCTGCTGCACTTCGGCATGAGCATCATCGGTCTCGACTACGGCTTCGATGGCCAGAACGGCGTGGACGAAGTGAAAGGCGGCGCGCCCTACGGCGCCACCACCATCGCCGGGCCGGACGGCAGCCGCCAGCCCAGCGACACGGAGATCGAGGGAGCGAAATACCTCGGACGGCGCGTTGCCAACACGGCGGCGAAGCTTTCGGCATAAGAGGCACGAGCCTAGGGCGAGCAGGCAGGGCTAGCACTATGGGCATTGCGACGCTTGGCCGTTAATGCCACCTGATGGAACACGATAGCGCCGGCCTCTCGCCCTTCGATCTTGCCGCCATGCTGGTGGTGGCAAGCGCCCTGCTGGGCTGGTTCAACCACCACTTCATCAAGCTGCCCCATGTCGTCGGCCTGACGGTGATGGGAGCCATCGCTGCCATCGGACTGCTGGCGGCCAATGCCTTCCTGCCCGGCGTGACGCTGGACGATACCGTTGCGCGCCTATTGGCGGAGATGAACTTCACCGACACCCTGCTGCAGGGGATGCTCAGTTTCCTGCTGTTCGCCGGCGCGCTGCATGTCGATCTCGATCGGCTGAAGGCGGACTGGGTGCCGGTGCTGTTGCTCTCCACCGTCGGAGTGATCCTCTCCACGGTGATCGTCGGCATGCTGGCCTGGGGCCTCGGCATGCTGATGGGCCTGCCGCTGGCGCCGATCTGGTATTTCGTATTCGGCGCGCTGATCGCGCCCACCGATCCCGTCGCCGTGCTGGGCGTATTGAAGGAAGAGAAGGTGGACGAAAGCCTGCAGGCCAGCGTCGCAGGCGAAAGCCTCTTCAACGACGGCGTGGGCATCGTGGTCTTCACCATCCTGCTGGGCGCGGCGGTAACGGGCAGCGAATTCAGCCTCGGCGAAGGCGCGCGGCTGTTCCTGATCGAGGCGGGCGGCGGTCTGCTGGTGGGCCTCGTGTTCGGCTACATCGGCTTTCGCGCCATGCGTTCGATGGACGAATATGCGCTGGAGGTGACGATAACGCTCGCCGTGGTGATGGGCGGATACGCACTGTGCACCGCGCTGCATATCTCCGGCCCGCTGGCAATGGCCGTGGCCGGGCTGCTGATCGGGAACCACGGCGTAACCTACGCGATGAGCGACGTGACCCGCGACTACGTGATCCGGTTCTGGGAAGTGGTGGACGAATTGCTCAATTCCGTCCTGTTCCTGCTGATCGGGCTGGAAATGATCGTGCTGGTGCCCGGCGTGGACGAGCTGGGGCTGGCAATTGTGGCCATACCCATCACCCTGTTCGCCCGCGCCGCGGCGGTGACACTTTCCACCCGCGTGGTGCCAGCTGCACGGCCCAAGGCGGAAGGCGCGTGGGGCGTGCTGTGGTGGGGCGGCCTTCGCGGCGGCATTTCCATCGCGCTCGCGCTGTCGCTGCCTGCCGGCCCGGTGCGCGACCTGCTGCTGGCAGCCACATTCGGCGCGGTGCTGTTCAGCGTGCTGGTGCAGCGCATGACGCTGGGCCGGGTGATAGAGCGTGGGAAGGTGCCGCACGAGGCGCATCACGGGGCGCATCACGGGGCCGACACACAAAGGCCGGGCGGGCTGGAGTAACCCTGCGAATGAAAAAGGGCGCCGCGAACCGCAGCGCCCCGCTTCGCTGTAAAGATGATTACCCTTCGACGCGCGTGACCGTTGCTGTCTCGCCGGTTTCACGGTCCGTCGAGGTCCAGACACCGTCGTCGTCCACCATTTCGTCGTTGCAGCTTTCCTCTTCGCCTTCCCCGGTCGTGCACCACACGTTCGGGCCATCGGTGCGCCAGGTTCCGCTGCCGGTCTCTCCGTTGGTGGATATCCAGCTGTAGGTGCCGTCGGCGTTCACCGTTTCGGTAACAACGTCGCCGTTCTCCAGAACCACTTCGTAGGTGCCGGGCGCAGGCTGTCCGTCTGCTGCCATCTGGACTTCCATCGCCGGTTCCTCGACCGCGACTTCTTCTTCCACCATCGGCTCTTCGGTGGCGGCGTCTCCGCAGGCTGCAAGGCCCAGCACGGCAACGAATGCAAGCTTCTTCATTGGTATCCCCCCTTCGTTGATGAAGGCGCGAAGGCTACCACGCTATCGGCCCCCGCAAAGCGCTATCGCGCATGTGGTTGGATTGTCGGAGAAACGTCTGGTCCGACCGGGTGTGTACGCCTCGGCGACTCGGCGCACGGTGTCTCTGATTGCCCCCTTCCTCACTTCGGTGTATAGCGCTCGTTCAAACGCGCCCCGGCACTTTCGCGAACTTCCATCGCGTCGCCGGGGCGCAGTCTTTTTTGCTGTTGAAAGGTCCGTGCCCATGTCCCGCCGTCGCCAGATCTACGAAGGCAAGGCCAAGATCCTCTACGAAGGCCCCGAACCGGGCACGCTGATCCAGTATTTCAAGGACGATGCCACCGCCTTCAACGCCCAGAAGAAGGGCACGATCAACGGCAAGGGCGTGATCAACAACCGCATCAGCGAGTATATTTTCACGCGCCTCGCGCACATCGGCATTCCCACCCACTTCATCCGTCGCCTGAACATGCGCGAGCAGCTGGTGCGGCAGGTTGAGATCATTCCGCTCGAAGTGGTGGTGCGGAACGTGGCCGCTGGCTCCATCGCCAAGCGCCTCGGCATCGAGGAAGGCGAGATGCTGCCGCACACGCTGATCGAATACTACCTGAAGGACGACGCGCTGGGCGATCCGCTGGTGTCGGAAGAGCACATCGCCGCCTTCAACTGGGCCGGACACGAAGAGATGCAGGATATCGCCGCCATGGCCATCCGCATCAACGATTTCCTCTCCGGCATGTTCGCCGCGGTCGATATCCGGCTGGTGGACTTCAAGCTGGAATTCGGCCGCATCTACGATGGCGATTTCAGCCGCGTGATCCTGGCCGACGAGTTCAGCCCGGACAACTGCCGCCTGTGGGACTTCAACACCGGCGAGAAGATGGACAAGGACCGCTTCCGCCGCGATCTGGGCGGAGAGGAAGAGGCCTACCAGGAAGTGGCCCGCCGCCTCGGCGTGCTGTCGGGCGAGGACAACGGCCCCGGCGAAGTGCTGGACATGGATGCCCACCGCTCGCGCCTGCGCACCCCTGCCCCCAAAGCGACCGGACCCAAGCCGAAGAAGTAAGGCCCGCGCACGGTCCCGGCGCTCGGTCATTGCCCCTTAAGCTTGCAGGTGCCATGAAGGCGGGCATGAATTCCCGTTCCTTCGCGGCACTTGCCGCCGTGCTAGCCCTTCCCCTTCTCGCCGTTCGGCCCGCCTACGCGCAGGCACCCGAACTCGCGCAGCAGCCGTGGGACACGGCATCGTCCGTCCCTGCCGACGTTGTCGACGCGTTTCCCGATCTCGTCGGAAGCGACCTGCCGTTCGACAGCGAATACGTGGTGGGCGAACTCGACAACGGGATGCGCTACATCATCCGCCCCAATGCCACCCCGCCCGAACAAGGCAAGGTTCAGCTATGGGTGGACTTCGGCTCCGCCGCAGAGCGCGCGGACGAACAGGGCTATGCCCACTTCATCGAGCACATGGCCTTCAATGGCACCACCAACGTACCCGAGGGCGAAATGGTGCGCCTGCTGGAGCGCGAGGGACTGGCCTTCGGCGCGGACACCAACGCCGCCACCGGGTTCGACAGCACGCATTACCGGCTGGACCTGCCGCGCAACGACATGGAACTGCTCGACACCGCGCTGATGCTGATGCGCGAGACCGCCAGCGAAATCCTGTTCGAGGACGAGGCGGTGGACCGCGAGAAAGGCATCCTCCTTTCCGAGCGCCGCGTGCGCGATACCTACCAGCTGCGCAACACCATCGACACGCTGGGCTTCCTCTACCCCGGCAGCCGCATTTCGGAGCGCCTGCCCATCGGCACGGTCGAGACGATCGAGGCTGCCGACGGCGCATCCCTTCGCGCGCTCTACGAACGCTATTACCGTCCCGAGAACGTCACCGTGATCGTGATCGGCGACTATGACCCGGCCGAGGTCGAGGCCGCCATCGCGGAGCATTTTGCCGACTGGCAGGGAGAGCCCGCGCTGGACAACCCGCCGCTTGGCCCGGTGGACCTATCTCACGAAGGCGCAACGGACATTTTCCTCGACCCGGCGCTGTCCGAACAGATCACCGTTGCCGCCAACGGCGAATGGCTGGGCGAGACGGACACCGTCGCCAGCCGCCGCGCGCGTGTGTTGCGGCAGATCGGCTACGGCATCGTCAACCGTCGCCTGCAACGCCTCGCCCGGCAGGAAGACCCGCCGTTCCGCGGCGCCGCCTTCGGCACCAACGATTTCTTCAAGGAAGGCCGCACCACCAACCTGATCGCCGCCGCTGCCGATGGCGACTGGCAGCGCGCCCTTGCCGCCGCGCAGGAGGAATACCGCCGCGCGATGCAATTCGGCTTTACCGAGGCGGAAGTGGCCGAACAGGTCGCCAATCTCGACCAGGCGATCCAGTCCAACGCCGCAGGTGCCGCCACGCGGGACAACAATGCCTTCATCACCGGCGCCGTCACCCTGCTGCGCGACGGACAGGTGCCCACCACGCCCGCCAGCGCGCTGGAACGCTGGAACGAGCACAAGCCGCTGATCACGCCCGAAGCCGTGCTGGCCGCGCTGAAGGCAGAGGCCGTGCCACTGGAGAACCCGCTGATCCGCTTCCAGGGGCGCACCGCGCCCACAGGCGGCGAGGAAGCCCTGCGCGCCGCGTGGGAAAGCGGCATGGAAGTGGCGCTGGAAGCGAATGAGCAGGCCGAAGCCGTCGACTTTGCCTACACCGATTTCGGTACGCCGGGCGAAGTCGTGTCCGACACCGTGGACGACCGCCTCGATATCCGCACCATCCGCTTCGCCAACGGCGTGATGCTGAACCTGAAGCCGACAGACCTGCAGGAAGACCGCGTCCTGGTGCAGGTAAACATCGACGGCGGCGACCTGCTCGATACGCGGGAGAACCCCCTCGCCACCGCCATGTTCAATTCGCTGCCCGTGGGCGGACTTGGCGAACACACGCTGGACGAACTGCAGACCGTTCTGGCCGGGCGGCGCGTCGGCCTTGGTGTCAATTCGGCCGCCGACACCTTCGCCATGTCCGCCGCCACGACCCCGCGCGACCTGGAACTGCAATTGCAGGTCTATACCGCCACCATTACGGACAGCGCCTTCCGCCCGACCGGCGAAGCGCAGTACTATCGCAACGTTGAGGATTTCTTCGCGCGGCTGAACGCAACGCCCTCTGCCGCTTTCACCAACGGTATCGGCACGATCCTGTCGGACGGCGATCCGCGCTTCTCGTTGCAGCCGAAGGAAGATTACCTCGCGTTGACCTTCGCGGGCCTGCGCGATGCCGTGTCGGACAGATTGGCCAACGGCGCCATCGAAGTTGCGCTGGTCGGCGATTTCGAGGAGCAGGACGCCATCGACCTCGTCGCGCGGACGCTGGGCACACTGCCCCCGCGCGAGGAAAGCTTCGGTGACTACGCGCAGGAACGCCAGCGCGGCTTCACGCAGGATCGCTCTCCCCGCACGCTCTACCACACCGGCGCAGACGATCAGGCCATGCTGGTGATGGTGTGGCCCACCCGCGACGATTCCGATCATGTCGAGAACCTTCAGCTCGAAATGCTGGAGCGGGTGCTGCAACTGGAAGTGACCGACGTCCTGCGCGAGGAACTGGGCCAGACCTACTCTCCCCAGGTCGATGCCGACCAGAGCCGCACCTACGAAGGTTACGGCACGTTCGATATCTCCGCCCAGGTGGACACCGGGCAGGTGGATGCCGCGCGCGATGCCATGCTCTCAGCCGTGGAGACGCTGCGCGCCGGGCCGGTGGACGAGGACATGCTGTTGCGCGCTCGCCAGCCGCTGCTGGAAGCCTACAGCAACGCGCTCGATACCAACAACGGCTGGATGAACCTGATCGACCGCGCCCAGACGGAAAGCGAGCGTATCGACCGCTTCCTGGCGGGGGAGGAGCGGCTGCGCGCCGTCACTCCGGAAGACGTGCTCACGGTCGCGCAGCGTTACCTCGACCCGGCCCAGCGCGTGGAAGTGCGCGTGCTGCCGGAGCCGGAGGGCGACGAAACCTAACCGGGTATCAGCGTCGAATGGATATGCAGGTCGCCCAGCAAGGTCTTGTGAACCGGGCACTTGTCGGCAATTTCCATCAGCCGTTGGCGTTGCTCCTCGCTAAGGTCTCCCGATAGCTCGATCGCGCGGTCGATCACCTGGATCGGCGTGCCATCCTTTTCGCAGTCGACGCAGTCCGTGTGATGATCGCGGCTGTGCTCCATTTCGATCCGCACGCTTTGGAGCGGCCACTCCTTGCGCTCCGCATACATCTTGATGGTCATACTGGTGCAGGTGCCCAACGCCGATAGCAGCAGGTCGTAAGGCGTCGGTCCGTGGTCGCTGCCGCCGTAGCTGACCGGCTCGTCCGCGATGAACTCGTGGCTGGCGGTGCGCACCCACTGGGCGAACTTCCCGCCCGCGGTCGAGACTTCCACCGTCCCCGCAAACTCCTCGCGCGGCTCTTTAGGCAGGTCGGCAAGGTAGGGCGTGAACCACGCGGCGATCATGTTCGCGGCATATTCCGCGCTGCCGGTTTCGGTCAGCAGGTGATCGGCGTTGTCGAGCGCGACGAAGCTCTTGGGATGTTTCGCCTTCTCGAAAATGAGGCGGGCGTTCTCGATCCCGACGACCTCGTCCTGCGGGGAGTGCATCACCATCAGCGGCAGGCCGAGTTTTTCAATGCGCTCGCCCTGCGGCTGGTCACGCCCCTGCTCAAGGAACGCGCGGGCAATGCGGAACTGGCGTCCGGCGAGTGTCACTTCGCCCTCGCCGTCTTCCTCGATATCGTCGATGGCATCGCCGAAGTGCTCGAACACGTGGGCGGCATCGTAGGGCGCGTTGAGCGTGGCGACGCCGCGCGCCTGCGGCACGTGCTCCGCTGCGGCCAGCACTGCCGCACCGCCCAGTGAATGGCCCACCAGCAGCACCGGCGGCAGGCCGCGATCGGTCAGCGCCATTGCCGCGCAGGTCAGGTCCTCCACATTGGTGGCGAACCCGGCATTGGCAAAGTCGCCGTCGCTGCCTCCCAGTCCGGTAAAATCGAACCGCAGCACGGCAAGGCCCTTGGCCGCAAGGGCGGAGGCAACGCGCGTGGCGGCGTGGCTCTGCTTGGTGCAGGTGAAGCAATGGGCGAACAGCGCGGCGGCGCGCGGCTTCGTGTAGAGCGGCAGTTCCAACCGCCCGTCCAGCGTCTGCCCGTTCTTGCCGGTAAATGTGAATTTCTCGGTCGCGATCATGTTCTGCAAGCCCTCCTGCCGCGCGGCTTTCCTACACGCGCCATGGCACACCAATGCATGGGACGATGCAACCGTTTCAATCCCTCTTGATGCTGCCGCCGGCCCGCCTGCAACGGCCCCTCCGCTTTTTCGCTTCTGGACACTGTTCCATGTGTTCCAGGTTAGTTGGATTTCGCGCGCAATTCCCCGGCGGATTGCGCCGCCGCCCCTTGCCCATCGCGGCGGCAATCGCCATAGGCTGCGGCGAAACCAACCGAGACTTCACGCGAAAGGTCCGATCCATGAAAGTCCGCATCCATGTCAGCCTGAAGCCCGGCGTGCTCGATCCGCAGGGCCGCGCCGTGCACCACGCGCTGGAGGGCCTTGGCTACAAGGGCGTGGAAGACGTGCGCATCGGCCGCCTGGTGGAGATGGACGTGGCCGACGATACGTCGGATGCCGCGCTCGATGAGATGTGCCAGAAGCTGCTCGCCAACATGGTGATCGAGAACTACCGCATCGAGAAGGTCGCCTGATGAAGACCGCAGTCGTCACATTCCCCGGATCGAACTGCGACCGCGACATGTGGGTCGCGCTGCGCGACGTATCCGGCAAGGAGCCGGTAAAGGTGTGGCACGGCGATGCCGACCTGCCCGGCGGCCTCGATTTCATCGCCCTGCCCGGCGGCTTCTCCTACGGCGACTACCTGCGTTCGGGCGCGATGGCGGCGAACAGCCCGATCATGCGCTCCGTCGCCGCCGCAGCAGAGCGCGGCGTGCCGGTGCTGGGCGTGTGCAACGGCTTCCAGGTGCTGACCGAAGCGCAATTGCTGCCCGGCGCACTGATGCGCAACGCGGCACAGACTTTCATCTGCCGCACCGTGCCGCTGGTGGTGGAGAACGACACCAGCCTGTTCGCAAGCGCCTACACGAAGGGTGAGACGATCCGGATTCCGGTCGCGCACCATGACGGCAACTACTTCGCCGATGATGAAACGCTGGACCGGCTCGAAGGCGAAGGCCGCGTGGCTTTCCGCTATGCAGAGAACTGCAACGGCTCGCGCCGCGACATCGCGGGCGTGCTGAATGGCAAGGGCAACGTGCTGGGCATGATGCCCCACCCCGAGCGCGCCATCGAGCCCGCCCACGGCGGCAGCGACGGACGCCGCCTGTTCGAAAGCGTGATCGGCAGTCTGGTCGGGGCCTAGGCGGCTCGCGTTCCGCGGCCCTTCACCACCAGCGAGCGGGCCTCGACCGCCTTCATCGGGCGGCCGAAGTAATAACCCTGGATCTTGGTGCAGCCCAGCTCGCGGATCAGCGCGGCCTGGGTGGCGTCCTCGACGCCCTCGGCGGTCGTGGTCATCTCGAGGCTGCGCGCCATGGCCACCACGGCGCGGATGATGGCGAGGCTCTCCTGGCTCTCCTGCGTGGCACCCTGCACGAAGCTCTTGTCCACCTTGATAGTGGAGAAGCGCAGCGTGCGCAGGTAGCCGAGCGAGGAATAGCCGGTGCCGAAATCGTCCAGGGCGACGGAGCAGCCGAGCGCGAGGATCTCCTCCAGCGTCTGCCGCGCGGTACGGCCATCGCGCAGGAACACGCTCTCGGTGACTTCCACTTCGAGCCGGTGAGCGGGCAGCCCGGTATCCGCCAGCGCCCGCACCACGCTGTTGGCGAAGTTGGGCTCCAGCAATTGCTCGCCCGACACGTTGACCGCCACCTTGATATCGTCCGGCCAGCGGGTCGCCTCGCGGCACGCCTCCTGCAGCACCCATTCGCCGATCGGCACGATCAGACGGGTATCCTCTGCCAGCGGGATAAACTTGGCCGGGCTGACGAAGCCGTGTTCCTCGCTGTTCCAGCGCAGCAGCGCCTCGAAGCTTACCACGGTCTCGCTGCGGGCGTTGACCACGGGCTGGAAGTTCAGTTCCAGCTCTTCGCGCCCGATGGCACGCCGCAGGGAAAGCTCCAGCTTGCGGCGCTCTTCCGCATCGGCATGCAGCGAGGGCATATAGCGGTAGTGCGTGTTGCCGCCCTCGTCCTTCGCCCGGTAGAGCGCGAGGTCGGCGTTACGCATCAGCGTTTCCACCGAATTGCCGTCGCGCGGCCCGACGGCAGAGCCCACACTCGCACCGATGAACAGCGTGTGGTTGTCGATCACGTAGGGTTGCGAAAGCGTTTCGATGATGGCCTCTGAGAGACGGTCCACCCTGCCGTTATCGGTGGCATCGCGGATAACGACGGCGAACTCGTCCCCGCCAAGTCGCCCGCAACGCTCGTTCTCGGTCATCACTGCATCGAGGCGCTTCGAAACTTCAGCCAGTAGGCGATCGCCCAGTTGGTGGCCGAGGGAATCGTTCACCGCCTTGAACCGGTCGAGGTCGATCATCAGGAAGGCGCAGCGCGTCTTCCACTTATCGGCATAGCGCATGGCATCGCCCAGTGCTTCTGTCAGCATCAAGCGATTGGGAAGACCTGTCAGCGTGTCGTAGCGGGCAAGGTAGGCGATCTTCTCGTCACGGTCGCGCTGCTCGGTGACGTCGGAACCGACCCCGCGAAAACCGATGTAGCTGCCGTTGTCATCGTAGATCGGCGTGCCCGAAAGCTCCCACCAGCGGCGACCGGCCTCGAGATAGACCTGCACCAGCAGGTTGGAGAAGTGCTCCCGCCGTTTCAGCTTTTCGGCCAGTTCGTGAAGGCTGCGTGGAAACTCCCCGCTTTCCCACGATGATCCGGCGATCAGCTTGATGAAACTCTCTCCCTCGATATCGTGCGGGGTGGAGCCGAAAGCGAAAGCGAAACGCGGCGAGGCAGACCGGATGCGCCTGTTCGTGTCGACCTGCCAGAGCCAGTCCGATTCCTTTTCCTCGAACTCGCGCAGCAAGAGGGAGACGACCTCGTCCTTCTCCGCCACGCCTGCTTCCGCGATCTTGGCGGAAAGGTAGGTTCGCGCAGATCGGAGCGCGCCGGCAACAATCGTGACGGTGTAGGCCGCAGCAGCGATGGCGAAAATGAAATCGCCGGTAAGGAGGAAGGAGGCGACGCCTGCCGCGCCAACCACGAGGTCGAACAGTACCGTGGCGACCGGCGCCGTTGCCATCGCAGCCGCACTGCCAGCGATCAGCATCGCGGCAATCGCCCAGAGCGCGTAGTGATCCGTTACCGTTCCCTGCGGAACGAAGAACATCAGCGCGGCGACCCATGGTATGGTGCAACCGCCAACGCCGAGGGCCTGGCGGGTGAATTCGTTCCACTGGACGCCGCGCTTCTCGATATCGATGAAGTTGCGATCGATCCGCGTAACGTTCCACACAGCCGCCACGACGCCGAGCATCCAGATCCCGAGAATCCAGTGCGCTATCGTGTTGAGATAAAGCGAAACTGCCAGCAAAGCGGCAAGGCCGTGAGCGGCAATGCGGATTAGCGAAACCTTGTGCAGTTCCGAATACTGGAGCGTGCGCAGCCGGGTCCAGTCACCCTCGCCGGGTTCGCGCAGGCCAATGACCTGCAGGAAACTCATCTGCAGCGGAAGGCTGGGGAGTCCAGAATGCTTGTCGCTCACACGACCGCGATAACCGCCAATAGTTATTGCCCGGTAAAGTCAGCCGAAATTAGGCAGTAACGCTGAAAATCATTCGACAGTCACCGATTTCGCGAGGTTGCGCGGCTGGTCCACATCGGTGCCCTTGGCCACGGCCACATGGTAGGCCAGCAATTGCACCGGAACGGCATAGACCAGCGGAGCGATGAGCGGGTGCACCTTGGGCATCTCGATCACTGCC
Organism: Erythrobacter westpacificensis; assembly: GCF_039542285.1. NCBI lineage: Bacteria > Pseudomonadati > Pseudomonadota > Alphaproteobacteria > Sphingomonadales > Erythrobacteraceae > Erythrobacter > Erythrobacter westpacificensis. The sequence goes on from NZ_BAABHV010000021.1 coordinate 291,923, forward strand.
ATGCAGCCCTCGCCCGCCTGCTCGATCCCGGCCTTGTCGGAAATCAGCACCACCTTGCCACCGCGCGCCTGCACTTCCTGCATGTTGGACACGGTCTTCTCGAACAGCGGTCCGGAAGGCGCGAGGACGATAACCGGCACCTTGTCGTCGATAAGCGCGATGGGGCCGTGCTTCATCTCGCCGCTGGCATAGCCTTCGGCATGAATGTAGCTGATTTCCTTGAGTTTGAGCGCCCCTTCCAGCGCCAGCGGGAAATCCGCCCCGCGGCCCAGATAAAGCACGTCGCGCGCCGGCGCGATCAGGTGCGCCATGTCGGCGATTTCCTCGTCGTGATCCAGCGCCGCGTTGAGGCACGCGGGCGCCTCCAGCAGGTGATCGACGATGATCGCTTCCTCGCGGTGGTTCAGCAGCCCCTTCTTCACCGCGAAATGCGCCGCCAGCGCCGCCAGCACGGCAAGCTGGCAGGTAAAGGCCTTGGTGGAGGCGACGCCGATCTCCGGCCCCGCGTGGGTGGGCAACAGCAGGTCCGCCTCTCGCGCCATCGAACTTGTAGGCACGTTGACCACCGCGGCAATCACCTGCCCCTGTTTGCGACAGTGGCGCAGCGCAGCCAGCGTGTCCGCTGTTTCTCCGCTCTGCGAGATGAACAGGGCCAGGCCACCGTCGGGCAGCACGGGTTCGCGGTAGCGGAACTCGCTTGCGTAATCGATGTCCACCGGGACGCGGGCGAACTGTTCGAACCAGTATTTCGCCACCATCCCGGCGTAGTAGGACGTGCCGCAGGCGACGATCGTGATGCGGTCGATGGCGGAAATGTCGAAATCGATCTGCGGCAGGGCCACGCGCTGTTCGCCGGGGCGCAGGTAGCTGCGAAGGGTCTGCGCCACCACGGTGGGCTGCTCGAAGATCTCCTTCTGCATGAAGTGGCGATAGTTGCCCTTCTCGATTGCCGCGGCAGAGGCGCCGGAGGTCTGAACCTCGCGCTCGACCTCGTTGCCATCGAGATCCCGGATTTTCGCGCCCTTCCGTGTGATCGTCACCCAGTCGCCTTCCTCGAGGTAGGCGATCTGCTGCGTGAGCGGGGCCAGCGCCAGGGCGTCGGAACCGAGGAACATCTCGTCCTCACCGTAGCCGACGACCAGCGGCGAACCGAGACGCGCGCCGATGAGCATGTCGGGGTGGTCGCGGAAGGCAATTGCCAGCGCGAAAGCTCCGCGCAGGCGCGGCAGGACGGCCGCGACGGCATCTTCCGGAGACATGCCCTCTTCGATCCGGCGCGAGATCAGGTGGACAACCACTTCGGTGTCGGTCTCGCTTTCGAACTGCCGCCCCTCGGCGCGCAATTCGTCGCGCAGTTCCTTGAAATTCTCGATGATACCGTTGTGGACCAGCGCGACATGTTCCGTCGCGTGCGGGTGGGCGTTCTTTTCGGTGGGGGCGCCGTGGGTCGCCCAGCGGGTGTGGGCGATACCCGTTTCGCCTGCGGCGGGATTGTTCGCCAATTCCTCCACCAGTCCGTTCAGCTTGCCTTCCGCCCGGCGGCGTTTCAGCTTCCCGTCGTGAACCGTGCAGATGCCAGCGCTGTCATAACCGCGATATTCCATCCTGCGCAGGCCGTCGACCAGTCGCGCCGCAACGTCGCGATGACCGACAATTCCGATAATTCCGCACATAAATTCAGTTCCTTGTCCCTAATGAGGGAAATTCTGGTCCACGAACATGTGGGCGAATTGCACCGGCTCGGGTTCGTGTCCGTTTTCTGCGATGAACCTCGCGCGCCCCTTGTCCCACATCTCGACAATCGCGGGCTGCATTCCTTCCGGGAACTGCATCCGCTGCGCCACGATATCCTGCCAACTGCCTGTGCCGCCGAAAGTTTCGCGGAAATAGGGTTCGGCCTCGACCAGCCACTTCGCATTCGCCTCGTCCAGCTTGCCGATGGCATCCAGCACGTAACTGTCGAGCAGGCGGAGGAAGGGCTTGCCCTCGTAGCGGTCGGTCACTTCTTCTTCTCGGCCTTCTTGCGCTTCATCGCGTCGTGGAAGCGATCTGCCCAGCCCGGCTTCACCAACTGGTCTGCCCGGACCATGCGAAGCTCGCCATCGGCCACATCGCGCGTCACGGCGCTGCCTGCCGCCACGATCGCATCGGCACCGATACTCACGGGCGCGATCAGCGCCGAGTTGGAGCCAATGAAAGCGCGTGGTCCGATCGTGGTCTGGTGCTTGAAGTATCCATCGTAATTGCAGGTGATCGTACCTGCACCGATGTTTGCGCCAGCGCCCACTGTAGCGTCACCCAGGTAGGTGAGGTGATTGGCCTTCGCCCCCTCGCCCAGCGTGGCCTTCTTGATCTCGACGAAGTTGCCGACCTTGCTGCCCTTCTCCAGCACCGCACCGGGACGCAGGCGGGCGTAGGGCCCCACTTCAACGCCCTCGCCGACAGTGGTGCCTTCGAGGTGGCTGAAAGCGCGGATCGTCGCGCCGCTTGCCACCGATACGTCGGGGCCGAAGACCACGTTCGGCTCCACGACGACGTCGGCAGCCAACTGGGTGTCGTAGCTGAAAAACACGGTGTCGGGAGCGCGCAGCGTCACGCCCTCTTCCATCACTTCCTCGCGCCGCAGCGCCTGCCACTGCGCCTCAGCCGCGGCCAGTTCTGCGCGGCTGTTGATGCCTGCGACCTCGTCCGCATTGTCGCAGGATACGACAGCGCAGTTATGACCGTCGGCAATGGCGATGTTGACGATGTCGGGGAGGTAATACTCGCCCTGCGCGTTCTCGTTCCTCACCCGGTCAAGCAGAGCGAAAAGGTCTTCGCTGCGGGCAGCGAGCAATCCGGAATTGCAGAGAGTGCATCCGCGCTCGTCTTCGGTCGCGTCCTTGTACTCCACCATTTTCAGGATGCGGCCCTGCTGCGCGATGACGCGACCGTAGCGCAGCGGATCGTCCGGCTCGAAACCCAGCACCACGGCGGCAGGGGAATCGACGGCGCGCAGCCTATCGATCATGGCCTGCATGGTGCCGGCTTTCACGAAGGGCACGTCGCCGTAGAGCACCAATACGTCGCCCTCGAAGCCCTCCAGAGCCTCCTGCGCCTGCTGCACCGCATGGCCTGTGCCCAGCTGCGGTTCCTGCACAGCGAAGTCCACACGGCCCTCGAGCCGTTCTTCAAGCTGTTCGCGCGATTCGCCAACGATGGTGACGAGCTTTTGCGGACCGAGCGTCTCGACGCTGGCGAGCAGATGCTCGATCATCGGCCTTCCGGCCACCTCGTGCAGCACTTTGTGCCGGCTGCTTTTCATGCGGGTGCCCTTGCCCGCGGCAAGGATGATGGCGGCGATGGGTCTCTCACTCATGACAGGCGCCATGCCAGCAATTGATTGCAGTTTCCATATCTCTCCCCCACATGCCCCCGCGATGAGCAAATTTCCTTTCGATATCGTCCTTTTCGACCTCGACGGCACGCTGGTGGACAGCGCCCGCGACCTGTGCCCAGCCGTCAACCACGCGCTTGGCACGATCGGCCGCGATGGCGTGAGCGAGACGGCCACGCGCAACATGATCGGCGGCGGCACCGACATGATGCTGACCCGCGCACTGGAAGCCACGGGCGGTCTGGTGGACGAGGCCACCTACAAGGAACTGAGCGGCGCGCTGCTGGAGTTCTACTGGGACAACATCGCCAACAACACGGTGCCCTATCCCGGTTGCCTCGGCGCGCTGGACCAGCTGGCGGCGCGTGGCTGCAAGCTGGCGGTGGTGACGAACAAAAGCGAGAAACCGGCCCGCGAATTGCTCGATGCGCTGGAAATGACGGACCGTTTCGCCGCGATCTACGGCGGCGACACGCTGGGCCGGGAACGCGCCAAGCCCAAGCCCGATATCCTCCAAGCCGCGATTGCGGACTGCGGTGGCGGACGCGCGGCGATGGTCGGCGATTCGACTTATGACGTGCGGGCCGGAAAGGCAGCCAACCTCCCGGTCGTCACCTGCCGCTACGGCTATCACGATGTGCCGGTCCATGAACTGGGCGGCGACGTGATGATCGACCATTTCGACGAACTGGTGGGCGTGCTGGAAGACCTATAGCGGCCTCGCGGCCGCTTACTGGTCCACTGCTTTCAGCAACCGCCGCTCGACGGGCGCGAGCACGTTGTTCAGTTCGTGACCGCGCTTCAGCACCTGTCCCTGCTCTCCGAACAACGCCCACATGCCCTGTTTCTGGTGCAGCGCGGGGCGCTTTTCCAGTCGCATCTGCGGCACGTCGGCGGTGCGGCGGAAGGCAGCGAAGGTGGCACAGTCGCGAGTGAAATCCATCGCGTAGTCGCGCCATTCGCCAGCAGCGACCATCCGTCCATAGAGATCGAGAATTCGGGTAAGCTCGTGCCGGTTGAAGCCCACCTGTTCGGGCGAGCGCTGACCGGGAAATGCTACGATATTCGGCCCTGCAGGGGCGGCCATCAACTACGGGCCCCGCTCTTGCGCGGTTTTTCGCCGCCATCGTCGGGCGTGGGCAGGCTCTTGCGAAGCTGCGCCATTTCCTCGCGCAGGAGCTGGATCTCGGCTTCGAGCACTTGCACTCTTTCGCTGGGCAAGGGTTCGCAGGGTTCATCGCAGGGCGTGCCGTAAGGGATGAATTCACGCAGCCAGGTCTCGGCAGGCACCAGTGTGGAGCGCGCCTTGAGGCCGATCATGGTCGCACCTTCCGGCACGTCGTCCGTCACCACGGCATTGGCACCCACCCGCGCCCGTTCGCCCACCGTGATCGGCCCGATTACCTGCGCCCCCGACCCGATGATCACGTTATCGCACAAGGTCGGGTGACGCTTCCCGCCCTGTCCGTTTGTGGGGTTGGTGCCACCCAGTGTCACGCACTGGTAGATCGTCACGTTGTCGCCGATTTCCGCCGTTTCGCCGATCACCGTGAAGCCATGGTCGATGAAGAAATTCTTGCCGATCTTCGCGCCTGGATGAATGTCGATCGCAGTCATCCAGCGGGAGACGTGGTTCACGAGGCGGGCAAGGAAGAACAGCTTGGCCTCGAACAGCCAATGGGCGATCTTGTGCATGCCGAGAGCCAGAACCCCCGGATAAAGCAGGATTTCCCACCGCGAGCGCGGCGCGGGATCGCGCGCGTGGATCGAGTCCAGATAGGCGACAAGCCGGTCGAACATAGCACTCAGTTTCCCATCAAAACCCGCTCAGATCAAGCGTGGCTCCTCCGGCCCGTGCACCGCTTCCAGTGCAGCGCGCCAGATACCGAGGGTAGGTGGGGCCTTTCGCTCGAGAGACAAGCGGTCGATGGTAGCGACCAGCTTTTCCAGTTCCTCCTGCGAACGTGACGCACGCGGGACGAGATAGTCGGCTGCATCGGCAGGCAGCGGCAATCCGCGTTCCTGGGCGAGGGACAACAACAGGTCGCGCGCCATGTCATCGTCCGGCTGGGCGATTTCCAGTTGCAGGGAACCGCCAAGGCGAGAGCGCAGGTCCGGCAGGGTGATGTTCCACGGCGGCTCTCCGCCGACGATCAGCAGCGGCGTGCCCTGCTCCTGCGCGCGGTTCCAGCGATGGAACAGCGCGTCCTCGGGCATCGCCTGTCCGTCGTCGATGGCATCGCCCTTGCCGCTTTTCGAGAACCACCTCGCCAGCAGGGACTTTCCGGACCGTGGCGGCCCCGTAAGCACGGCCGTACGATAGGGCCAGGTCTCGGGCGACAATAGAGCTTCGGCCACGTGCGCATTGGCATTGCCCACCACGATCCGCGCAGGGCCTTTGCCGCCGGCTGCAAGGGGAAGTGCGATCTGGCTCATCTCTTGAGCCCTTAGCGCGAAATGCCGAGCGCGTTCTGCCCTTCATTGACGGACCAGCCGCGCTGGCGCAGCGCGGCGGCCAGGGCAGAGATATCTCCGGCGTAGGTCACATCGAACACGGACGCACCGCCGATCGCGGTTGAGCGGACCGAGACCCGCGTCACGCCTGGCACGGCACGAAGGGCCGCAATGGCACCGTCGAAGTCGGAAGCGTCGGGCGTTGCCACCTGCACTCCGTAGCTCGCCGTCGGAACAGCGGTCTCAACCGGCTGGGGCTGCGCCGCGCCGTCGATCGATACGCCCGCCGGTGTGTCGCCTTCTCCCGCCGCGGCAGCCTGTTCCGCCAGTTCTGCCGCTCGCGCCGCCTCGAGCAAGGCGCGCACTTCGTCGCTGATCTCGATGTTGTCGAGCGTCAGCGTGGGGTCGGGCCGCAGGGTGCCGTCGGCCAGGGCGGCGGCAAAAATTTCATTGAACCGCGTTACTGCGCGCTCGAGCATTTCGGGCAGTTCTTCGGCATTGTCGGCGCGCATGGTGAATTCGTCGAGGAAACGGTTGTCCGGCCCGTAGCGCGCGGTGAAGCGACCCTCCACCGGTCCGCCGGGCCATTCCCACCGCAGGTTGGCGATCGGCACGAGAACGTCAGCCGCCCCGAACTGGTCGAGAATATTGTTCCACCATGCACGGCTGCGGCGGCCCGTCTGCCCGTAAGTGAGCAACAGCGATTCGCCACCCGAACCGGCTGGCCGGACATAGTCGATGGTGCTGGAGCCGAACTGGTATTCCGCCCATGCCCGCTGCCAGGGGTTGCGCACCTCGAACATGGTTTCCGTGCCGCCGGAAATCAGCACCGGCAGCGTAAGCATGGGGGCAGAGCGCGAGTTGGAACCGCCTGCGCCCAGCAGGGCGCCCGCACGCTGCCGGTCGAAAATCACGCCGAGCCGCGCGATGTAACGGCGCGGGCCGATGTTCTCTTCTTCCACCACGATTGCGGCGACCAGCGATTCGAGGCGCGAATCGGGAATGTCCGGCCCGTCCAGCCTTTCCCACGCGATGCGCTGAGCCTCGCGCCAGCCGTTTGCGCGAGCGTCTTCCGCGTTCTCGCCGTGAACGTCTACCTCGATGCCGTCCACCTCGATGTCGCTGCTGCTGGCGACAGGCGCGATCCCCCGCTCCCCGGATACCTGCGCGTAGAGCGCGACCGCGGCGAGAAGGGCGAGCACGAGCACGGCAATCGCCGCAATTGCGGTTGGCAGGCGCTCATTTGTGGGGCGAGAAGAGGGAAAAACGATGTTCATGGGGGAATTCGCCGGTCTTTTGCCCAAAGGCGAGTGGAATTCCAAGCGCGAATGCGTATGGCAGGTGCATGAATTCGGACAAGCAATCCTATACCTACGAGCAGGCTGGCGTTTCCATCGACGCAGGCAACCGCCTCGTGAAAGCCATCGGACCGCTGGTGAAGGCCACGATGCGCCCGGGCGCCGATGGCGAAATCGGCGGATTCGGCGGTTTCTTCGACCCAAAGGCTGCGGGCTACAAGGATCCGCTGCTGGTGGCAGGCAACGACGGAGTCGGCACCAAGCTGAAGCTGGCAATCGAGACCGACCGGCACGATACCGTCGGCATCGATCTCGTCGCCATGTGCGTGAACGACCTGATCGTACAAGGGGCGGAACCGCTGTTCTTCCTCGACTACTTCGCCACCGGCAAGCTGGAGAACGGCATTGCCGAGCGCGTGATCGCGGGCATTGCTCAGGGCTGCAAGGAAGCAGGCTGCGCGCTGATCGGCGGAGAAACGGCAGAGATGCCGGGTATGTACGCGCCGGGCGATTACGACCTTGCCGGGTTCTGCGTCGGGGCGGTGGAGCGCGGCGAGCAATTGACCGGAGAGCGCGTTGCGCCGGGCCATGTGTTGCTCGGACTTGCCAGTTCCGGCGTTCATTCCAACGGTTTCTCGCTCGTCCGGCGGCTGGCCGAGGACAAGGGCTGGAAGCTGGATCGCCCCGCCCTGTTCGATCAGGACCAACTGCTGATCGACGCGCTGATCGCGCCCACCCGCATTTATGTGAAGAGCCTGCTTCCTACGGTACGCGCGGGCCACATCGATGCCCTTGCCCACATCACCGGCGGCGGGCTGCTGGAGAACCTGCCGCGCGTCCTGCCTGAAGGTGCGCGTGCAGTAGTGGACGCCGACAGCTGGGCCCAGCCGCGCCTGATGGCTTTCCTGCAGGCGCAGGGCAATATCGAGCCGGGCGAAATGGCACGCACGTTCAACTGCGGCGTGGGCATGGTGCTGGCGGTCACGCCCGACAAGGTCGATAGCGTCACCGCAGCGCTTACCGATGCAGGCGAGAGCGTGTTTCGCATCGGTGAGATCGTGGAAGGCCAGCGGGGCTGCACGGTGAGGGGGCCTGCCGGCACATGGTCAGCCCGGGCAGACTGGACCGCGGATCACGATGCCTGAGCAGAAGGCGAAGATCGCCTGCCTGCTGTCCGGCAACGGCACGACGATGTCGGCGCTGCTGTTCCAGTCGCGCCTGCCCGATTGCCCCTATGAAATCGTGCTGGTCGCCAGCAACAATCCCGATGCGCCGGGCCTGAAGATCGCCGCGGCGGAAGGCATTGCCACGTTCAGCCACGATCATCGCGGCATGGATCGGCGCGAGCATGAGCAGATCATGGACGCGGCCTTGCGCAAGTCTGGCGCGGAATACCTCGCGCTGTGCGGATACATGCGCATCCTGACGGCGGATTTCGTGAACGGCTGGGAAGGCCGGATGGTCAACACCCACCCCAGCCTGCTGCCCAAATACAAGGGACTGGATACGCACCAGCGCGCTATCGAGGCGGGCGAGGACTACGGCGGCTGCTCGGTCCACGTGGTTACGCCCGAACTCGACGGCGGGCCGCTGCTGGGGCAGATGCCGGTCGCCATCCTGCCTTCGGATACGCCAGACAGCCTCGCGCACCGTGTGATCCTGGCCGAGTACCAGCTTTACCCCCGCATGGTGGCCGATTACGTCGGGCGGCATTACCGGGCGGACTGGCTGCTGGAGAAAGTGCGCGAACTTGCCATGGCCCTGCCCGAGGCAGAGGAGCGCGAGAGCCACGGCGCGCCGGGCTGGCGCAGCGGCGGCAAGAGCGGCAAATACTTCGCCTACCTGTCCGAGAAGCATCACGGCGAATCGCATATCGGCCTGCTGGTGAAGACCGGCGGACCGGACGAGGTTGCAGACCTTGCCGAGACCGCGCCCGAAACCTATTACCGCCCGGCCTATTACGGAGCGAGCGGATGGGTCGGGATCATTCTCAACAGGCCGGGCGTTGATTGGGACCATGTTGCTGAATGGCTTGAAAGAAGCTGGCGCTCCGTTGCTCCAAAGCGGCTCACGAAGCTGCACGATGCCGCAGACGAATTCTGACGCATGAGCCTGCCGCCTCGCCCACATCCCTGTGCCCGGTCCCCCCGCGTGGATCGCGTGAACGGCTGGCTGGAGAAGGCCTGGCGCAAGGGGCTCACTTACCGGCCTTCGCTGGATCCCGATGACTTGTGGAGCAAGGCCCTGCGCGATGCCCCTGCGGCGGGCGAACAGAGTCCGCGCAGCGAAGCCGATTGTGCCGATTTTCGGCTGCGACTCGAAATCCTGTGCGAATCGCTGGTGTCCGAGGCAGCCCTCAACCCGCTCGGCCTGACCATGGCGCATGGCCAGCTCGTGCGCGCAATTCGCCAGCGACTGGAACTCGGCGCGCTGTGGCAAGCCGAGCCCGAACTGCTGGAAACGCCGCTTGCCCCGCCGGTGATCGTGGTGGGCCACATGCGCAGCGGCACCACGCGCGTCCATCGCCTGCTCGCCGCCGACCCTTCCCTGTCCGCGACGCGGTTCTGCGATAGCTGGCAGCCAGTTCCGCGCTCTCCTGATACGCGGCCCGCCTGGTCTGCTTTCACGCTTTTACTCGCCCGCGCGTTGGACCCGTGGATCGATACCATCCACCCCTTCGGCGTCACCCGCGCCGACGAGGAACTGGGCTGGCTTGCCGCCGCGCTCGATCACTCCGCCTACGAAGCGCAGTGGCACATCCCGTCATTCACCGCCTTCAGCGAAACGCGTGATCCAACACCTCTCTACCGCGAGTTCACGCGCATGCTGCGTACGGACGCGAACTGGCACGGAAATGCCCACCGCCCGCGCGTTCTGAAAGTGCCGCAATTCTCGGAGGATCTGCCTGCCCTGCTGGGACAGTTCCCGGGGGCGCGCGTGGTACGGACGCAGCGCTGCGCGAACGACACGGCCGCCAGTGCCGCTTCGCTTGTTGCGAACCAGATGGCCATGCAGTCCGACACGGTCGATTACTCCTGGATCGAGGCGGAGGTAGCGCGAAAAATCGCGTTGCGGGAGGAACGGATGGATAGGGCTCTCGCGGCTTTTTCCGGTCCGCTGACCACGGTGGATTTCGATGCCCTGAACCACGATTGGGAAGCCGAGGTGCGACGCGTTTACGAAGACTTGTCGCTGCCACTGACCACTGAGGCGCTACAGGCAATGCGCGGCGAACAGGGCCGGGCCCAGCATTCGCCTCACACCGCACACAGTCGGCAGATGCACAGATTCTCGGAAACCACAGCCTGACCGAGGCGCGTTGAGCCTTTCTAAGGTCCGCTTGTGGCTGCCGCCGCGTCTGGATCGACAGAAATGCCGACCTTCTGCGGCAACAACATTCGCGCGAGCGGTAGGTCCACCGCACCATAGCTTTGCCAGAACGCCACCTTTCCCGCTTCGACACGGACGCGCCACAATGTGTCCTTCGCCAGCCTGGGGTCCCTCGCCTCGGCTCGCCCGCGCACAAGCACTTCGTCGCCGCGAAGCACGATCGTTTCTGTGTCGATCCTGAAATCGGTTTCGGAACTGAAGAATACGCGCAATGCACTCAGCGCGTTGTCACGCCCCTCCAGCCAGCCGCCCCTGCTGTCGACGAGGCGACAATCTTCTGCAGGCAGCCCCTCGAGGTTTGCCGGATCGCCCGTGTTAAGCGCGGAAATATAGCGGCGCACCACCGAAACAGGCTGCTCCTTGCGGGATCGAAAGATAGCGATCTCCATCCAGAGCCGATGGCGGGGACGAGTTCATTCTCGCCCAATTACCGACTCCGGCTTCGCAGAATATCATAGTTGGTGCATGCGCGCCCAACGCTCGATGCTGTTGGCGCCTTCATACAACCCTGACGCATTCGGGAGCTATTTACGCTGCCCCGTGACTTGCGCGATCATCGATGGCGTCAGCCTGTTGCTGTAGGACTGCCATTCCAGCATCTGTCCATCCTTCACACGCGCGCGCCACTGGCTCGCCGCGGCCATTTCCATACTGGTGGTTTCAGAATTGCCGGACACGAGAACGTCCTCGCCGCGTTCCACCATGTCGCTGACGTGCAACTGGTAATCCGGCGCGAGTTCAGCCACCCGGCGAAGCAGCTCGAGAGCAGGGCCTGATCCGCGCAGCTCCTTGTTGGAATTGTCGATGATGCAGAAGTCGTCGGCCAGCAGCCGCTCCACGGTCGCAAAATCGCGCGCATTCATGGCGTCCACGAAAGCGCGCACCGTCTGGGTCGGCGACTTTCTGAGCCAGGAAAACACATCAACCTCCCGCGATCCCTCGTTCGGACACGTGCGGCCTTGGAGGAAAAACTGTTAAAAAACAGAAACCCCCTGCGACCCGTGGCAACAATACCACCAGTCGAGGGGGTCTGAAAAGCAGTTCCGAAGAACGCTAAGGTTAATCAGCCGACGATTTCGTCTTCGTTGAAGAAGTATTCGATCTCGATCTTGGCGTTTTCATCGCTGTCCGAACCGTGGACCGAGTTTGCCTCGATGCTTTCGGCATAGGTCTTGCGGATGGTGCCTTCCTCGGCATCGGCTGGGTTGGTCGCGCCCATTACCTTGCGGTTGCGCAGCACGGCGTCTTCGCCTTCCAGCACCTGCACCACAACCGGACCGCTGATCATGAAGTCGACCAGTTCGCCGAAGAAGGGGCGTTCCTTGTGAACGGCGTAGAAGCCTTCGGCCTGTTCGCGGGTCATCTGGATGCGCTTGGAAGCGACGACGCGCAGGCCGGCGTCTTCCAGCATCTTGGTGACGGCGCCGGTCAGGTTGCGACGGGTGGCATCAGGCTTGATGATCGAGAAGGTGCGGGTAACCGCCATGGGAAGTTCCTTTGCGAAGTAATGTTCTGTTGTTGAGATTGCGCGCGCGCACTAGCGCCCTCGCCCACGCAGGGCAAGATGGCTTGCGCGGCGGCGCACCTGAAGGCGGCTCAACCGGGTTGGGTCAGTTCAGGCCCTGCCCGACGACGAGTTGCCCCGTGGTCGTGCCATCGGCGCCGGACGCGTTGAAGCTGAACGTCTGGCCGTCCTCGCCCTCGCCACCGATCATCATGCTGCCATTCGTGGTCATCTCCATCTGGATTTGGACCCCGGCAGCCTCTGCCTGTCGGCGATAGAAGGAAACCATGTCCTCTGGCGACGAATCACTCTGCATGATGACGAGCGCGCCCTGCCCGTCCCCCTGGTTCATCGTCGTGGTGGAGACGACGCTCGCACCGGGATAGAGCGAGAAGCCGTCGGGCAGGTCGACGGCAGAGCCCGTGCCGGAATTGATGACGATTTCCTGGCCGTCTTCCCCGGTAATCCGCATCGACGTGTCACCTCCGTCGCGGTCTACTTCGTAGGCGACGGTTTCGCCGTCCTCGGTTTCTATCGTGCCCTCATCGGAACTGCCGCAAGCGGTCAGCAACAAGGCGGCGGCGGAAAGGGTGAGAAGTGTGCGCATGGTTTCCCCCGTTTGGATCGGCGGGAATGTCCGCCCACCGGGTGCGAAGGTCAAGGCCCCTCGACCCAGCGGCCTTCCTGCTGCTTCCAGAACCGGCGCTCCATCCCCTCTCGGTCCTGAAGGGCCTTCCAGGTCTGCCGTGCCCCTGCGATGGTTTCCTGGTCGAACAGGAACAGCACCCGCTGGAAGCTGTCGCCCGGTTCGCGCCACTGCCCATCGGCAATGAGCAGGTAGCCGGCACCGTTGGCGGGATCGACCTCGTTCGAAAGCAGGATGGGCTGCACCGCGTCGTGCTCGTCCCCCGCAATGCCGTTGGCAAGGAATGCCTCGGGCTGGGCTTCCCACAGCGCCTTGCTCACTTCTTCCAGCAGCGAAAGTTCGTCCGCCACCACCAGCAGCCGCTCGCCCGCCTGCCGCACCTTGCTGGCGAGCAGGGCCACGGCGGCGGGAGCAGGGTCGCTGGAAAGAAGGTAGAAATCCACTCTCATGCCGGGTTCTGCCCCTTCGAGCGTTTGCAGCGTTCGGAACAGTATTTCACGTTGTCCCAGTCCCGCTCCCACTTCTTGCGCCAGGTGAACGGAAGGCCGCAGGCGGCGCAAGTCTTCGTGGGCAGGTCTGCCTTCTTTCGCATCCTGCCCACGAGAGTGCTTAGCCCTTCACCGTGTTGCGGATGAAGCGGTCGAGCAGGCGCACACCGTATCCGGTCGCACCCTTGTCCCAGGTGGCGCCGGGCTTGTCCGACCACACCATCCCGGCAACGTCGAGGTGCGCCCAGGGCGTATCGTTCTCGATGAAGCGACCGAGGAACTGCGCCGCGGTGATCGAACCTGCATAGCGGCCGCCGATGTTCTTCATGTCGGCGATCGGGCTGTCGAGCAGCTTGTCGTATTCCGGCGCGAGCGGGAAGCGCCACAGCTTGTCGCCCGACTGCTTGCCCGCGTGCAGCAGGTCATCCGCCAGATCGTCGTTGTTGGAGAAGACGCCCGCGTGCTCATGGCCCAGCGCCACCAGCATTGCGCCGGTGAGCGTGGCGAGATCGACGATGCGCGAGGGCTTGAATTCCTTCTGCACCCAGGTCAGCGCGTCGCACAGCACCAAGCGACCCTCGGCATCGGTGTTGAGCACTTCGATGGTCTGGCCGGACATGGAAGTCACCACGTCGCCGGGGCGCATCGCCTTGCCGTCGGGCATGTTCTCCACGAGCCCGCAGACTCCGATTACGTTGGCCTTGGCCTTGCGCAGCACCAGCGCCAGCATGGCCCCTGCCACGGCGCCCGCGCCGCCCATGTCCCACTTCATGTCTTCCATGCCGGGTCCGGGCTTCAGCGAGATGCCGCCGGTGTCGAAAGTCACGCCCTTGCCCACGAAGGCCACGGGCGCTTCGCCCTTGGCGCCGCCCATCCACTTGATCGCGAGCAGGCGGCTGGGACGTTCGGAGCCCAGGCCCACGCCCAGCAGCGCGCCCATGCCCAGCTTTTCCATCTCGGCATCGTCGAGCACCACCAGTTCCGCGCCGGTGCCTTCGAACCGCTTGTTGCAGCGTTCAACGAAGCTTTCGGGGTAGATGATGTTGGCAGGCTCGGCGACCAGTTCGCGGGTGAACTCGACGCCGGTGGCCACGGCCTGCGCATCTTCCCATTCGGCCTCTGCGCCCTCGGGAGCGCCGATCACCACGACCTTGGTCAGTGTGCGCTTCTGTTCGTCACGTAGCTTGGTGCGATAGTGGTCCCACCGCCAGGAACGAAGGCGCGCGCCCATCAGAACGGCGGCGGTTTCTTCTGCATCGAGGCCGCTCGCCTTGGCATCGAGCGCAATCTCGGTCTCGCCGCTGGTCAGGTATTTCGCCGCCAGCGCTGCGCCGGCTTTTTCGAGCGAGGCGTGGCGATTCTCGGCCTTCTTCTTGCCCGCACCCGCCAGCGCGAGTCGCACCAGCTTGCCGCCGTCTTCGGCGAAGCCATCGAACACCTGGCCCGGCTTGCCGGTGAAGCGGGTCGCTTTCGCGCCCTCCGCCACGGGCATCGGCAGGTCGGCGGGCAGCTTGTCCTGCTCCACGATGCGGGCGACGATGCGGGGGGTGTCGGTTTCCTGCGAGGGGCGGAATTCGATATCCATAAAAGGGGGGCTCCATTGGAGATTGTGGTTTTTGCGCCGCAGCCTGTCGCAGCCCGGCAAAGCTTGCGTTGCGATTACGTGCGCGTGGTGCAATAGGCAAGCCATGCTCCCCGGCCGGCTTTCCGCATTGCCCGACTGTTCGCTTCGCGTGTCCCTTGTCGGCGCGGCGACTGCGCTCGTGCTTGGCGGTTCCGTGCCGGCGCTGGCCCAGCAAGGAGCCGCACCCGGCGTGGAAACGGCGATCGAGCCCGTGCAGACACCCGAACCGGGGGACGACGAGGAACAGGGCTTCCCGCTGATCGACGATTCCATCCTGGCGGCGCAGGACGCCGACGGCACTCCGCGAGAAATCGCGTTCGAGGCGAGCGAACTGCGCTACGACCAGGACACGGATACCATCACCGCTGCGGGCGATGTCATCCTGCGTTCGGGCGACCAGTCGGTGCGCGCCGATGCCGTCACCTGGAACCGCATGACGGGCGAGATCGTCGCGACCGGGGCAATCCGGCTGGTGGACGAGAACGGCAACCAGCTCTTCACCGATCGCCTCGTGCTGACAGACGAACTGGAAGCGGGCGCGATGGACAACCTGCTGCTGGCGTTCCGGCAGGGCGGCAGGCTGGCCGCGCAGGAAGCCGCGCGCACCGCCAACGGCGATATCGAATTGACCCGCGCCGTCTATTCCAGCTGCGCGGTGACGGACATCGATGGTTGCGACAAGAGCCCCAGTTGGCGAGTGACGGCAGAGCGGGTCTATTACGACGAGGACACCGCCCGTATCCGCTTCCGCGGCGCTTACCTCGAACTGTTCGGCGCGCGCATCCTGCCCCTGCCCGGTCTTACCGTGCGGGCCGATGGCGGGCCGAGTTCCGGCTTTTTCATCCCCGATATCGGTCTTACCGCTTCCAACGGTATCGAGATTACCGACAGCTATTACTGGCGTCTCGCCGACAACCGCGACCTGACGCTGTCCGGATACATCTACACCGAAGCCGCGCCGATGATTTCGGGACAATACCGCCACCTGACGGGCAACGGCGCGTTTCAGGTGACGGCCTATGCCACCTACGGCAGCCGCATCCCGCTCAATTCCACGCAGGTCACCAGCGAGAAGGACATTCGCGGATACTTCTTCGCGAATGGCCGCTTCCAGCTGGACGAGAACTGGACCGCGCAAGGCTCGATCCGATACGCCAGCGACCGTACGTTTCTGCGCCGCTACGACATCAGCCGCGAGGACCGCATCCGCTCCGTAGTCGAGCTGAGGCGGCAGGACGAGAACTCCTACGTTTCCATCGCCGGCTGGGGCACACAGGCGCTGCTCGTCAGCACCGACCAGGGGCAGGTCCCGCTGGCCCTACCACTAGTCGACGCGCGTTACCGGCTCGAAGACCCGGTGCTGGGCGGACAGGTGGAAGTCCAGGCCAACACGCTCGCCATCACCCGCGCCGACGGGCAGGATACGCAGCGCGCTTTTGCCCGCGCCCGCTGGGACATGCGTCGCATCACGCCGATGGGTCAGGAAATCACCCTGACCGGCCTCGTGCGCGGCGACATCTACCATTCAGACGAAAACCTGCTGACTTCGGTGGATCTCTACCGCGGGGAAGAAGGCTGGCAGACCCGCGGCGTGGCGACGGCAGCGCTGGACATCAAGTGGCCCTTCATCGGTGAGTTCCTCGGTGGATCGCAGATCCTGACACCGCGCGTCCAATTCGTCGCCTCGCCCGAGATCCGCAATCTCGACATCCCGAACGAGGATGCGCGCGCCATCGACCTGGAGGATTCCAACCTCTTCGCCCTCAACCGCTTCCCGGGTTACGACCGCGTGGAAGACGGCGTCCGCATGACTTACGGCGTCGACTGGCAGGCGACTTTCCCCGGCTGGCGACTGGAAACATCGATAGGCCAGTCCTACCGCCTGAACGATGCCTTCGACCTGTTCCCCGATGGAACCGGCCTGAACGAACAATGGTCGGACTTCGTCGGCCGTACCGAGGTTCGCTACCGCGATTTCCTGAAATTCACCCACCGTTTCCGCCTCGACAAGGATAATCTCGCCGTGCGCCGGAATGAGGTGGACGCGACGGTCGGCACGGACCGCACCTATGTCGAGCTGGGCTACCTGCAGCTCAATCGCGACATCGATTTCACCCTGGAAGACTTGCAGGACCGCGAGGAAATCCGCGTGGCGGGACGCGTGGCCTTTGCCCGCTACTGGTCGGTCTTCGGCTCTGCCGTCGTCAACCTGACGGACCGCAACGAGGACCCGCTGCTGCAGGCCGACGGGTTCGAACCGCTACGCACGCGCCTAGGCATTGCCTATGCCGACGATTGCCTGGAATTCGGTTTTACTTGGCGGCGCGACTACATCCAGTTGGCCGATGCCCAGTCGGGCAACAGCTTCCGCATCTACTTCAACCTCCGCAACCTGGGCTTCAACTAGGGTCGTCTCCCGCGTCTTTTGCCCGCTTTTTGACTGCGATCATTGGCAGGCCTGCATCATTTGGTTAGGAGGAGCCGGCTCAGCGGGGGTTAAGCTGCGGTTTGCCAAAGCCACCCTTGCATCCGGGGGCCTTGTGCAAGGGGCACCCACACACAAGACAAGGTAACAAGTGATCGTGTTTGCGACGAAAATGCTGAAATATTCTGCCGCCGCAGTCGGTGCCGCGCTGCTCGCCACCTCCGCAAGCGGCCAGGTGCAGGTGCAGGGCTCCGATGCCTTCAACCTGCCGGACGATATTTCCTTCGTGATCGAGCCGCAGGATCCCAACGTCCGCCGCGCCACGGCGCGCGTCAACGGCAACATCATCACCGGCACCGACGTCGATCACCGTGTCGCCCTGATCCTTTCCGCGCAGGAGCAGGAATTTCCGCCCGAGGAAATCCAGCGCCTTCGCCTGCAGGTTCTGCGCAACCTGATCGACGAGACCCTGCAGGTGCAGGAAGCTGCTGCGCAGGAAATGGAAGTGACGTCGGAAGAGGTCGAGGCCGCCTACGAACGCTTCGCGCAGGAAGGCCGCGGCATGACGAAGGAAGAACTGGACGCCTATCTGCGTTCCATCGGTTCCTCCCCGCGTTCCATCAAGCGCCAGATCCAGGGCGAACTCGCCTGGGATCGGCTGCTGCGCCGCAATGTCCAGCCTTTCGTCAACGTATCGGAAGGCGAAGTCAACGAACTGGTAGAGCGGCTGAATGCTTCGCGCGGCACCACTGAATACCGTCTCGGCGAGATATTCCTCTCGGCCAACAGCGCCAACCGTGAACAGGTGAAAAGCAACGCTGACCAGATCATCGAGCAGCTGCGCGCCGGCGGCAGCTTCGTAGCCTATGCACGCCAGTATTCGCAGGCTTCCAGCGCCATCGTCGGCGGCGATCTTGGCTGGATTCGCCTCGAGCAGTTGCAGCAACCGACGCTGGAAGCGGCCGCACGGCAGATGACGCCCGGCCAGCTGGTCGGCCCGCTGGAAATTCCCGGTGGCTACTCGATCCTGCTGATGATCGACCAGCGCCAGATCGGCATGGCCGACCCGCGCGATGCCGTTCTCAGCCTGAAGCAGATCAGCATCAATTTCCCTCCCGGCACCCCGCAGGCGGAAGCCGAGGAGCGCGGTGCCGCTTTCGTGGAGGCGGTGGAAAGCATGAACGGCTGCGGCGATGCCAACCTCCGTGCCGCTGCAATCGGCGCGCAGACGGTCGATAACGACCAGATCCAGGTTCGCCAGTTGCCCGAGGCGCTGCAGCAGGTGATGCTGCAGATGAATGTTGGCGAGACGACGCCCCCGTTCGGCGACCTCAATGAAGGCATTCGCGTTCTGATGCTGTGTGGCCGCGACGATCCGCAGGAGACGCAGGGCCCCAGCACCGACCAGATCATGGCCCAGCTGGAAGACGAGCGCGTCAACCGCCGTGCCCAGCGTTACCTGCGCGACCTCCGCCGCGACGCTGTTATCGAATACAACTGATCTGCCGTGCCCGCTCCCCTGCCGCTTGCCGTAACGATCGGCGACCCGGCAGGGGTCGGTCCGGAAATCATCCTCGAGGCATGGTCCCGGCGCGACGAGCTGCGCCTGCCCCCCTTCTTAGTCTGCGGCAGCCCCCGCGTCCTGCATGAGGCGGCGCGCGGTCTCGGCATTGCCTTTCCCGATAACTTGATCGTGGATGCGGGCGTGGATGGCGCCTACACGCCGGGAGAACCGAAACGCGATGGCGCGGCGCTGGCCCGCGCGGCCTTGTCGCAGGCACTGGACATGGTGCAGTCGGGTGAGGCCGCTGGCGTCGTCACCGCGCCTGTATCGAAAGCCGCGATCTACGGGGTGGACGACACCTTCGTCGGCCAGACCGAGTTCTGCGCCGATGCCTGCGGAGCGCCGCGTAATAGCGCCGTCATGATGCTGGCCGGTCCCTCGCTGCGTACCGTGCCAATGACCGTGCACTGCGCGCTTGCCGAAGTGCCTGCGCGCCTCACCCACGACCTTATAGTGGATCGCACCCGGATCGTGGCCCGCGCAATGAACACCGATTTCGGAATCGAGACCCCGCGGGTAGCCCTTGCAGGCCTCAACCCGCACGCAGGCGAAGACGGGCGCATGGGCCGCGAGGAGATCGAAATCATCGCGCCCGCCATTGTGCAGCTCCGCAGTGAAGGGATCGACGCGACCGGCCCGCACCCGGCCGACACGCTGTTCGCGCCGCACAAGCGCGAGACTTACGATGTTGCTATCGCCATGTATCACGATCAGGCTCTGGTGCCTCTCAAGACGCTCGATTTCGACGAGGGTGTGAACGTCACTCTCGGGCTGCCGGTGGTGCGCACCTCGCCCGATCATGGCACGGCCTTCGATATCGCGGGCAAAGGGATCGCGCGGCCCAACGCCATGATCGCGGCGATCCGAATGGCCGGAGAGATTGCCGCGCGCCGGGCTTCTCTCGGATGAGCCTTCCTCCGCTACGCGAAGTTATCGCCCGGCACGGCCTCTCCGCCAGCAAGGCGCTGGGACAGAACTTCCTCTTCGACGAGCAATTGCTGGACCGCATCGTGGCCATCCCCGGCGATCTCGAAGGCCAAGCGGTCCTCGAAATCGGCCCCGGCCCCGGCGGCCTGACGCGCGCCCTTCTTCGGGCCGGTGCACGCGTCACCGCGATCGAACGCGACAGCCGCTGCATCCCCGCCCTTGCCGAATTGCAGCAGGCATACCCCGGCCAGCTACGCGTGCTGGAGGACGATGCCCTCGCCATCGATCACGCCGAGTTGATGGGAGAACCATTCGCCGTCGCGGCGAACCTGCCGTACAATATCGGCACCTTGCTTTTCACCAGGTGGATGGGCGGGGAGACCTGGCCACCCGCGTGGTCCAGCCTGACGCTGATGTTCCAGCAGGAAGTTGCCCAGCGTATCGTCGCCAAGCCGGGCACAGGCGCCTACGGTCGTCTGGCCGTGCTGGCCCAGTGGCGCGCCGTGCCGAAGCTGGCGATGAAGGTTCACCGCAGTGCCTTCACGCCGCCGCCCAAGGTGATGAGCGCCATCGTCCATGTGGAGCCGGGGGAGGCGCCGGACGGCGTATCCGCGAGAGTGCTGGAACGGCTGACCGAAACCGCTTTCGGCCAGCGCCGAAAGATGCTGCGCCAGAGCCTGAAGGGCCTGCCCGGCGCGCTCGACGCGCTGGAAGCCTGCGGGATCGACAACACCCGCCGCGCGGAAACTCTCACCGTGGAGGAATTTGTCACCGTCGCCCGTGCGATGGGCGACCAGAGGAAGACGTAGGCTACGATCCCTCGCCCACCTGCGCGAACTCGCGTCCGAAATATGCCACCTTGCTCCCGGTGCCGCTGGCGCAGGACAGTTGCATTGAACCGTCCGAAGCGTCATGTGGTTTTCCATGCAACCACTCTCCCAGACCGAACGCAACCTCGTCTCCGGCATAGACCAGCAACGGATGTTGTCCCGGACGCAGGAATGGGCGGCGATCAATTCCGGTACAGGCAACCTCGAAGGGCTCGCCCGCATGGCGCAGGTGCTGTCGGAGACATTTGCCGCCCTGCCCGGCGATGTGACCCTGCGCGATCCCGCACCCGTCGTGGTTGTCGATGCCGAGGGCCGCGAGGTCGAGAAGCCGCACGGTCGCCACCTTGTCTGCAGCGTGCGACCCGAGGCGGAGCGGCGCTTCCTCCTCACAGGTCACATGGACACCGTCTTCCTGGCGGACCATCCTTTCCAGGATCAGAAATGGCTCGACGACGAGACGTTGAACGGTCCGGGCACCGCCGACATGAAGGGCGGCATCGCAATCATTGCCGAGGCCCTGATGGCGCTGGAAACCAGCGATGCCGCATCCAGCATCGGGTATGACGTGATGATCAACGCGGACGAGGAAACGGGCTCGCTCTCCTCCGCCGCGCTGATCGACGAGTTGGCGCGCGGCAAGTTCGCCGCTCTTACCTACGAACCCAGTGCCCTGCCCGATGGCACGCTGGCCCACGCCCGCGGCGGCAGTGGCAATTTCTCGGTCACGTTCACCGGCAAGAGCGCCCATGCCGGGCGCAACCCGCAGGATGGGCGCAATGCGATCGTCGCCGCTGCCGACTGCGCGGTGCGATTGAAGGCAATGCAACACGCCGACCTGCCGATCAATCCCGCCAAGATCGACGGCGGCGCGGCCAACAACGTTGTGCCCGATCACGCGATCCTGCGCTTCAACATCCGTCCCAAGACGACCGAAGCCGCCGAGGAATTCTCGCGCAATCTCGATGCCCTGGTGCAAACCCTTGCAAGCGAACATGATCTTGCGGTCGCCCTGCACGGCGGCATTTCGCGGCCGCCGAAGCCTGTCGACGAGAAAGCGCAGAAGCTGTTCGATCTGGTCCGCGATACCGGCGCTGCGCTGGGCCATACCATCGGCTGGCAGAGCACCGGCGGCGTCTGCGATGGCAACAACATTGCCGCCAATCACGTGCCGGTGGTCGACACCATGGGCGTGCGCGGCGGCAAGATTCATTCGCCGGACGAATTCATGATCGCCCCCTCCCTTACCGAACGCGCGCAGCTTTCCGCCATCGTGCTGCACCGCCTTGCCACCGGAGACATGCTTTGAGCTTCGTAATCCGCCCCGCTGCGACCGACGACCTGCAGCACCTTTACGAGATGGCGAAGCTGACCGGCGGCGGTTTCACCAACCTGCCGCCCGATCGCAATTCGCTGTCCAGCAAGCTCGAAGGTTCGGAAGCGGCTTTCCTGCGCGAGGGGCCGGAGATCGTCGGTGAAACTTTCGTGCTGGTGCTGGAAAACACCAAGACCAACGAAGTGCGCGGCACCTGCCAGCTGTTTACCGCCGTGGGACACCAGTACCCGTTCTATTCCTACCGCATCAACACGTTGACCCAGTATTCCAAGGAACTGGACCGGGCGGTGACGGCGGAATTGCTCAGCCTGGTGAACGACCTTGGCGGGACCAGCGAAGTGGGCGGCCTCTTCCTTCACCCCAACGAGCGGGCGGGCGGGCTTGGCCTGTTGCTGGCACGCAGCCGCTATCTCTTCGTCGCGGCCCACCGCCATCGCTTCGGCAACCGCATCCTGGCGGAACTGCGCGGCATTATCGACGAACGCGGCGGCTCGCCCTTCTGGGACGCCATCGGCGGCAAGTTCTTCGGCATGAGCTTCCAGGAAGCCGATGAGTTCAACGCCATCCACGGCAACCAGTTCATCGCCGACCTGATGCCCAAGCATCCCGTCTATATCGCCATGCTGGACGAGGAAGCGCGCAAGGTTATCGGCCTACCACATCCCAGCGGCCGGGCGGCCATGCGCATGCTGGAGAACGAGGGGTTCTCTTACCAGGGTTATGTCGACATCTTCGACGGCGGCCCCACCATGCTTGCCGATACGGACAGGGTGCGCTCCATCGCCGACGCTCACCACGGCGAGATCGTGGAGGACTCTCTCGAAAAGGGCGAGAAGGCATTGATCGCGGCGGGCGAATTCAAGGATTTCCGCTGCTGCTACGGCGCTCGGGAAATCCGCGAGGACGGTATTGCCATAGACGCACAGGCGGCGGAATTGCTGCACGTCGGCAAGGGCGACAAGGTCTGGAGCATCGCGCGATGAGCAAGCTGGTCGAGATCAACTTCGACGGAATCGTCGGCCCGAGCCACAACTATGCCGGTCTCAGCCTCGGCAACCTTGCCGCGACGAAGAACGCGGGCGCTACCAGCTACCCGCGCGCCGCTGCTCTCCAGGGTGTCGCCAAGATGCGCGGCAACATGGCGATGGGACTGGCGCAAGGTTTTCTCCTTCCCCTGCCCCGCCCCGATACGGGCTGGCTTGAGGAGCTGGCAGCCGATCCCGACACCGACCCCGCACTGGTGGCAGGTGCCTGGTCGGCGAGTTCGATGTGGACGGCCAATGCCGCCACTGTCAGCCCCGCGCCCGATACGGCGGACGGCAAATGCCACCTGACCGTCGCCAATCTCGTCACCATGCCGCATCGCAGCCACGAATGGCGTGATACCCTGGCGCAGTTGCAACTGGCCTTTGCCGACAGCGAACACTTCGCCGTCCATGGCCCGGTGCCGCCCTGTTTCGGTGACGAAGGCGCAGCCAACCACATGCGCTTTGCCGGTCGCCACGGGGAGCCGGGGCTCGAGGTGTTCGTCTATGGAAGGCCCGGCGGCAGGTTTCCCGCCCGCCAGCACGAGCAGGCCAGCCGCATCGTCGCGCGCAAGCACGGCCTCGATCCCGCGCGGGTGCTGTTCGTGGAGCAAAACCCCGAGGCCATCGAGGCTGGCGCGTTCCATAACGACGTTGTCGCCGTGGCGAACGAAGGCGTTTTGTTCACACACGAACTGGCTTTTGCCGACCCGCGGGGGACATACGACACGATCATCGCGCGCTGTCCCGGCACGCAGGTGGTGGAAGTGCCCGCGGACCGCGTCAGCCTTGACGATGCGATCACGTCATATCTCTTCAATGCCCAGTTGCTCACTCCGCCCTCGGGCGAAATGACCCTGGTCGTGCCGGAGGAGTGCCGCGACAATTCCAATGTATGGAACTGGTTGCAGGACATGCTGGC
The DNA here is from genome assembly GCF_039542285.1 of Erythrobacter westpacificensis. Classification (NCBI taxonomy): domain Bacteria; kingdom Pseudomonadati; phylum Pseudomonadota; class Alphaproteobacteria; order Sphingomonadales; family Erythrobacteraceae; genus Erythrobacter; species Erythrobacter westpacificensis. The sequence continues at coordinate 315,729 of NZ_BAABHV010000021.1, forward strand.
CGGCAACGGCCCGATCCGTCACGTGAACGTGGTGGACGTGCGCCAATCCATGGCCAACGGCGGCGGCCCCGCCTGCCTGCGCCTGCGGGTAGTGGCAGACCCGGCAACGGTGGATCCACGCTTCATGCTGGACGAAGCCAAGGCTGACAGGCTGGAAGCGGTGATCGTGCAATACTGGCCGGAAACCATCGACCCTGCCCAGATCGGCGACGCGGAACTGGCCGCTACCGTAAGGACGGCACGGTCGAAGCTCCTTGAGGCTCTCGGGATTGACGAACTGGCCTGACGCCTGCTGACGTCCGCTGGGTGTCGGTTTGCCTTACACTCCCACCTGTCTTAACCATAGAATCGGCGGAACTGCGTGCTTGGCACGGTAGTTGCGATTATGTGCGTTAAGAAAGGTGCATGATGCTTAAGAAGATTTCCCGTCTGTTTGTCATCAAGACCCGCTGGGAAGCCTACCTGATCATCTACGCCCTGGCGCTGGGCGCCATGGAACGCGGCACGCACTATCTCGATCGCTTCCCCGGCTGGGGCGGCTGGATGCTGATGGCGGCTTGCAGCGGCGCGGTTTTCCTTGGTGGCGCGAAGATTCTCGACTGTCTGAAATACGAGAAGGCCGAGAAAGAGGCGGCAAAAGCAAACGCGGAGTTGTCGTGAGAAAACCGCAGCATAAGCTCTTTCGCGAAAATATGCCGGGCAATTACATGCCGGCCAACCGAACTGGCTGGACACTCACGATTGCCTTTGTCGCGACCGCGCTTGCGATCATTCTTTTCGGGCATCTGCTCAGCGGTTGGCTCGAAAGCTCATTGCCTGCCATAGTGTCGTGGGTGCTGTTCGTGCTGATCACGATCCGGTTCGTGCTATTCGCGAAAAACAATAGCTGAATGAAGGTGGGGGTTTCTGTTGCTAGCTACCCCCGGAGCCCCGGAATCCGCTTCTGTTGCCCGGTGGGTCCAACCGCGCTTTAGCTTTGTAAATTCAGTCCGTTAGGACATCAAATTACGCAGCGATTGCGAGTGCTTCGTTATCGTTGGCACTTATAGGTTTTGAACAGTTTTACGGGTTACTCAGCCCGGGCAAAAACACCGTCTTTCAGCACACGTCGATCCTGGTTCGGCCCCGTCAGGAACGGCAGGAAACTGCCGCTTTTGGTGGAGCCGCCGGGTACTGCCCCCGGGTCCGCTGTACCTATTACACGGCGCACTTTATCGCCATAGCCCGCCGAAGCGAGCACGACCTATATAGGCGATAATCGCTTAATGTGAAGTGACAGGAAGGGTCAGGGAGCGGACAGCAAGGGCCGCTCCCCGTCCGAACCGCTTAACCCATCGGACCTTTGCCCGGCGCGGCAGGTGCCCCGCCCTTCAACGTGTCGCGAATTTCGGTGAGCAGTTCGATTTCGGTCGGGCCGGCAGGCTCTTCTGCCGCCGCGGCTTCCTCTTCCTTCTTCTCGAAACGCTCCTGCACCCGCTTGGTGTAGCGGACCAACATGAAGATCACGAAAGCCAGGATCACGAAGTTGATCACGGTAGAGACGAAGTTGCCCCATGCCAGCACATTGGCCCCCGCCTCGCGCGCGGCTTCGAGCGACATGCCGGGTTCGATCATGTCTCCGCCGGCCAGCACGATGTACTTGTCGCTGAAATCGACGTTGCCGAAGATCGCGCCGACAATCGGCATGATGATGTCGGCCGTCATGCTGGCGACGATCAGGGCGAAGGCCCCGGCGATGATGACCGCCACGGCCAGTTCCATCACATTGCCCTTGGCAATGAATTCCTTGAATTCCTTCAGCACCGATTGGTCCCCTTCCTCGTCCTGTTGAACCGGCCCGATGGTTGCCGGAAAGAGGCAGGCTTGCAAGGGGCGGCGATCAGGGCTGCGCCGGTTTTCCGCGCATTTCCGCCAGAATCTGCTTCAGCACGTCGAGCTGCGGATCGGTGGGGATATCGCCTTCTTCGGAACTGTCCGCCGCCTGCTTCTGCTTCTCCTGCATTTCGTCCAGCACCCGGTTCACCGTGCGCAATATGAAGAACAGGGCGAGCGCGAGGATGAGGAAATCAACTGTCTGGGTGATGAAATCGCCGTAGCCGATCATTGCTACCCCGGCCTCTTTCAACTGCGCGTAGTTCGTGACGCTGCCTTCGTAGCCCTCCGGTATTTCACCCAGCCGCACGAACCAGTTGGAAAAATCGATATCGCCGAAAATCCAGCCGATCACCGGCATGATCATGCTCTCGTTCAGCGAAGTCACGATCCGTCCGAAGGCCGCGCCGATGATGACGCCCACGGCCAGGTCCAGCACGTTGCCGCGGGCGATGAATTTCTTGAATTCGGTAAACATGTCCGTTCGATCCCCTTGAGATTACGCAACCGGTGTAACGCGGAAAGTTCAGGGAATGTCCCGGCGGCTGTTCTTGAACGCGCCTCGCGCCGTGCTATATAGACAATACACCAAGTTCACTGGAGGGATTTTAGGGTCATGTTCACGCGTCTGGCCACACTGGCCACACTCATCGTCGGCACGTTCGCGCTTTCTGCTTGCGGCATCAACTCGGTGCCGACCAAGGAAGAAGCCGCCAAGGCGCAGTGGGCGAACGTCGAAGCCGCGCTGCAACGCCGTTCGGACGTGATCCCCAATCTCGTCGCCACGGTGGAGGCCGCCGCGGTGTCCGAGGAAGACATCCTCGTCGGCGTTACCGATGCCCGCTCGCGCGCAACCTCGATCAATATCACCACCGATGACCTTTCGAACCCGGAGGAGTTCCAGCGTTTCAACGAAGCGCAGAACCAGCTGACGCAGGCACTTGGCCAGCTTCGCACGGTGGTGGAGGCCTATCCCCAGTTGCAGAGCAACCAGCGCTTTGCCGACCTGATGGTGGAGATCGAGCAGGCCAACAACATGATCAACACCGAGATCAACCGCTACAACGATACAGCGCGTGACTACAACACCGAGATCCGCACGTTCCCGTCCACCATTGCCGCCAACATCATTCACGGTTCGGAGCCGCTGGAATATTTCGAGGCTGCGGAAGGCGCGGACGAAAATCCCGAGGTAGAATTCGGCAACATCACCGGCGACGACGCCTGAGGGCGGATAGCCGGTGACACGCCCTCTCTTCGCAATCTGGCTGGCGCTGGCGAGCCTGCTCGCTGCGCTGGCCATGCCTGCCCAGGCACAGCGTTACGAACTGCCCGCACGGCCCGATGGGCCTGTGCTGGATAGCGCGAACATGCTGTCCGATGCCACCGAGGCATCGCTCAACCAGCGCCTTACGCAGTATAACCAGGAAACGGGCCGCGCTATCGTCGTGGCAACCGTGCCCTCGCTGGATGGCGCCGAGATCGAGCCCTACGCCACGGAACTGTTCGCGGAATGGGGCATCGGCGGGGCCGAGCGGGATATGGGCCTGCTGCTGCTGATAGCGCGGGACGACCGCGAAATGCGGATCGAGGTCGGCTACGGCCTCCACCCCTATTTCGGCGGCATCATGGCAGGCCGCGTCATCCGCGATGTCATCACCCCGCAGTTCAAGGCCGGCAACTTCGATGCGGGCGTCACGCAGGGCATCGATGCCATTTTGCAGCATCTGGCCAACAGCCCCGAGGATGCCATCGCTATCGAGGAGGCCGCGCAAGCGGCGGCGGAAAGCCGGCAACAGAGCGAAGGCGGCTTTCCCATCGGCACGCTGATCTGGCTGGGTTTCATATTCTTTTTCTTCGTCCTGCCCATGCTTGGCGGCAAGGGCCGACGGCGGCGCTATCGTCGCAGCGGCGTGGGCGGCGTCGTGGGCGACATCATGCTCTGGGAAGCGGGCAAGGCGATCGCGCGCGGTCTCTCCGACGGTGACGACTGGGGCGGCGGTGGCGGCTTTGGCGGCGGCTTCGGTGGCGGAGGCGGCGGCGGTTTCGGCGGCTTCGGCGGCGGCATGTCCGGCGGCGGCGGCGCATCGGGAGGCTGGTGATGGCATACCTATCCCCTGAAAAGCACAAGCTGGTATCGGACGCGGTGGGCAACGCCGAGGCTACGACCAGCGGCGAGATCGTGCCCGTCATTGCGCAGCGCTCGGACGATTATTCCGACATCGCGCTCACATGGGCCGCAGCCATCGCCTTCACCGCGATGAGCATATTCGCCGCATTCCCCTCCCCCTTCCTCGATTTCTGGGACGCCACGGTGGCGGACTGGGGCCACGAGTGGACGACCGGCGAACTGGCCAGCATGACGATTGCACTCGGCCTGATCGCCTTCGTGGGCACGTGGCTGCTGATGCTGATACCCGGACTTCGCATCGCGCTGACTCCGGCGCCCGTGAAGGCGCAGCGCGTACGGCAACGTGCAATCAGGCATTTCAAGGTCGGCGCGGAAGGCCGCACGCACGGTCGCACCGGCGTGCTGCTGTACCTCTCGATGCAGGAACACCGGGCAGAAATCGTCGCGGACGACCCCATTGCGGTGAAAGTGGATGCCGAAGTCTGGGGTGAGGCCATGGCCGATATGCTCGATGAAATCCGCAAGGGATGCATCGCAGAGGGCATCGCCGCCGGGGTTCGCGACGTTGGCGTGGTTCTCGCGCAGCACTTTCCACGCAAGGACGACGATCGCAACGAATTGCCGGATCGCTTGATCGAACTGTAAGCCCGCGATAGCGCAGCGGGCATGAGTGACGCCGACCAGCTACCGCCCGAAGAGATTGCCTGGGAGGGCAAGTGGATTACCGCCAAGAAGCGCGGCAAGTGGGAGTATGCCTCCCGCGCCCGGCAAATCCGCGCGGCCGTGATCCTCGCTATCGAGGATGGCGAAGTGCTGCTGGTGGAGCAGTTCCGCGTCCCGCTCGGCAAGCCGTGCCTCGAACTGCCCGCCGGGCTGATCGGCGACGATGACGGCGGGGAGGACGACGATCCGCTGAGTGCCGCCAAGCGCGAGCTGCAGGAAGAAACGGGCTACACTGCCGCGCACTGGGAAGACTGCGGCGAGTATTTCTCCTCCCCCGGCATGGTGAGCGAGAGCTTCACGCTGCTGAAGGCCACTGGGCTCAGCAAGGTATTCGAAGGCGGCGGGACAGACAGCGAGGACATTACCGTACACCGCGTGAAACTGGGCGAAGTGGAGCGCTTCATCGACGATTTCCGCAAGGGCGGCATCGGGATCGATACCCGGATGCTGCTGTTGCTCGGTCCGAAACTGCTGGGAGCAGGCGCATGAAAGTAGCCGTACTGGGATCAGGCGCGATGGGGTGCCTGTTTGGCGCAGCTTTCCACCGCGCCGGGGCCGACGTCACGCTGGTGGACGTGAACGCCGAACACGTGGGCGCGATCAACACGCGCGGGCTGGAAGTCGACCTGCGCAGCGGCGCCGAGACCCTTCCGATCCGCGCGGCCCTGCCCCACGAAGTCACCGAGCCGGTCGACCTGGTGCTGGTGTTCACCAAGACGTTCCACACCAAGGCGGCGCTGGAAGGCATTGCCGCTGCAATCGGCGATGATACCCACCTGCTCAGCCTGCAGAACGGCCTGGGTAACGACCGGCGGCTGGCGGGCTTCGTGTCGGACGAACGCGTGATGGTGGGTGCCAGCATGCTTCCCAGTGACCTTGTCGGGCCGGGGCGCATCCGCAGCCACGGAGAGGGCTATTCCAGGCTCTATCCCGCGTTCGGCGGCGATCCCGCGATGGCGCAGCGCGCGGCGGACCTGCTGACACAGGGCGGGCTGGAAACCGTGCTCGACCCGAAAATCCACGAAGGCATCTGGTCCAAGGCGATCTTCAACGCGACGATGAATCCGCTGTGCGCCCTCACCCGCCGCACGCCGGGTTTCCTGGGGGCCAACGCGGAATCGCGCGCGACTATCCTTGCCGCTGTGGCGGAAGGCGTCGCCGCCGCCCATGCCAATGGCGTGATGCTGGACGGACAGCCGATCTACGACCTGACCGAAGTCAGCATGACCGACCATGCGGACCACGAACCTTCGATGTTGCAGGATCTGAACGCCAAACGGCGCACCGAGGTCGATGCCATCAACGGCGCCATCGTCACCGCCGCGAAAGAGGCTGGCGTCGAAGCCCCGGTGCTCGAAACGCTGTGGCATCTCGTCAAGCTGGAAGAGACGAAGCTGGCGAATTGACGCTCCGCCCATGTTGCATCTTTGACTTTGTCTGATTTGCGAGTAGCAAGCCCGTCAGGCAGAGGAGAGGGAGCCGATGGCCAACAAGAGCGTGACATTCTACGACCTGCAGGTCTCCACCGGGGCGACGATCAGCCCCTTCGTATGGGCCACCAAGTTCGCGGTGAAGCACAAGGGGCTGGACCTCGACGTGGTGGACGGCGGCTTCACCGGCATCATGGAACGCACCGGCGGCAAGACGGAGCGGCTGCCCGCGATCGTGGACGAGGGCAAGTGGGTGCTCGATAGCTGGGGCATCGTCGAATACCTCGACGAGACCTATCCCGATGCCCCCGCCCTGATCCCGCACGAGAGCGTCGCCGTGATGCTGAAAGCGCTCGATGCGTGGTTCTGGGGCGCGGTCGTGGGGCCGTGGATGCGCTGCTACTGCGGCGACTACCGCGACATCTGTTTCGAACAAGACAAGGAATACGTCACCAGCTCGCGCGCCGTCATGCTGGGCGGGCCGCTGGAGGATGTGCAGAAGGGCCGCGAGGACCGTCTGCCCGCCATCTCCGCCGCGCTTGAGCCGTTGCGCCTGGCCTTGCGGGAGAGCGACTTCCTTGGCGGCAGCGCGCCCAACTATGCCGACTATCGCATCATCGGCGGCTTCCTGTGGCTCGCCTCGCTGGCGCAGACCCCTGCGCTGGCTGCCGACGACCCCCTGCGCCCGTGGTACGAGCGTGTGTGCGCGCTTTATGGCGGACTGGGTGAGCATCCCGGCCTCTTCCCGATCTTCGGGCTGGAGCAGCGCGAGGGCGACCCGGACCTGTTCAACCGCGAGGGCGGCAAGGGCGGCATCTTCAAGCGCAACACCGGCCCAGCCTCGACCCAGGCCGAGACACAGATGATCGGCAAACCCAAATGAGCGATCGCCTCCGCGTCCTCGTCACCCGCCGCTGGCCCGAAGCGGTCGAACGCGCTCTGGCGGAACAGTTCGACGTGACGCTGAACGAAACCGACGAGCCGCTCAGCCAGGCGCAACTGGCCGATGCCATGGCCGAGTTCGACGTGCTGGCCCCCACTGTCAGCGACCGGATCGATGCCGACGTGATCGCAGGCGGCGAACGGGTAAAGCTGATCGCCAACTACGGTGTCGGTTTCGATCATATCGATCTTTCCGCAGCGAAGACGAAAGGCATCGCCGTTTCCAACACGCCCGGCGTGCTGACCGATGCGACGGCAGACCTCGCCCTCACCCTGATGCTGATGGCTGCGCGCCGCGCCGGTGAAGGCGAACGCGAACTGCGCAGCGGCAAGTGGACCGGCTGGCGCCCCACCCACCTGATCGGCAGCGCGCTGAAAGGCAAGGTGCTGGGCATTGTCGGCATGGGCCGCATCGGTATGGCGACGGCGGAGCGCGCGAAGCACGGGTTCGGCATGAAGATCGCCTATTTCGCGCGCGGGCCAAAGGACGAGGCAAAGGCTCTTGATGCCGAGTTCTGCCCCGACCTGGAAACGCTGCTGGCGAAATCCGATTTCGTCTCGCTCCACATTCCCGGCGGCGCGGCGACCAGCAACATGATCGATGCGCAGGCGCTCGCCGCCATGAAATGCGGCAGCTACCTCATCAATACCGCGCGCGGCGGCGTGGTGGATCACGACGCGCTGGCCGACGCGCTGAAAAGCGGCCACCTCGCAGGTGCGGGCCTCGACGTTTATCCCGAGGAACCGCAGGTGCCCGAAGCTCTGCTGGAGCTGGAGAACGTGGTCCTGCTGCCTCATCTCGGCAGCGCCAATGCCGAGACGCGCGAAGCGATGGGCCTGCGCGCGATGGCCAATATCGAGGCTTTCGCCAGGGGCGGGGATTTGCCAGACCGCGTGGCATGAGCGATCCCGTTGCCGACCTGATCGAGGCCGAGGGCCTACCCGAAAGCTACCGCGAAGTCGTCGAACAGCACTGGGAGCCGCTAGCCACCCGCATCGCCCGCCTGCCTGCCAGCCGGGCGCCGCTGGTGATCGGTATCAACGGCGCGCAGGGCTCGGGAAAGAGCACGCTGTGCAAGTTCCTCGAGGTGCTGCTCGCTCGCCGCCGGATTCGCGCGGTTACGCTATCGCTCGACGATCTCTACCTGACCCGCGCCGAACGGCTGCAGCTCGCCGAGGAGGTCCACCCCCTCTTCGCCACGCGGGGTGTTCCAGGCACCCATGCCGTCGCCATGGGGCTTGGCATAATCGAAGACATGCTGGCGGGCCGCGCGCTGGACCTGCCGCGTTTCGACAAGGCCACGGATGACCGCGCCGCCGAGGGCACGCGGATCACCGGCCCGGTGGACGTGCTGCTGCTGGAAGGCTGGTGCGTCGGCGCGAAGCCGCAGGATGCCGCCGCGCTGGCAGAGCCGATCAATCCGCTGGAGCGGGAGGAAGACCCCGACGGTATATGGCGCAGCCTCGTCAACCACTGGCTGAGCGAGGACTATGCCCGCCTGTTTGACCAGATCGACCTGCTGGTGATGCTGAAGGTCGCGAACTTCGATGCCGTGCGCCGCAACCGCGCCTTGCAGGAACAAAAGCTGCGCGCTGCCAATCCCGATGCGCCGAACGTGATGGACGAGGCCGCGCTGGAACGCTTCCTCGCCCACTACGAGCGACTGACCCGCCACATGCTGGCCGAGATGCCGGACCGCGCCGACGTGGTGATCGAGATCGGGCCGGACCAGAACCCGCTGCCACCTGCAAAAGATTGACTTTGCCCGATGGACTCGCGCGCAAGCTGGACTTAGTCTCCCCATCCGGGGGGTGACGCGCCGCCAAAGAAGGCGCGCACCGGGGAGGACATTTTCGAATGCTTGCAAAGCGCATTGCCACCGCTTTCATGGCCGCCGGCCTTGCAATAACCACCGCCGCCTGCGCCGATGCCGTGGCGGGCGACGTGAACGAGGAACGGCTGCTGAATGCCGACAGCGATCCCGACAACTGGATGGCGCATGGGCGCACCTGGGCAGAGGATCGCTTCAGTCCGCTGGACCAGATAAACGCCGGGAATATCGACCGTCTCAGCCTCGCCTACACGGTGGAGTTCGACACCAATCGCGGGCAGGAATCGACGCCCATCGTGATCGACGGCGTGATGTACGTGTCCACCGCCTGGTCGAAAGTGATGGCGCTGGATGCCGCAACGGGCGAGCAACTGTGGTTCTATGATCCCGAAGTCGACGGTGCGAAAGGCGCGCATGCCTGCTGCGACGTGGTGAACCGCGGCGTGGCCGTGTGGGAAGGCAAGGTCTTCGTCGGTACCATCGACGGGCGACTGGTGGCGCTGGACGCCGAAACCGGGGCGGAGCTGTGGGATGTCGTCACAGTCGACCAGAGCCAGCCCTACACCATCACCAGCGCCCCGCGCGTGGTGCGCGGCAAGGTCATCATCGGCAATTCCGGCGCGGAAATGGGCGTGCGCGGCTATGTCGGCGCATACGATGCCGATACCGGCGAACAGGTGTGGCGCTTCTACACCGTGCCGGGCAACCCGGCGGACGGCCCCGATGGCGCGGCATCCGATGCCGTGTTCGCGGAATTCGCGACCGACACCTGGGCAGGCGAATGGTGGGAAATGGGCGGCGGCGGCACCGTGTGGGATTCCATCGTCTATGACGCCGAACTGGACCAGCTTCTGGTGGGCGTCGGCAACGGCAGCCCGTGGAACCACCGCGCGCGCAGCAATGGCGAAGGGGACAACCTCTTCCTCGCCTCCATCCTCTCGCTCGACCCCGATACCGGCGCATACAACTGGCACTACCAGCTGAACCCCGGCGAGACCTGGGACTACACCGCCACGCAGCAAATGATCCTGACCGATCAGGTGGTAGATGGCGAACTGGTGCCCGTCGTGATGCAGGCGCCCAAGAACGCGTTCTTCTATGTGATAGATCGCCGCGACGGATCGCTGATTAGCGCAGAACCCTATGCGACGCAGAACTGGGCCGAGCGGATCGACCTTGAAACGGGCCGCCCGGTGGAAATTCCCGAAGCGCGCTACGCGGACGCGCCCTACCTCGTCACGCCCAGCGGCATCGGCGCGCACGCCTATCACCCGATGAGCTATTCGCCGCAGACCGGCCTTGTCTACATTCCCGCGATGCAGCCGCCGTCCGCCTACATGGACGATGTGAACTACACCCGAAACATCGGGCGCTGGAACACCGGCGTCATCTTCCTGACACCGCCGGAAGGGCTGGTGCCGGGCGACACGCCCGAAGCGCGCCGCGCCTACCTTACCTCCATCACCAAGGGCGAACTGGTGGCGTGGGATCCTGTGGCGCAGGAAGCGCGCTGGACCATCGAACGCGAGTTTCCGTGGAACGGCGGCACGCTGGCGACGGCGGGCAACCTCGTATTCCAGGGCCTGCCCGATGGCACCTTCAACGCCTACAACGCAGGCGACGGCACCCCGCTGTGGAGTTTCAACACCGATCGCGGCATCGTCGCAGGCGCAATTTCCTATGCCGTCGATGGCGAGCAGTACGTTGCTATCGTCGCGGGCTACGGCGGCTCCATGGGCATGGCGACGCAGAGCGACTGGATGCGCCGCCCGCCGCCCAACGGGATGCTGTTCGTCTTCAAACTGGATGGTGAAGGCGCGTACGAGAACCTGCCGCCCCAGCTGCTTGCGCCCTATGTTGCGACTGACGAGACGTTCAGCGCTGCGACGATCGAACTCGGCCAGCAGACCTATCTCGGCTTCTGCACCATCTGCCACAACGGGCCGGTCAACCCGAACCTGTTGCGCAGCGTCTACGCCACCGATGCGAATGCATGGAATGCGGTGGTGATGGACGGCGTGCTGTCGGACAACGGCATGGTCAGCTTCGCGCCGTGGATCACGCCCGAACAATCCGAAGCCGTGCGCGCCTATGTGCTGGCTGAGGCTGCTCGCCGCGCTGCCGAGGAAAGCGAGTGATGGACGAGGTCGACGTCCTGATCGTGGGCGCTGGCCCCGTGGGAATGCTCACCGCGCTCACCCTGGCGCGAGGTGGCGCGAGCGTGCGCGTGCTGGAAAAGGAACCGCACATCATCAACAGCCCGCGCGCGGCGGTCTATTTCCCATCGACGCTCATCATACTGGAGGAGCTTGGCCTGCTGAACGAGCTGCTGGAGATCGGTTTCACGAACCGCATGTTCGGCACGCACATTCCCGAATTCGGCTATCACTCGGTTGTGGAGACAAAGCCGGTCGAGGGCATTCCCTTCGATTACCAGCTTCACGCAGGCCAGCACGATGTCGCCCGCGTGGCGATGGAGCACGCGCGCAAGCTGGGCGTGGAGGTGCTGTTCGATCACGAAGTCACCGCCCTTGCCGAGAACAAGGATGGCACCGTTACCGCGGGCGGCAAGGATTTCCGCGCGAAATGGCTGATCGGCTGTGACGGTGCGCGCAGCACGGTGCGCAAGCTGGCGGGCATAGAGTTCGAGGGCCACACCTGGCCCGAGCGCTTCGTCGCCACCAACGTTAAATTTCCGTTCGAGGAAATCGGTTACGAGCAGGCGAACTTCGTCTGCGACCCGGTGAACATGGCAGTTATCGCGCAACTAGACCGCGAGGGCCTGTGGCGCTGCACCTACATGGAGGACGCGTCGCTGCCGCTGGAAAACTACGAGGACCGCATCCATGAACGCTACGAGTGGTTCATGCAGGGGCGCAAGGATTACGAGATCGTCTCCTCCAGCCCCTACATGCTGCACCAGCGCGCGGGCGAAACGCTGCGCAAGGGCCGCGTGCTGCTGGCGGGCGATGCCGCCCATGCGACGAACCCGTGCGGCGGTCTCGGCCTTACTTCCGGCGTATGGACCGGCGTGGTGCTGGCAGACGTGCTGGGCGCTGTCTTGAGCGGCGAGGAGGACGAGGAAATCCTCGACCGCTTCTCCGACGAGCGGCGACGCATCTTCTGGGAGGTCGTCTCTCCTGCAGCAACCGAGAACAAGCGCATGTTGCAGGAAAGCGATCCGGCAGCGCGCCAGCAGGACCTCGCCCATATCCGTGCGCTGGACGAGAACCCGGAAAGCGGCGCGCTGCTGATGCTGTTCGCCTACAAGGTTATCGGCGACGTGCTGCGCGAAGGAAGCCGATGGGCCGATGCGGACCCGAGCGACCGGGTGGCGATCAACATCAAGGGCAGGCAGGGACAGATCCATTGAGAACCTTACGACCTTTTCTCGCCGGCGCCGCCGCTCTCGCACTCACCCTGCCCGCCGCCGCGCAGGAAGAACCGGCAGACGGCGACTGGCCGCACTATGCGCGCACCCATTCGGGGCAACGCTTTGCGCCGCTGGCGGATATCAACCGCGATAACGTGGGACAGATCGAGCGCGCCTGGGAATACCGCCTGCGCCCGCAGGGCGGCGGCTTCATCCTCGCAGGCACGGTGCCCAGCGTTGTCGACGGGATCATGTACCTGCCGCTGGGCGATGCCGTGGTGGCGCTGGAAGCGCACACGGGCCGCGAAATCTGGCGGCACGCGGTGGAAGGCACGACAGTGCGCCGACGTGTCACCTATTGGGCGGGCGACGAAAACGGTGCGCGGCTCTACTACAACGGCGGCAACGAAATCGTTGCGCTGGACGCGGCGACGGGCGAGATCGCGACCGATTTCGGCGACAATGGCCGGGTGCCGTTCGAAGTGCGCTATTCCTATCCGCCCAGCATCTTCGGCGACGTGCTGGTCATCGGGGCGTCCACGCCCGAACTGCCCAGCGGTCCGCTCGGCAACCAGAAGGGCTACGACGCGCGCACCGGTGAACTGCTGTGGGAGTTCAACACCGTGCCCCAGCCGGGCGAGATCGGCCACGAGACCTGGCTGGACGACGGCTGGCGCGACAGGCCCGGCAACAACATGTGGGTCTGGTACATGAGCGGCGATGTCGAGACCGGCATGATCTACATGACATTGGGCTCGCCCGCGCCGAACTATTACGGCGGCGACCGTCCGGGCGACAACCTGTTCGGCAATTCGATCCTCGCGCTGGATGCGCGCACGGGCGAATACCGCTGGCATTTCCAGACCATCCACCACGACCTGTGGGACTGGGACCTGCCCGCCCCGCCGATGCTGATAGACGTGGAGAAGGACGGCGAGACCATCCCCGCCCTCGCCCAGACCGGCAAGCCGGGCCTCATGTACATCCTCGATCGCCGCACCGGAGAGCCGGTGCACGGCGTGAACGAAATGCTGGTGGCGAGCGCCGACGTGCCGGGCGAGTGGTATTCGCCGACACAGCCCATCCCGGTAGCGCCAGAGCCGCTTTCGCGCATGTGGTGGACACCCGACGACGTGGTTACGCTGGAGGATACCAACGCGGAACACGCGGCGAACTGCCGCGCCCTGCTGGACAGCTACGGCGGCAGCTTCTTCAATGCAGGGCCTTTCACGCCCTTCTTCCTGCACGAGGAAGGCGATCCCCCGCGCGCCTCCATCAACATGCCGCACAACGGCGGCTCCAACTGGGGCGGCAGCGCGGCTGACCCGACCACCGGATACGTCTTCGTGAACACCAGCGAAAGCGGCTCCATCGGCTGGATCGAGAAGCGCGATCCCGATGGTGATTACGGACGCGGCACGGCGGCCAGTTCGCAGGAATACGATCGCGGCAGCCTCAGCGGGCCGGGCGCCTATTCCTCCTTCTCCGCCAGCTTTACGGCGGAAGATGGCTCGCAAGTCACCCTGCCCTGCATCCGCCCGCCCTGGGGCAGGCTTGTCGCCGTGAATGCCAACACCGGCGAGATCGCCTGGGCATCGCGCCTCGGCACCACGCCGGAACTGGGCACTGACAAGCAGGACACCGGCGCGAACAACACCTTCGGCGGGCCGATGGTGACGGCTGGGGGGCTCGTCTTCATCGGCGCAACTTCCGACGGCATTTTCCGCGCCTTCGATTCCGCCACCGGCGAAGTCGTGTGGGAGGAAAAGCTGGACTACGCGGCGATGACCGTACCCATGAGTTATCGCGGCGCAGACGGCCGGCAATACATCGCCGTGGTGGCCGCCGGATCGGGCTTCGGCCCGCCCCAGATGGGGCCCAGCGGCCCGCTCAACAACGAAAGCCTGATTACCTGGGCCTTGCCCGAGAAATCACCAGAGGAATGACCATGCGTATCCTGCTCACCACCATCGCCGCCACTGCGCTCGCCGCCTGCACCGCCACGGCGCAGGACAGCGGCGAGGTCCGCACTCCCGAAGGCGCGCTGCTCGATACCAGCGGAGACCTGCACTACGCGCCCGGCGAACTGACCGAGGCGCAATTGCAGGCGAGCAACGGGCACATGTTCGAACAATCGTCGTTGAACGTCTTCCGCCGCTTCCCGCGCCAACTGACCGAGGAAATGGTCAACTTCTATGTGGGCGCGCTCGGTCTGCGTTCGCTCAACCCGATCCAGCTGACCAGCACCCAGCAGATGATCCTGACGGGAGTGGGTAGCGGACAGGTTAAGCTGTCGGCCGGACAGCAGGGCGACCGCCGGTACGATCTTTCCGGCGGCATCACGGGCGGCACCGGCATTCGCTACCTCCGCTTCACCTATCCCGATGCGGACGTGGTGCGAGAGCGGTTCGCCGAAGCAGGCCTGCCGGCTCCGACCTTTACGCAAGAGGACGGGTTCCCGTCCGCAGTGCTATCCGATCCGGCGGGGCTCGGCATCGTCATCGCAATCCATCCCGAAGCGCAGGACCGTTCGGACGACGGCGTGGGCGTGGGCATCGCGGTGTCCGACCTTGCAGCATCGCAGGCGTTCTACCGCGAATTCGTGGGGCTGGAGGAAGGCGATCCGTTTACGTCGGAGCAGCTCGGCTTGACGCTCTATCCCTACGCCCACGCGGAAACGACATTGTTGCTTTACGAAGTGGGCGAAGGACTGCCCGCCGATACCGGCAGTTCCGGCATCCAGTACGTGGTGAGCGATGCCGCGCTGGCGGCGGCACGGGCCGATTATCGCGACATCCCGGTTGAAACGCCGCTCAATCGGCTGGCCGGTTTCGATCTCACCACCGTCTGGCTCAACGATCCGGACGGGGTGACGAATTATTTCGCGCAAGTCGGCCCCAATTCGCGAACTGCGCGCGAGGCCGCCGAAGACTGACATGAAAAAGGGGGCCGCAAAGCCCCCTTCTCCATTCGCAAGTTAATTGAACGCGCCTTAGTCGGCCTTTTTAGCCACGATGTAGCGCGAAAGCGTTTCCAGCTCCTCTTCGGAAACCATCCCGCCAAAGCTGGGCATCGCGCCCTGGCCGTTGGCGATGATCTGGTTCACGTATTCAACGCTGAGAGCGGCATTGCCGTCGAGCGAAGGGCCGATGTGGCCGTAGCCGTTGGCATCCGCGAAAGCGTGGCACGATCCGCAGCCGTACTGACTGAACAGCGTGCGGCTGGCTTCGGCCTCGGCCTCGGTCACACTGACTGCGGCAGCAGCATCGGCTTCGTGCTCGTGAGCGGAATGATCGTGCTCCTGCGCTACGGGCGCAAAAGCGGGCGCGGCCAGCGTGGCGGCACCCAGCGCGGCAAGCACAATCTTTCCATAGGTCTTCACAGTCACGGACATCTCTATAAAACCCCTTCGAAATCTTTGGCGGGCCGGTTTCGGATTTCGGCCCTAGTCAAAATATGGTGTAACAGAGTCAAGCTTTACCGCAGATTTATCGCGGTGGCAGGCACGGAAAAAAGTTGGACATTGTCAACAAAGCGGCGCACTACCATGTCAGATGCCTGACAGCAAGCAGGCTTATCGCTGCCCAGAAAACGATGGAGAACAGGGCATGAAAACCGAAAACCGCATTCTTCTCGCCGCGCTGGGGTCGCTGGCTCTTGCCGCCTGCAACCAGGCGGAGGAAGTGCCACCGCTGGGCACTGCACAACAGATGATGGCGCAGGAAGTGCAGCCCACGGCGGAAATATTCTGGAACGCCGTCGGCTCCAGGAGCGAGCTTGTCGATGACGAGCCCGTCTTCACCGAATGGCAGCCCGAAGGCGATGCCGAATGGGGCGATGTTCGCGCCGCTGCCGCGCGCCTGGGAGAACTGGGCGAAATCCTGCAGACCCCCGCTTATTCCGAAGGTCGCGGCGATGACTGGATCGCCTACTCGCAAGGGCTGGTGGAAGCCGCGGCGCAGGCGGAACAGGCCGCCGAGGCGCGCGATCCGGAGGCCGTGTTCGAAGTCGGCGGCACGATCTATGCCGTTTGCAGCGCCTGCCACCGGATGTATCCGCCCGAGCAATTGCCCGAAGGCGTGACGGTGGACGACATCGCCCAGCCGCGTCCGAACGAGGACATGACCCTGGGCGAATACGTCGAGGAGACCGATGCGGAATAACTCCGCCTTTGCGCATAATGCGTTACTGATTGCGAGCCTGCTGGCGATCGTGTTGCTCGCCATGCCGATCGAGGCCCTCGCCCACGACGTGGCGGAAGGCGACAAGGCGTTCGTCCGCACGATTGACGGGCCTGCGATCGTTCCGTTCATGTACCTTGGCGCCAAGCACATGGTGACGGGCTACGATCACATCGCCTTCCTCGTGGGCGTGGTGTTCTTCCTGCACAAGCTGCGCGACGTTCTGCTTTATGTCTCGATGTTCGCCATCGGCCATTCGATCACCCTGATCGGCGGCGTGCTGCTGGGTACGGGTGTGAACGCCTACATCGTCGATGCCATCATCGGCGTCTCCGTGATTTACAAGGGCGTGGAGAATATCGGCGGTTTCCGGAAACTCGGCTGGAATTTCGACACCCGGATCGCCGTGCTCGTATTCGGCCTGTTCCACGGCCTGGGCCTTGCCACCAAGGTGATAGACCTCGGCGTATCGGCCAATGGCCTGCTGACCAATCTCATCGCCTTCAACGCGGGGGTGGAACTGGGCCAGGTCATCGTGCTGACGCTGGTGGTGCTGGCACTCGCCGCGTGGCGGCACACCGCCAGCTTCAAACGCTATGCTTTCGCTGCCAATGTGGCGCTCATTCTGGTCGGCGTGGCGCTGACCGCATACCAACTGCAAGGATATTTCTCGTCATGAGCAAGGGACCCTACATCGCCGCCGGTGTTGTCGCCGCAGGCGCCGCGCTTGCGGTATTCGTGATCCTGCCGGCCGAAATCGGATACGACCCGACAGGCGTGGGCGCGGCGCTCGGCCTGACAGAGATCGCCGAGCCGACCAACCTGGAGCTGGAGCGCGGCATGGCCCGGATGGAACAGCAGGAAGTGCTCACACTCTCCGATACCGCGCTGCCCGCGTCGGACGGGATTACCGATGTGTGGGAATACGAACTGCTGCCGTTCGAATCGGTGGAATTCAAGTACACCATGCCCGAAGGTCAGCCGATGACCTTCCACTGGCAGGGCACCGGCACCCTTGCATACGACATGCACGCCCACCCCTTCGACGGCGGGGAGGAAGTCACCGAGAGCTACGGCGTCGACGAGGCGCAGGAAATCCACGGCCGTTACACACCCGCCTTCTCTGGTATCCACGGCTGGTTCTGGGAGAACCGCTCGATGGACAATGTCACCTTGCGGCTGGAAGCGAGCGGCCCGATGAGCGCTGCCACGGTCTACACCGCGTCGGGCGAAATCGACCGTCCGCTGGAAGGCGCTGCCGAGGGGCCCGAGGGTTCCGTTGCAGGCCATACGATGCAATCGGGCGAGACGGACTGATCGAGATTTCACAAGTCCGAAATTTTCGGATTTTATCAATTTCGATGCCGTTTCACCCTTGTTGAGAAGGCCCCATTGCGGCTAGGCAGGGGTACGAAAGACAGCCCTCGGGGCTGCGCAAACCTATGGGAGCACGGGCTTGACCACTGCAATTCGCCGTAATCGTTCCGCAACCAAGGGCGCGCTGCGCCTTGCCCTCGCCACTTCGCTGGGGCTGGCACTGGCGGCCTGCGCCGCGACGCCATCGGGCGAAGTCGCCTCGGCCTCGTCCGCCGCGGTCGCGGGTGCCAGCTTCGATCACCGCGGCTGGGATTCCTACCTCGGCGGCGCGGACAGCTCGCAGTATTCGGCGCTTGCGCAGATCAACCGCTCCAACGTCGACCAGCTAGAGGTCGTGTGGGAATTCCCCACCGGCGAAGGCGCGCCGCCGTTGTTCAACCCGGTGGTCGCGGGCGGACGCATGTACGTGATCAACGGTGCGAACCAGTTGGTCGCGCTCGATCCGGCAACCGGCGCGCAGATCTGGGAAAGCAATCTAGAGGGCCGCATCGGCACGCGCGGCATCAACTACTGGACCGACGGCGCAGGCGACGAGCGCCTGATGGTGCTCAACAACGGTGAACTGCGCGCCGTGAACGCGGCGACGGGCGAGGTCATCACCAGCTTCGGCGGCGATGGCGGCGTGGACCTGCGCGATGCCCTGCCGGACGACGTGGTGCAGCCCGGCCCGCTGCAGACGAACAATCCGGGTCGCATCTACCGCGATACCATCATCATGAGCCTGCCCGCAGGCGCATACGACTACGCCGGTTCGCCCGCCAACATACAGGCCTATGACGTGCGCACGGGCGCATTGAAGTGGACGTTCAACACGATCCCGCGCGAAGGCGAGTTCGGCCACGACACCTGGCCTGATACGGAAGACTTCAACGAGTTCGGCGGCGTCCACAACTGGTCCGAAAGCACGGTGGATACCGAGCTTGGCATCGTGTTCATCCCCACCGGCACCCCCCGCTACGATTTCTACGGCGGCAACCGCGAGGGCGACAACCTGTTCGGCAACTCGATCATCGCCATCGACGCCGAAACGGGTGAGCGCATCTGGCACTTCCAGACCGTGCACCACGACCTGTGGGATTTCGACCTGCCCGTCGCGCCCAAGCTGATGACGATCACCAAGGACGGCGAGCAGATTCCGATCGTCATCCAAGGCACCAAGCACGGATACATCTTCGTGTTCGACCGCCGCGACGGCACGCCGATCTGGCCGATCGAAGAAGTGGCCGTGCCCGAAAGCGACGTGCCTGGCGAACACGCCAGCCCGACGCAGCCGATCCCCACCCTGCCCGAGCCTTACATGCGGCTGTCGTTCACCCCGGACGACATCAACCCCTACCTGCCCGAAAGCGACCAGGAAGCCCTGCGCGAACTGTTCGCCAACTCGCGCTGGGGTGAAGGGCCGTTCGTGCCGCCCAGTATCCAGGGCACCATTTCCTTCCCCGGCCACAACGGCGGCCTGAACTGGGGCAACGTGGCCGTCGATCCCGACCGCCAACGGCTCTATGTCGTCAGCCGCGAACTGCCGCTGATGCTGAAGCTGATGCCGGACCGGCGCGAGGAAGCGCTGGAAGCCATGCCGAACGCCGACGAGGAGGACTTGCCCTATCGCTGGCCGGTCAACTTCATGCTGCAATCGAACGGCATGGGCGCAATCAAGCCGCCGTTCTCCAACCTCACCGCCTATGACATGAACACCGGGCGCAAGATCTATTCCATCCCCAATGGCGAGATCCTGACGCTGGAGGAACAGGGCATCACCGGCGTCGGCGCGCAGACGCCGCGCTCCGGCCCTGTCGCCACGGCTGGCGGCCTGCTGTTCGTGAACACGGCAAGCGACCGCGCCTTCCGCGCCCGCGATGCCGACACCGGCGAAGTGCTCTGGGAACACCGCTTCGACGCGGCGACCGAAGGCGTGCCTGCCGTCTACGAGGTGAACGGTCGGCAGATGATCACCGTGCCGGTGGGCGGCGTGGGCCACTTCCTTGGCGGGCTCGGCCTGCCGGAGCCCGGCCCCGGTCGCTACGTCACCTTCGCTCTGCCGGAAGGGGCTGAGTAATGCGCAGCGCATCCTTCCTCGCGGCAAGCCTTGCCCTGCTGATAGCAGGCGGGGCTGCCGCGCAGGAAGACCCGACGCAGCTCCCCGCGCCTTCGAACGATTTCCGTCCGAGCCTCACCAGTTGGGGCGAACCGGATTTGCGTGGCGGATGGCCGATCGACCACCTGAACGGGCGCACACCGTTCCAGCGGCCTGCCGAATACGGCAACCGTCAGCTGCTGACCGAAGAAGAATATAACGAGCGCGCACAGGCGGTCGCCCAGCTGGAACAGCGCTACGAAAACGAGGAATCCGAGGGCACCATGGGCATGGGCCACTGGGCGGAGGTGGCCGCAGCCAACCGCCGCACCAGCTGGATCACCGCACCAGCCGATGGCCAGTTGCCCGCCTATACGCCGGAAGGGCAGCGCCTCTCCGATGCCATGCGCTCCACCTGGGCGGCGGGGCAGCACTTCGACTGGGTGGACGATTTCGACAGCTGGGACCGCTGCATCACGCGCGGCCTGCCGGCCAGCATGTTCCCCTTCATGTACAACAACGGCATCCGCATCTTCCAGGCACCCGGCCTCGTCGCCCTGCAACTGGAAATGGTGCACGAAGTGCGCATGATCCCCACCGATGGGAGCGCGCACCTGCCGCGCCAGATCGGGCAATGGATGGGCGACAGCCGCGGCACGTGGGAAGACCACAACACGCTGCGTGTCGATACCGTCAACTTCCGTCCCGGCCCCAGCGCCACCAACATTGGCACCACCGGCTCCCCGCGCGAGAACGATACGCCGGTGAGCGAAGAGGCGCACCTGGTGGAACGCTTCCACATGGTGGGCGAGGACGAGATCATCTACGAATTCACCTGGACCGATCCGGTGGTGTTCGAACAGCCGTGGTCCGCCCGCCTCGAATGGCAGCGCGACGACGACTACGGCATGTACGAATACGCTTGCCACGAAGGCAACGTGCAGATCCGCAATTACATCACCGCCAGCCGGGCCGAACGTGCTGCAGAGGACGCTAGCGAGTGATGCGCGCGGCGGCGATCTGTCTTGGCATTGCACTGGCGGCATCGTGCCCCGCCAGCGCTCAGGACGTTCCCGCCGACCTGACCGTCATGCCGCCCGTCCCGACCGACTTCGCGCCGCCGCGCACCAGTTGGGGGGATCCGGACTTTCGCGGCCATTTCCCCATCGACATCATCGCCCGCATCCCGTTCGAGCGCCTGCCCGAACACGGCGACCGTTTCTGGCTTACGCAGGAGGAATATGCTGCGCAGCAGACCAACGGCGACACGGCCGATGCGCGCTACGAGGCTGACACGCAAGCAGGCACGCTCGGCTACCGCAGCTTCATAACTGCCGAGGCATCGGGCCGCCGCACCTCGCTGCTCGTCTCTCCTGCAGACGGCAAACTCCCGCCGCTGACAGCCGAGGCACGCGCCAGTTACGAAGCGGGCCGTTCGAGCTGGACCGACGGGGTCGACTTCGACTGGGTTTCGGACTTCGATACCTTCGATCGCTGCGTGACGCGGGGTTTCCCGGCCACGATGTTCCCGCACCGTTACAACAACGGCCTGCGCATCATGCAGGCGCCGGGCCGCATCGTCATCATGACGGAAATGGTGCACGAGGCGCGCGTCATCCCGATCGTTTCGCGCGACGATGCGGAGGCCATGCGCTGGCCCGCCGACGTTCGCACGTGGATGGGCCAGTCCATCGGCTGGTGGGACGGCGATACGCTGGTGGTGGAAACCACCAACATCAAGACTGGCGACAGCGTGAGCGACGATCACATCGCGCGCGGCCCCTCCCCGCTCAATCTCGCCACCCACGGGCGGGAGCCGTGGAATATCCTGCCCACCAGCGAGGATGCCCGGGTAACGGAGCGCATCACGATGACCGGGCCGGACTCGCTGGTCTACGAAGTGACCTACACCGACCCGCAGGTCTTTACCGCGCCGTGGACCGCGCGCCTCGATTGGACGCGGGACGAGAACTACGAGATTTTCGAATACGCTTGCCACGAGGGCAACGTGCAGATCCGCAACTACATCACAGCCAGCCGCGCAGAACGGGCAGCGGCGGGCGGAGGAGACCGATGATCCGCAAGACCATTTTCGCACTCGCAGCCGCTTCGCTGGCCCTGCCTGCCACAGCGCAGCAGGTGCCCGATGACCTGACGACCATGCCGGACGTGCCCGACGATTACACCCCTTCCAGGACTCCCTGGGGCGATCCGGATTTTCGCGGTAGCTGGCCGCTCAACGACATCGCCGAATTGCCGGTGAACCGTCCCGCCCAGTATGGTGATCGCTTCTGGAAGACCGAAGAGGAAATCGCCGCCGAGCAGGGCCGGGTCGAACAGCTCGAGGAAGCCTACGAGAGCGAGGACGAGGAAGGCACCATCGGACTTGGCCACTGGATCGAATACCAGGCTGGCAGCCGTCGCACGTCCATGATCGTCTCCGCGCAGGACGGACAGCTTCCCGACCTGACGCCGGAAGGTAAGCGCCGCGCCGCGCTGATGCGGGCGAGCTGGATCACCGGCCAGACCTTCGACTGGGTGACCGACTTCGACAGCTGGGACCGCTGCATCACGCGCGGATTCCCCGCCAGCATGTTCCCCTTCCGCTACAACAACGGCATCCGCATCTTCCAGTCACCCGGCAACGTCACGATCATGCTGGAAATGCTGGGAACGCGTATCATTCCGGTGTCGGGCGAAGGCGAGCCGTGGCCCGAAGGCGTCGACGGATGGTTCGGCAACAGCCGTGGCCGGTGGATCGACGACAACACGCTGGAAGTCGTCACCACGAACATCAAGCCGGGCGCATCGGCATTGAATGTCGCCACGCGCGGTGTGCCGTCGGGCAACACCCTGCCGATGAGCGAAGAGGTGACGGTGACGGAGCGTTTCCACATGGTCGGCCCCGACACGATCACTTACGAGATGGAGTATTCGGATCCCATCGTGTGGGAAGACGACTTCACGCTGCGCGCCAACTGGTCGCGTGACGATGACTACGAGTTCTACGAGTACGCCTGCCACGAAGGGAACGTGCAGGTGCGCAACTACATCACTGCTGATCGCACCAAGCGGCAGCAGGAATACGAACGCGGCGCGATGGTGGAACCCATCGATCCCGACGCAGGCCCGCCCCCGGCGATGGACCCTGCCAGCCGCGGCGCCCAACAACGAAATTCCGAGGAGACTGAATGATGCCTGTTACCACCCTGAAAAAGCTCGCCATCGTTTCGGCCAGCGCCCTCGCGCTGGCCATGCCTGCCGCCGCGCAGGACATCGTGCCCGACGATCTGACCACGATCGCCCCGGTGCCCACCGATTTCGAGCCGCCCCGCACCAGCTGGGGCGCGCCGGACCTTCGCGGCACCTTCCCGATCGACAACATCGCACAGCTGCCGATGCAGCGCCCGGCCCGCTACGGCGACCGCTTCTACCTCACCGACGAGGAGTACGCCCAGCGCCAGGAAGAGGCCGGCCGCAGTGACGCTGCCTACGCCGCCGAAGACGAATCCGGCACCATCGGCATGGGCCACTGGGTCGAATCCGACGCATCGGGCCGCCGCACTTCGCTGCTGGTCTATCCCGAGGACGGACAGCTCCCGGAAATGACGGAGTGGGCGCAGGAGCGCTACCAGGCCGGTCGTTCCAGCTGGACGCCGAACACCCATTTCGAATGGGTTTCCGACTTCGACACCTGGGATCGCTGCGTCACGCGCGGTTTCCCGGCCTCGATGTTCCCCTTCCGCTACAACAACGGCATCCGCGTGATGCAGGCGCCGGGCTTCTTCATCATCTCGCTCGAAATGATCCATGATGCCCGCGTGATCCCCGTTGTCGCCAACAAGGCCGAAGCCGATGCCATGCGCTGGCCCGAGGAAGTGCGCACATGGATGGGCCAGTCGATCGGCTGGTGGGAAGGCAACACCATGGTAATCGAGACGACCAACATCGAGGATGGCGACAGCGTTTCGGAAGACAACTACGAACGCGGCCCCAGCCCGCTGAACATGGCAACCTTCGGCGTGCCCCCGTTCAACACGATCCCGACCAGCAAGCAGGCGAACGTGATGGAACGGCTGACCATGACGGGCCCCGATCACATCGTCTACGAGCTGACCTACTCCGATCCCGAAGTTTACACCGACAAGTGGACCGCACGCCTCGACTGGACGCGTGACGAGGAATACGAATTCTTCGAATACGCCTGCCACGAGGGCAACGTGCAGATCCGCAACTACATCACTGCTGCGGCTGCCGGTGTCGAGAACACCGAAGGCGGCGCCGTCGATGGTGAGGGCGGCGGCCACTAAAACTACAACGACATGCGGGCGCGCCGGGAGGATCGGTGCGCCCGTTTTCTTTCTGCCTGCTAAGACAGGCCACGATCAAACGGGATGGATGCGATGATGAGGACTCTTGCAACGAGCACGGCGCTGGCGCTGGCCGGAATGACTATGGGAGGGTGCGCCACCGCGCAGGAAACTTCCCCCGCCGCATCCCCGCAAGTCGCCGAAACGCCGATCGCGAGCGGCCCCGTCACCACGCAGAACGGCATGGTCCAGGGCGTACCCTCCGATGCCGTCGAGGGCGTGACCGTGTTCAAGGGCATCCCCTTCGCCGCGCCGCCCGTGGGTGACCTGCGCTGGGAAATGCCGCAGCCCGCCGCCAACTGGGACGGCGTGCTGGTAGCAGACGAATGGGGCGACAACTGCGTGCAGAATCCCGCCCCGCAGCGCTTCCCCGTCAATTCCGCAACGGACATGCCGGATAGCCCCGGTACGTCGGAAGACTGCCTCTATCTCAACGTGTGGACGCCGGCCGACAGCCCGAGCGAGAACCTGCCCGTCATGGTCTGGCTTTACGGCGGAGCCTACAACGAAGGCGGCGGCTCCAGTCCCTTCAGCCAGGGCGACTACCTGGCCGACAAGGGCGTGGTGATGGTGACGTTCAACTACCGTGTCGGCTCACTGGGCTTCTTCTCCCATCCCGAACTGACCGAGGCGAACGGCGCCAGCGGCAACCAGGCGCTGGGCGATGCTATCGCCGCGCTGCGCTGGGTGCAGGGCAATATCGCGGCTTTCGGCGGCGACCCCTCGCGCGTGACGATCTTCGGCGAGAGCGCGGGCTCCGCCATGAACGCGGCTCTCGTCGGCGCGCCGCCGGCAGAGGGCCTGTTCGCCCGCGCCATCGCGCAGAGCGGGACGTTCCAGGGCCTCAACATCGGGCAGATGGTACCGCGCGACACAGCGCAGGAACGCTCGCTTGGCGCAGCGGAAGAGAACTTCGGCACCACCAGCCTCGCAGAACTGCGCGCGCTGCCTGCGGAGGAAATCCACGCCAACATTCCCGGCCAGGGCATGATCGTAGATGGCCGTATCATCCCCGAAGACCTCGCGATCACCTTCTCGCAAGGACGGCAGTTGCCGGTGGACGTGCTGGTCGGTTCCAACGAGGACGAAGGCAGCTTCACCGCCATATTCGGCCCTCCCGCCACACTGGAAAGCTGGCAGCAGGGCGAAGCGATGCGCTGGGGTGAACAGGTGGAACTGGGCCGCGCGGCCTACCCCGTCACCACTGACGAGGAAGCGCGCGTCACCGCGACCCAGCCCTTCGGCGACAACATGAGCTGGCTGATGCGGCAATATGCCGAGTGGCAGGGCGCAATCGGGCAGCAGAGCTATCACTACTACTTCCGCCACGATCCTCCCTATGACGAGGGTCGCGGCGACCTGGGTGCGGCGCATACGGGCGAAATCCCCTACGTGTTCGACAATTTGTGCGCCCCGCGCACCTTCCCGGGCGGTTCTTCGGTCGAACTGATGTGCGGCAACGAGACCGAGGAGGCCTTTGCCGATCAGGTTTCGCAGTACTGGGTCAATTTCGCACGCACCGGCAACCCCAACGGCCAGGGCCTGCCGCAGTGGCCTGCCATCGGGCAGCTCGATGCGAACGAGGTGTTCGTACTCGATGCCGATGGCTCCGGCGTTGCCGAGTGGTTCGGCACTACCAAGGCAGACCTTTACGCCGCGATCTACCAAGACCGGGTTGGAGGTCCGCTCGGTCTGGAGTAACATTGGCCAACAGGCTTTGGGGAGAGGGGCCGATGAAGATCGTACACGGATTGCTCGCAGCGACGGGCATGGCGGCGCTTGGCATCGGGAGTGCTGGCCTTGCGCAGAACGGCGGTGGTGATGATACAGCCCGCGCGGCCTATCAGGCCAACTGCGCGGTCTGCCATGGCGCCGACCTTGGCGGGGGCCAATTCGCGGGGTCGCTGAAAAGTGCAGCCTTCCTGTCGCGATGGGGCGAGCACCCGGCAAGCGACCTTTACCGGTACATCAGCACTTCGATGCCGCCAGGCGGCGGCGGTTCGCTGGACGCCGAAATCTACGAGGCGATCACACGCCTGATCGTTGCCGAGAATGGCGGAGAGACAAGCGGCGATCTTGCTTCCCTGATTGTCCCTGCGGCCGGCAGCGGGGATGACGAGGCAGGCAACGAAATGGGCCTGCCCGGCATCACCAGCCGCTACCCCTTCCCCGAATCCCCGCCCTTGCCAGACCTGTTTGCCGATTTCACGCCAGTGACGCAGACCGAACTGGTCAACCCGGCGGACGAGGACTGGGTGGCATGGCGGCGCAGCCAGTCGGGCCATGGTTATTCGCCTCTCACCCAGATCACGCCGGACAACGTGAACGAGCTGACGATCGCCTGGGCACAGGCCCTGCCCGTCGGCCCCACGATGGCGGAACCGCTGGTGCGTGACGGGGTAATGTACGTCCATGCCTATGGAGAGCAGGTCTTCGCTTTCGATGCTGCTACAGGCCGACAACTGTGGCGATACCAGCGCCAGATGCCTGAAGGCACATTGATGCAGGGCAAGAAGACCATCGCGCTGTGGGATGACAAGATCATCATGGCCACCAGCGACCTGCATATGATGGCGCTCGACGCGCGCACCGGCAGGCCGGTGTGGGACGTTGCGATCCTCAATGCAGCGGATACCCGCAGTAACGGCGGGCCGTTGGTGGCAGACGGCGTCGCGATGATCGGCCTTGCCACGCAGAGGGCGGGCGGCGGCCTGATCGCCGCCTTCGATGCCGAGACGGGCGAGCACCTGTGGAATTTCGACACAGTTGCAAAAACCGGCACGCTGGGCGGTGATACGTGGAACGGCCTGCCCGATGATGAGCGCCACGGCGGCTCCGTCTGGACCAGCGGCAGCTACGATGCGGAAACGGGCCTAGCGCTGTGGGGCGTCGCGCAGACTTACGACACAGGCCCGGTGCGAGACGTGATCCCTGGCGGCAACAACGACGGGCTGTTCACCAACTCCACCCTCGCTTTCGAGCCGCGCACGGGCGAACTCGTCTGGTATTTCCAGCACATGGCGAACGATCAGTACGATCTAGACTGGGTGTTCGAGCGCGTGGTCGCCGATATCGAAGTCGACGGTGAAGAGCGCCACGTCGTCATCACCGGCGGCAAGGAGGGTTTGTTCGATACCATCGATGCCCGCACCGGCGAATATCTCGCCACGGCCGACATGGGGTTCCAGACCTTCGTTATCGACATCGACCCCGAGACGGGCCGCAAGACGCCGGACCCCGCGCTGCTGCCGGGGCGCGACAAGGGCCCTGTCTTCATGTGCCCGCACGCTGGCGGCGGTCGCAACTGGAGCCCGACAGCGTTGACCGAGAACAGCGCGATGCTGTTCGTCAACGCGCGCGACACCTGCATGGAACTGCGCCCCACCGAAGGCGGCTTCCTGACGAGCGGCGTGGATATCTATTACTCCGCCCCTGCCGACAGCGATGGCAATTTTGGAATCCTACAGGGCATCGACATGGAAACCGGCGAAGTCGCCTGGGAGCACCGCCGCCGATCTCCCTACGATACAGGAATCCTTGCCACAGGCAGCGGCCTGCTGTTCACCGGCGCAATGGATCGCCAGTTCATGGCCTACGACCAGTCGAGCGGGGAAGAGGTTTGGCGCACCGGCCTTGCAGGCGTTCCCAATGCCAGCCCCATCACCTACGCGGTGGACGGCAAGCAGTATGTCGCCGTCGTCACCGGCATGGGTAACCCTCTGGCATTCGGCTTGCCGAATTTCACGCCCGAGAGCCCACTGCCCGAAGTAAACAGCGCCAGCGTCTACGTCTTCAGTCTTTCCGGCGATTGAAACAAAAAAGGGCCGCTCGATCGAGCGGCCCTTTTGCTTTCCGGGGATGCGCGATCCTCAGTAGTAGATGCCCAGCGTGAAGCCGATGGCACGGCCGCAGAACACCACGCCCAGCCACAGCACCAGCGATGCCGTTGCCGCGAACTTCGCGCCGCCCGGCATGACCGGCGAGGAATCCCACTCTGTCACCGTCTTGTAGGTTACGAAGTGGAAATAGGCCATGTTGAGACCCGCCAGCGCGAGCAGGCCCATCTTCCAGAGGAAATACGGGTTCACCATGTAGGTGCTGGCCTTGCTGGTGAACAGCAGGGTGCCGGTGATCGCGGCAAGCACGAAGCCTGCCCAGGTCCACGGCAGGGTGTCCTTGCTCATCTGCAGCACGGTCCATTTGTTGCCCGCCAGGCCCAGCAGGCGAAGGTCCATCACCAGGATGGTGCCGAACACCGTGACGAGCGCGATGACGTGGATCGTCTCCAGCGTCGGAAAGGCCCACAGGCTCTCGGCAATGGAGGTGCCGAGCGAGGAATATTCGATCGATTCCCAGATATTCGTGGGTTCGGGATAGTAAGAAGCCATTGTGTCAGTTCCCCTCAAACCGGCGCGTAAGCGATCCAGCGACCGTGGGCCATGATGAGGCACCACAGGATTACGATAAGCCAGGCGGTGGCCTTGGTGCCGCCACCGGCATTCCATCCGGCGCCGCCGACTGTTGCCGCACTTTGCACCGATTTCTGGAAGGCGAGCGTGATAAGCACCGTCACCACGAGCAGGATCATTTTGACCCAGAACACGCCGTTGATCATGTTACGGACCGGCTCGGCCCACAGCATCAGCATGCCGCTGCCGACGATCCAGAGCAGACCCCACCATATCCACGGCATGTAGCGCGCGGAAACCTCCGGCACGCTGCGCGACATGCCGGCCATGTTGTTGATCCGCAGCGTCAGCATCAGCGTGGCCGCGAAGGCCGCACCGATCCCGATGATGTGCAGGACCTGCGCAATCGGCACGCCCCAGAAGTTCGTGACCAGCAACTTGTTGAAGCCGGTCGTCTCGATCCAGAATGCCCAGTCCAGCAGGAACGTCGTTCGCAGCCACTCTGTCAGTCCGAAAAAGAAATCACCCATTCCCTCTTGTCCTTATTATTTCCCCGGTCGGGCGCACAGATTGACCCTGTCCGGCCCGTTTACGCCTTGATCTCGCGCAAATCCGCTAGCGATCAAATGCCATTTCGCCAAGTGCAGGCGGGAAAAACGAGGAAAAGAAGGATCGGGGTGAGGCCCGCTTAATCCCTGTTTTTTCGACACTTTACCCCGCCAAGCGCGCGTCTTTTCATAGACTTAGCGCCACCCGGCCCCATCCCCTCACCCCCCTGTACAACATCGGGCGGTGCGAGGCATTGTCAAAGCCATGCAGGATGTTTAGGACAGAATCAACAAGAGCGGTGCCGAACCACGGTGCCTTTCACTGATCTGGTGATTCGGGAGATATGGGAATGCGCGTTGGCAAGGCTTGCAAACTGGCCATTCTGCTTGCGTGTTCCACTGCCTGCAGCACGGTTGCGACGGCTCCGCTTGCGGCGAACGATCATGCGGCTGCGCGGCAGATGCCGGAAGGCGACTGGCAGACGATCCACCGCGATCCCGCCGCCACCCGCTATTCCCCGCTGGCCGATGTCAACCGCGCCAACGTGGGCACGCTGAAACAGGCCTGGGCCTATCGCTACAATGCGTTCAATCAGGCCGTTCCGCTGGTGATCGACGGCGTCATGTATTTCCCTGCACAGAATCGCATCGTGGCGCTCGATGGCGCGACGGGCGAGGAAGTATGGGTCCACACGCACGAATTTCCGGCTAGCGAGCAGCCCGGTCCGCCGCCGAGCTTTGCCGGGCGGGGACTTGGCTACTGGCCCGGCGACGGCGATCATGGCCCGCGCCTGCTGGTAACGACGGGCGGCACGTTGATGGCGTTCGACCTCGCGAACGGCGAGGTTATCGAATCCTTCGGTGACAACGGCGCGGTGGCCATCGATCCCGGCTACACCGGCACGCCCACCATTACCGGCAATGTCGCCATCATCGGCGCGGCCAGCCTTGAAAACCCGCAGGGCAACGAGGGCAATCCGCGCGCCTTCAACGTGATTACCGGCGAGAAGATGTGGGAATTCGATACCACCCCTGACGCCGGCGAACCGTTCAACGATACGTGGGGCGGCGGCGCCGAAGGGCGCGGCGGCACCAACATGTGGGGCTTTGCCGCGACGGTCGATGAAAGCACCGGCACCGCCTACCTGCCGATCGCGGGCCCAGCCCACAATTATTACGGCGGTGATCGCCCCGGCACCAATGTGTTCGGCAATTCCGTCGTCGCCGTCGATGCGGAAACCGGCGAATACAAGTGGCACTTCCAGACCGTGCATCACGACCTGTGGGACATCGACATGAGCCATGCCGGGCCGCTGATCCCGGTGACCGCACCCGATGGCGAGGAACACATGGCGCTTGCCAACGTCGGCAAGTCTTCGCTGTTCTTCGTGCTGGATGCCGAGGATGGCGAACCCGTGCTGCCTGTCGAGGAGCGCCGCGTTCCGCCAGGTGACGTGCCCGGCGAATACTACCATCCGACACAGCCCTTCCCTGTCGTCACCCCACCGCTCAGCCGCGTGGAAATGACCTACCAGGATATCGTCGGGCCGGAAGACACCACGCCCGAGCATTCGGAAGCCTGCTATGCCATGTGGGACCGCGCGGGCGGCTTCCTGAACCTTGGCCCCTATACGCCTTTCATGTTCCGTGCCGAAGGCCAGCCGCCGCGCTCCACGATCCAGTTGCCCGGCGGCATCGGCGGCGTGAACTGGGGCGGCCCGGCGGCCGATCCCACCACGGGCATGGTCTACGTCAACGCGCTCGACACCTCGCTGGTCGGCTGGGTGGAGAAGGTCGAGGGTGACGAGCCCTATTCGTTCGATACCAGCGCGGAAGGGCCGCTGCCCGAGTACGACCGCGCGAGCGTGGACGGCAAGGGACCGTTCTTCACGTTCAGCGCCCCGCTTTCGGGCGAGTATGACGACAACGGACGCCCGGTCGGTCCGAGCCTGCCGTGCTACAAGCCGCCGTGGGCCCGCCTGACGGCTGTCAATGCGAACACCGGCGAGATCGCCTGGGCCGTGCCGCTTGGCCAGTATGACGAACTTCCCGAGGGACGCCGCGTGCTCGGCAATGCCGGTAGCGCCGGGCCAACGGTGACGGCAGGTGGACTGGTATTCGTCGGCGCGACCAACGATCGCCGCTTTCGCGCTTTTGACGCCGACAGCGGAGAGCAGCTATGGGAAGCACAATTGCAAGGTAACGCCAACGCCAACCCGTTCTCTTATCGGGGAAGCGACGGCAGGCAATATGTCGCGATCAATGCCGGTGGGCAGATCGTGTCGTTTGCCCTGGAACAGTAATCTGGGCATGAGCCCACAGTATCTAGCAAGGTCTTGAGGAGAGAATATGCGGGGTCTTAAACATATGGCAGCTGTCGCGACGGCGGCTGTAGCATTGGCAACACTGCCGGCGTCGCCGGCATTGGCCGACAATCACGCGTCGGCAGAAATGGATCGCATCGGCGACCACCCCAATCTGAATGGTGTGTGGCAGGTGATGAACTCTGCCAACTGGAACGTGGAACCGCACTCTGCGGGTCCGAATCCGCTGGAAGCCGGTGACCGGCTGCTGGGCGCGATCGGTGCAGTCCCGGCTGGCCTTGGCGTCGTCGAAGGCGGCGAAATCCCTTATAACGATGCTGCGCAGGAACGCCTGCAGTACAACCGCGACAACGTGATCAACTACGATCCCGAAGCCGCCTGCTACCTGCCGGGCATTCCGCGCGCCACCTACATGCCCCACCCGTTCCAGATCGTTCAGGGCGATGGCGACGACATCCTGATGGTCTACGAATATGCTTCGGCCAACCGTGTCATCAACATGGAAGAAGTCGGCATCCCGCCGATCGATACCTGGATGGGCACCAGCTACGGCGAATGGGACGGCGATACGCTGGTCGTCACCACGCTGGCACAGGGTCCGGGCCTGGTGAAGCTGCCGGCGGGCGAAATGGTCGAAGGCGTGACCTGGATCGACCGCGCGGGCAACTACATAACCAACAACGCCACCGTGACGGAGCGTTTCACGCTGCGCGAGGGCGGCAACCACATCGATTACCATGTCACCATCGAGGATCCCTCGATTTTGACCGAGCCCTACGAGATGGAGATGGTTCTCTATCGCCATGTCGAGGACAACGCGCAGCTTCTGGAATTCAAGTGCGTGCCGTTTTCCGAGCGCCTGCTCTACGGCGACTTAATCGAAGAGTAATGTTGCGATTGCTATTCGGACAAAGTCAACGTAAACACTTGTCCGTCTGACAGCTTTCGAATGTGATTAAACCAAGGAGTTCAACCATGCAGATGAAGAAGCTCAGCGCTGCCGCAATTGGCGCCGTGCTCGCTGTGACGGGCGTTGGTGCCTATGCGCACCACTCGTTCGCCACCGAATTTGACCGCAACAAGCCGATCCGCCTCGAGGGCAAGGTCGTGATGTTCGAATGGGTCAACCCCCACAGCTGGATCCACATCGATGCAGAGCGCAACGGTCGCACCGAGCGCTGGCGTATCGAAGGCGGCGCACCGTCTGCGCTGCTGCGTCGTGGCTGGAACAGAAATTCGCTGCCCGCGGGCACCGACATCATCGTGGACGCCTTCCAGGCCCGCGATGGCGATACCCGCGCCTCGGCGGCGGAAATCCGCTTCCCCAACGGCCGCGAACTGTCGCTCGGCAACCCGACCACGGAAGCCGTGGCCGCTGCGCGCCGCCGCGCCCAGTAAGCGACCGGACACATACGCGAACAAGACGGGGGTCTCCGAAAGGAGGCCCCCGTTTTCGTATGTCGACGGTAATTGGGTGAGCGCTGTCTACGCGATCACGTTCTCGATGATGCCGGGAGGGTGGCATCGTAGTCGGAGGATGTGTGGGATGGAGGTATGTACGAGGCGGGAGGGGGAAGGAAAGAGAGCCTCGCGCACCCGACTACGATGCATTCCCCAGATAGCGCAGGTGCTGGCAAACGAAATACGGGCTTTGGCCCCATGGTCCTTTGACCATGTACGAAACCGCCTTCAGATTCCCGCTTCGACGGCAAGCCGGATCATCTCGGCAGAGCTTTGCGCGCCGAGCTTTTCCATGGCGATACCGCGGTGCATCTTGATGGTCTTTTCGGACAAGCCAAGTTCCCAGGCGATCTGCTTGTTGCGCAGGCCGCTGGCCACCATCTGCAAGACCTCCAGCTGGCGCTTGGAGAGTTCCTTGATCTTCTCTGCCGCCCGCACCCGCCGCGTGAGACTGGGCCCTTGCGCGTCCTCGCAAAGCTCCACCTGCGAGCCGAAGAAATATTCAAGTTCACCCTCTTCGTCGAACATCGGCGCGACGACCACGGCGTTTCGGAACGGGGTGCCATCCTTCTTGTAGTTCAGGATCTCGACCATCACGGGCTTACGCTCTCGCACGCCCTTGCGGATAGTTTCCGTCAGCCACGGCTCGGTGCCCGGCCCGGCCAGGAAACGGCAATTGCGGCCCAGGATTTCTTCATCGCTGTATCCGGTCAGATCCCGGAACGCCTTGTTGCAGGCAACGATCGGGTTGTCGGGCAAGCGGGGATCGCTGAGCACCGAAGCTACCGGATTGGATTCGATCAGATCGGCGACCGCCGGATCGGAGAGTTGCATTGTCTTTCCCACCACCTCATCCTTCTAGCGCAGCAATGCACACAAGGCAAAGTCAACGCGTTAACCTCGCAGGCGCAATCACCGCGAGTTCCCTCCGCCTTCGATAGAATGGCGATTGCAGGCACTTCTTGCTACAGAAATCTTCATTTTCCCGCAGGTTCGTGCCCGCAGCCGCCCCGTCCCGCCAGCTAACGGTTCGAACCGCTCCCGGCAGCGACAGGTTCTGTCCCCGGAAAACCGAAATCACGCTAACTAACGGATTTTGTAACTCCCCAAACCGGGTGATCTGTTGCACATCCGTCTCCGAGCAAACCGAGCCGGAGAGCAATGCAGCAATTGTCCGTCCTGTATGTCGAGGATGACGCGATTATCGCCAATGCCACGCGCGACGGTGCGCGAGAGCACGGCATACACATCGAGCTTGCCGATACCGGAGAAAAAGGCCTACGCCGGGCGGGATCGGACGAATTCGACGTGATCATCCTCGACCGTATGCTGCCCGACCTCGACGGGATAGAGATCGTCACGCGCCTTCGCGCCGCCGGAGTGGCCGTGCCGGTTCTGATGCTGTCGGCCCTCGGTCGGGCCGAAAACCGGATACAGGGCCTGGACGCGGGCGTGGACGATTACATGGCAAAGCCGTTCGAACCCGACGAGCTGATTGCCCGCCTGCGCGCCCTGCATCGCCGTTCAACCAACCGCGAGGCAAGCGCGGTGATCCTGTTCGGCGATTTCGAATGCCACGTGAAAGCGCGAACCGTTCACCGTGCGGGCCAGCACATCCCGCTCAGCCCGAAGGAATTCAATCTCTTCAAGTACCTGATCGAGAACGCCGGCGAGATCGTCACCAAGGACATGTTGCTGCGTAATGTGTGGAACCTGAACTTCGATCCGGAGACCAACGTGATCGAAGTCAACGTCAATCGCCTGCGCCGTAAGCTGGACGAAGGTTTCGAAGCGCCGTGCCTCGAGACGGTGCGCGGGATGGGCTATCGCCTGACCGCCTGATGGACCCCCTGCTTTCCAACGAACGCGTTTCCTTCATCCGTTCGCTTTCCGGCCGCTTCACGCTGGCCGCAGTCGTGCTGTCCCTCGGCATCTTTGCCACGCTGTTCTTCGCAACTGACTGGTACGTTCGCGGTGCATCCCGGCAGGCGCTTACCGAGGCCGTGAACACCGACCTGGCAGGGCTCGCCGATATCTACGCCACTTCGGGCAGGGACGAATTGCTGGAGCGGATCGAGGACCGCCTGGCGATGGAGGCTTATGACCGGGCCGACCGGCACTACCTGCTCGCGGATGCCGCCGGACAGCGGCTCGGCGGTGACATTGCTCGCTGGCCCAGCCTCTCGGCAGAGAATTCCGCCAGCGGGACCATCGCCTTGGAAGATGGCAGCGAGGCTTACGCGAGGGCAACGCAGCTAGACGCGGACTTGCGGATCGTTGTGGCTCATGAGGTTGGCAGCCAGTCTGCACTCCTCAGCAATGTGCGCAGCGTTTTCCTGGCAGGGCTGGCCCTCGCCCTCCTCGCCCTGCTGCTGCTCGGCATCTTGGGCGCCCGCGCTCTGCGTCGCCGGGTAGATGAGTTGAACCGGGCGTTCGCCGAAGTCGGAGACACTTCGACAAATATCGATTTTCCCGGATCGTGCAGCACCGACGAACTGGGCATCCTGGCCCGCAACGGCAGCGCCATGGCCCGGCGGATCGTCGGCCTGATCGCCGCGCATCGGCACATATCCGACCAGATCGCCCACGAAATGCGCACGCCGCTGATGCATCTCGACATGCGATTGCGCCAGGCCATTTCGGAAACCCGCGATGCCGAGGTGCAGGCAACTCTCGCCCAGTCGCGCGAGGATATCCGCGGGGTGGCGCGAATGCTGGATTCGCTGCTCGATATCGCCTCCAGCGAGGCCCGGCGCAGCGATCGCTCGGGCTTTGAGGGCGTGGACCTCTCCGCCATGCTGCGCGATCTGGCCGATTTGTTCGAGGAAAGCGGCGCAGAGGCCGACATCGCCTTCGAAGCGCATATCGCGGACGGCGTCCTGTTCGAGGGGGACAGGATGCAGCTGACGCGGATGGTCTCGAACCTGCTGGACAACGCTTTCAAGTTCACCCCGGCAGACGGCTTCGTCGAACTGGTGCTGGAGCCGGGTCCGGTCATCCGGGTGCACGATAGCGGTCCGGGCGTGCGCGATGAGGACAAGCCGCGCATTTTCAATCGCTTCGTGCGCAGCGATACCCAGGCCAAGGGACACGGCCTCGGCCTCGCGCTCGTGCGCGCCATCGCGCTGCGGCACGGCCTGAAAGTCGATTGCCGGGACGGCGATCCCGGTGCAATATTCGAAATAACGAAGGGTATTGGTTCGTGAAGAAGCTTGCGGCGCTTGGCGCCCTGATCCTGGCCTCGGGATGCGCTTCCGTGGAACACGAAGCCGACCGCGTCGTGGCGGCGCAAGCACCGGCTGAACGTGTGGCGGAAACGCTGGTGCGCGGTCACAAGGCATTGGCATCGGATGGCTCGGCGCAAGTGCTCGCAGACGCGTCCACACGCTTGCAGGACCTTGGCGCCAAACCGGCTGACGATGGTGAGGCCGACAGGGCGCAGGACTGGCTCGTAGAGGCGCGCAAACGTGGTTTGGAGACCGATGCCGTGCCGTTCCGCGGGCGCGTGCTTGGCCCTGCCTACCGCTCCGGCTCGCTGGCCCCTGGAGAGGCGAGCGAAACATCCCAGCTTTTCCTTGCTGGGGAACAGGCCGAAGTCGTCGCCATCCCTGTCGAAAGCACGGCCCTGCAACTGGAAATCGTGGAAGACGAGGGGCAACGCAATTGCACCCCTCCCCCGACCGCGGCCCGGTCCGTCTGTCGCTGGATCCCGATCTTCACCAGCCGCTACCGGATCCGCGTGCGCAACATCGGCGAACGACCGAGCGCGTTCTACCTCGTCACCAACTAATACGCATCCTGCCATAAACGCAGAAAAACCCGGCCGATCCGCAAGGACCGGCCGGGCCAGTTCCCCCCGTTTCTCCCCCTTCACCGGTATGGCAACCGCAAGAAGGGGGAGGCGAGATCAATTTATCTGCTGGCTGAGGTAGGCTTCCAATTGCGCCAGCTGATCGGCCGAGTACTGGATACCCATGCCCGCAATCGCATCGATGCCGGGCGCCACCATGCCAGCCGCTCCTGCTGCGGGAGAACCATCGACCGGCACTTCCCACCGCGCCCAGGCGCTGGCTTCGTCGGGAGTCTGGGCCGCATTCGCGCCTTCCTGTCCGAAGATCGCGAGGCCGGATGCGCCAATGGTGCCGTTCGCCGCGCTGGAGTCGGTTACGTTCATGGCAAGGGCGACATGGTCGGCCCCGGCGCCGTAGAGAGTGCCCGAGACATTGACGATACAGGTCGCGGCACAGGCATTGCCCGTCGCCGTGACAGTGTTGGCGGTGCTGCTGAACAGGCCGCCGAACGTCCAGCCACCGCTGCCGATCGAGATCGCGAACTGGCTGGCGGACGGGTTGGCCGCCCCCCCGTTGGTCGAGACGGCCCAGCCCATGCCGCCCACTTCCATCGACAGGTCGTAGCCGACAACAAGCGAGGCGAAGTCGATGGCGAGGTCGCCAGTCAGCGAGCCCGGAGTAGAGCCGCGATTGTCGGTAGCAGACGTGCCGCCGATCAATTCGTAAGCGATGGTGCCTGCCGGAAGGTTCACCGTCGGCGTACCGGCCATCACGTGATAGCCGCCATTCGCACCGACCACGCTATCGACATCGCCGACGATGGTGCGCGTTTCGACCGTGCCCCCCGTCCAGCGCGCCCACGCCATGTCACCGAGGTCGCCCGCTTCGACGATGTTGGCAGATGCGACGTCGACCGTTCCCAGGACGGAGGTGAACTTCGTCAGCTCGCCATCGACGAGATCGGCACTGCCGCCGAACCCGCTGGCGAATGAACCCTCGAAGTAGGTATAGTAGACGATGCCGTCGCGCGTGCCGCTAAAGCCGCTCGTGCCTCCGCCGGAGCCACCGCCCAGATCGATGGCGTCGCCTGCCGCAAAGGCCGCTGTGCCGTCGATGAACTGGCTGGGCGTGCTGTTCGCACGTATGGAATAGGCAAGGCCCATGTGGCTGGCACCCTCGCCTGCAAGGAAACCCTCGACGAAACCGGTGCACGTGCTGCCGCAGAATGTTGAGGCCGAGTCCACGAAAACGGCGTTGTCGCTGCCGGCAAAGCCGTTCACCACGCCCAGCGTGTGGAACATGCCGTCCAGCGGATTGATTGCCAGCGTGCTCTGTTCAGGATTGGTCAGCTTGCCGGCCGTGTAGAGGTTGAAGCTGTCCGGACCGCTGGTGATGTCGAGATCCAGCGCCACGACCGGGCTTGCCCCGAACACCACGGCAGCCCCGCCGGAAACCGACCCGGTCGACGTGCTCTCCTCATGCCGCGTGGGGGTGGTGAAGCCGATGAGGTCATAGGCCACCGCGCCGCTGGCCGGCATATTGGTGAGTGGAGCGCCCGCGATCACGTGATAGCCCCCGTTCGGCCCCACCGATTGCAGGGTCTGGTTGTACCAGTTCCCGCCCGGCGTCCCATCGCTCCAGCGCGCCCAGGACAACGTACCGCTGCCTGCCGTGCCGGTATCGGCCAGTACCATGTCACCGCTCGTCAGCGCCTCGTTCGGATCGAGTGACGCTTCGTAGCCGACGGGAATGCCGTCGGCGTTGTAGGTCACATCGCTCAACGTATGCACGTCGTCTCCGATCAGCTTGTTGGCAAAGGCGATCGACTGGTTTGGCAGGGTTACGTCGGCCGCCGGGGGCGGCGTACCCAGGCCCGCAACAGGCGTGCCGTCGGTGCCGTACACGGCCACGCCCTGCACCGCGTTGTTCGCTTCCCGATCGAAGATGTTGTATGTGAAACCTGCGTGCGATGCGCCGACGCCGAACAGCCCGCCGAACACCTGCGCCTGGCAATAACCGTTGCAGGTAGTGGCCGTCAGGTTGGTGATGGCGAGGCTCTGGTTCTCGAACTGTCCGTTGGCATCGACGCCCATACCGCCTTCCAGCGGGTTGGCCGCGCCGCCGGGCGTCTGCACCCGGTATCCCTCTGTGCCTGTCAGCACGTCGAAATTCACGCCCACCAGCGGTGCCGCGCCGCCGAAGGCAACGCCAAGTTCGCCCGTGAAATACGCCGTGCTTCCAGCGGTATTGCGCCGGTCGGTCGGCGCGGTTCCGCCGATCAGGGAATAGGACACGATGCCGCTCGTCGGCATGTTGATCGCAGGCGTGCCGACCAGCAGGTGTTCGCTGATGTTGCTGCCGCTGGGGCCGCTGCCGACATAGTATCGGCTCCATGCGACGGCGTTACCGATACGGCCGAATTCGCGCAGGTCCGCGGTTCGTGCCGAGTAGTCGAATACCTGGTTGCCCGCCGTGCTATTCAGACTGACCCGTGTGATCCGCCCGTCGGCAGTGATCTCCGCGTCGCTCGTCGAGTTGATACGCAGGCCATCCACGCCGAAGACCCAGGCGTTGATCCCGCCCAGTTCAGGCGCACTGCCGTTGGGCAGGCCGGAGAACTGGTCGGCATTTCCGCCCGCGGCAAGATAAGCGAGGAAGATGTTGAAGAAGGTCAGTTGCTCACCGCTGTAGGTCGCGGTGAGAATGCCAGCGTCGGCCAGCGCGGCAAGATATGCCTCGATCTGGTCCGCCGTAAGCGCAGTGTAACCCGACGGCAAACCGCCGTTCAGCAGGTAGGCGTAGAACGCGTCGATCGCGGCAAGGTAGTCGACATAGACAGGAAGGCCCGCGAAATCCGCGGGATCGCCGCCTGCCGACAGGAACGCGAAATACCGGGTGTAGAAAGTGCCCAGATCGCCAAGCTGCGATGCCAGCCCGCCCGCAGACGCCAGCGCAGCGAGGTAATCCTCTATCTGCTGCGCAGTCAGCGCGGTGTAGTCACCCGGCAGACCGCCATTGTCGAGAAACGCGTAATAGGCCTCTAGGGCGCTGACATAGTCCGCGTAGATCGGCAGGCCAGCGAACTGGTCCACATTGCCGCCTCCCGCGAGGTAGGCGAAGTAGCCACTCAGCAGATCGGCATTCGCACCCAACAGGCTGGCAAGCTGTCCCGACTGTTGCAGCGCCGCGAGATAGTTCGCCAGCACGTCCAGATCGGTGGCGCTGAAATCGCTGGGCAACCCGCCGTTCGCGAGGAAAGCGGCGTAGGCGTTCAGCGCGTCGGCAAATACCGGCAGGTTGAGCACCGGAAGGCCGGTGTAGATATCGGGATTGTCTCCGCTTGCCAGGAATTCGGCATAGCCTGCGTAAAACGCGCCCAGTTCAGGCAGGAACGCCCCCGTCGCGCCCGCCGTCTGCAGCGCGGCGACATAGGCCGCGATCTGTTGCTGCGTCAGCGCTTCGTAGGCGCTCGGGATGCCGCCCGACAGCAGGTAGTTATAGTATGCCTGCAACTGGGTGGCATAGTCTGCGAAGATATTGGCATTCAGCCCGGCAAAGGCATCGGGCTCTCCGCTGCCCTGCACGAAGGCGAGGTAGCGGGCGAAGAAATCCGCCTGCGCACCGGGCAAAGTGTCAAACAGACCGGCAGCCTGAAGCGCTTCGAGGTAGGCCTGCAGCGTCTCGACATCCCGCGCGTCGAACTCGCTCGGCAGGTTGCCCGCTGCAAGATAGGCGAAGTAAGCATCGAGCGCGGTTCGGTAATCCCCGACGAAGCCGAGGCCGCCGTTGGCCAGATAGGCGGCGAGCAGCGCGCGGTTCGCTTCCGAAAGCTGCACCAGCAGGCCGCTGTCATTCAGGAACGCGATGTAATCGTTCACCAGCTCTGCCGAACCGCCGCTGAAGTCTGCGGGATCGCCGCCTGCGCGAACGAAGGCGAAATAGGCTTCCACCAAGGTCGTGAACCGGCCGGTGAAGCCGTCCACCTCGCCGCCCCCCGCCAGGAATGCGAGGTAGGCATCGACCAGCGCCCGGTCCTGCGCAGCGAGTCCGCCCAAGGCACCAAGGCGCGACTGGTAGGCGAGGAAGGCGTTGATATCACTCACGCTCGCGGCAGCGAACCCGGATGGCAGTGCACCGCTGCGCAACAGGTCGAGATATTGCGAGACGAACCCTGCATAGGCGGTGAGGAACTCCGCACCCGAGCCACCATCGGCCAGGTAGCCGATGTAGGCGCGGATGATGTCGGCCTGCGCCTGCGGGAAGGGTGTGCGGCCATAAGCGCGCTCGAGCCGCCCAGCCGCCGCCACCAGTAGCGCCAGGTCGCCACTGGGGAAGGTTTCGAGACGGGGATTGGCCGCAGCCGCTTCCACCCGGCGAGCTGCCCCCAGGATATCGCTGGATGCGCCAGCCGCCGCGAGCGCATCGCCGAGCGAGGCCGGAAGGCCGTTCTGGGCCGCCGCTACCGGGCCGCCCCGGTCCATCCGCGCCACCGCAGCACGCCGGGCCGATGGCGTGGCTTGCGCGCCGTTCGACACCACTTGCCGCAGGCCGCTGCGTCCCGAACTTGCCCAGTGCTCGCCTGCCCGGAAAGCGCGCTCGCTACTCCCGCGCGTCACGGTGACGAGCCCGGTCAACGTCTGCCCCCTGCCCTGCCCGTTCGCGTCGACGCTGAAGCTGCCCGCGCTACCGGTGCCATAAACGCGCGCCTGCGTTCCATCAGGCATGCGGATCACGCCCGCTGCGCCGTCCGCGCCTGCCACGGTGACGGAGCCTGCATGCAGGTCCACCGCGCCATCGGCCCTGATGGTGTATTCGGCGTTATCGACGAACGACAGCATCACGCGGTCCTGCAGGCGAAGCTGGGTCACGCCGCCGGACTGCGCAGTGCGCTGGCCCACGCTCACGCTGCCGGTGCCGTTGTCGCTGAACACAACGTCCTGCGCGCTGGCGGGCGCTGCGGAAAGCGCGAGGCCCGATGCGGAAAGCAGCAGCGCGGCAATACGGTTGCCGGTGGGACGATTGGTGTGTTTGGTGCTGGTCATGTGAAGTCTCCCGGTCGGCATCAGAATTCGAAACGCAGGCCGACAGAGGCGGTCCAGCGCTCATAATCGTAGATTGCGATGTTGCTCCAGTTGCGGGTGTAAGTGACCCGCGGCTGGAGGAAGATGCTGCCTGTCAGCGCCAACTTGATGCCGCCCTGCAGGTCGAGGCGCTCGTCGGATCGCTCGGTGAGGAAAAGCGGATCGGGCGCATCGTAGCGGCGCAGGTCGAAGGCCCCGCCCGCCACCAGCGCGATGCGTTCGCCCACCGGCAGTTCCACGCCGAGCGACGCGGTGGCGAACCAGTTGGAGAAATGGTCGCCCGCCACACGGCGCGTTTCCTCGATCCCGCCCTGCACGCTGGCAGAGAGGTTCTGCGTGACGTAGCCAACGCCGAAGGCGGCGCGGTCTGCGTCCAGAAGCGGCTGGCCTGCGTAGTTCAGTCGGGTGTACTGGGCGGAAACGGTCAGCGCCTGCCCCCGCCCGGTCATGTGCGTGTATTGCGCGATGGCTCCCACGCTGTCGCGATATCCGTCCCAGTCCAGTGCGAAGACCTGCGCCTGGGCGCTGATCGAGATTACGTCACGATTGGCGAAGGAGTGAGCATAGCCCGCCGTGCCGGTCAGGCTCTCCTGGCTGAATGCGGAAACATCGAAATTCTCGCGCGCGGTGCCCAGCAGGCTGGCGAAGACCCTGTCCTGACGGCCAATGGCATGCACCCCGGAAATCCCGGCGCTGATCTCGGCAAACTCATCGTCCTGCGCCCGCGCTCCGGCTCCCAGTGTGCCGGGGCCGAGGAAGCTGAACAGGGGAAGGGTGAGCGTCGTCAGGTCCGTTGCGGCGTTGACGTTGCTGTCATGCCCCACGCGCGCATCCACGAAGCCGCTGACAGAGCTGCCACCGCCGGAAATCTGTTCGTCGAACTGGCGCACGAAGCCGGTGAAACGCTGGCGCACCGGGTCCGGCAGGCTGGGATCGTCGACGACGGTCGCGAATTCCTCGCGCGCGGTGTCGATATCGCCTGCCATCGCATAGGCGCGCGCCAGTTCGGCGCGGGCCGCGGCATTGTCCGGCTGCACGGCCAGCACGCGCTGGAGGGCGATAATCGCCTCGCCGTAGCGGCCCGTGTCGATGGCGGCGATGGCCAGCGCATAGTCGAATTCCGCATCCCCCGCGCGGGCGTCGGCCTGTGCGGAAAGCTGGGCGAAGGCCCGCTCCGCGTTACCATCATCCGATTGTGCAACGGCAGGTGAGGCAAGCGCGACCAGCAACGCCGCCGTCGCCCCCGCCTTTGTGCGGAACCCGAGTATTCTTTTCATCTAAATGCCCCCAAGCATTGGATTGTTTGGCCAATGTGGGGAGCGGTATTATAATCGAGCGCGCGATCTGAATGACAATTGCGTTAGGTAGATTACAAATGCCGTAAGGCATTCGCCAAGCCGTTATTCGGCCACCCAGTCCCTGCGCAGAGCCGGGCCTGCAAGCGTCATGAGCAAGGCTGCAATCCCATACAGGCCAAGCGCATAGAGCATCGAATAGCGCAGGGCCTCGTCGGCGTAGATCGGGGTGAGAAAATCGGACAACGCACCCAGCGCGTAGATGCCGCCACCAAGGCCGATCAGATTGTTGATGAGCAGGAACAGCGCGGAAGCCGTCGAGCGGGCGGCGGGCACGACAAGGTGCTGCACGGCGGAAAGAACCGGGCCGAGCCAGATGTAGGCCAGCGCCTGA
Source organism: Erythrobacter westpacificensis (assembly GCF_039542285.1). NCBI lineage: Bacteria > Pseudomonadati > Pseudomonadota > Alphaproteobacteria > Sphingomonadales > Erythrobacteraceae > Erythrobacter > Erythrobacter westpacificensis. Next base: position 359,337 of record NZ_BAABHV010000021.1, read on the forward strand.
GGCAGCAGGAACAGCACGAAGGCCAGCTTCCAGTCGCTGCTGGTGATGCCCGCTGCAAACAGCGGCGCACCGAGGAAGAAGGCCAGGCCCGGAAGCCATGCGTAATAGGCCCGGTCACGCCCGCCAAGCCGGTCTGCCAGAAGGCCGCCTGCCATCACGCCGATTACACCGCCGATAAGCAGGACCGCGCCGAAGAACTGCGACGCCTGCACGAGGTCGAAGGCAAAACTGCGGATCAGCAGGCTCGGCAACCAGAAAGCGATGCCGTAGCCCAGCATGGACGACATGGCCGCCCCGAAGGAGAGGAACCAGAAGCTCTTCTTGCGCGCGAGGACACCGGCGGTTTCCTTGAGTGATGGTGTCTCGGGCAGCGGCGCGGAATTGTCCGCCGCCACCTTTGGCCTGGCCTTGTCGCGCACCAGGAACTTGAACACCGGCACGATGATCACGCCGGCAAGACCAACAGCAAAGAACGCCGCCCGCCAGTCCACCGTCGCGGCGATATAGCCGCCCATCAGCACGCCAAGCCCGGAGCCGATAGGGATGCCGAGCGAATAGATCGAGAGCGCCGTCGCCCGCTGCGAACTGGGGAAGTAATCCCCGATCAGCGCGTAGGAGGGGGCCACACCGCCCGCTTCGCCGATACCCACGCCCAGCCGGGCGAGGAAGATGTGCCAGAAGTTCTGCGCAAGTCCGCACAGCGCGGTGAAGCCGCTCCACGCGGCGAGCGAGACTGCGATCACCCAGCTGCGGCTGGTCTTGTCCGCCAGGGCCGCCAGCGGAACGGCCATGGTCGAATAAAGCAGAGCGAACGATAGCCCGCCCAGCAGCCCCATCTCGCCGTCGCTGAGATCGAGATCGGCCTGGATAGGCGCGGCGAGGATGGAGAGGATCTGCCGATCGATGAAATTGAAGATGTAGACCACCAGCAGCATGGCCAGCACCACGTTGCGGTTCGGGTCGGGCTTGCTGGCGGTCGTCGCGCTCAATTTACATGCTCTTTCAGGAATTCGGTTATAGCCGAGACCGCCACCGGCTCATCCAGCATCGGCGCATGCCCCCGATCGGGCACGTCGACGTGGATAAACGGTCCTGCATGGCGGCGTTCCATTTCGCGCACGGTTTCCATCGCCAACAGGTCTGTCAGAGCCCCGCGGAGTACCAGCACGGGGGTGTCGCTCAGCGCTTCCCATAGCGGCCAGATATCGGGCTGCGGTTCGTCGCCGATGTCGGCAAAACCGTCTGCAATCGCGGGGTCGTAGGCAAAGGCGACGCGGCCATCGGGAAGCTCGCGGCACGTGCGCCGCGCCCATGCCTGCCAGTCCGCTTCTGCGTAGCCCGGAAATGCATCCCCGTTGATGCTCGCGCAGGCCTCTGCAGCGGCATCCCAATCCGCGAAGGGTTCCCCTCCGCCAACGTAGCCGCCGATCCTGGCCAGGCCCGCCGGGTCCAGGACAGGACCGATATCGTTGAACACGATTGCCGGGAAATAGCCCGGTTTCATCGCGTTCATCACCATGGCCATCAGCCCGCCCATCGACGTGCCGATCAGCCCGGGACGTTCGATGCCGAGGCTTTCCAGGAGGGCGAACATGTCCTTCGAATAGACATCGGGGCGATAGTTCGCCGGAACGGGATCGTTTTGCGACAGCCCCCTTCCCCGCTGGTCTGGCACGATAAGCCGGTAATTGCCCGCCAGGTGCTGCGCCAGCGGCTCGAAATCGCCGCTGTTGCGGGTAAGCCCGTGCATCAGCAGCAGTGGCGGGCCATTACCGGGGTAGTCGCGTGCGAACAGCTCCAGCTGTCCGCACGCGCTTTGATAGCGGTGTTCGCGATAGTCCATCATCGAGCTTTCCGTCCGCGAGGCGCGGATCAGAATTCGATGGTGGCGGTGACGTAGACCTGGCGCGGATTGCCGTAAAATGCGGTCAGCGCCCCTTCCGTGCCAAGCGACGGGGTCGGGAAGCCATCATCGTTCAGCGGGATCTCCCCGGTTGCCGGATCGGCCACCACGAAGGTGTAACCCGAAGTCTTGTATTCCTTGTCGGTCAGGTTGCGTCCGTAAAGGCCGAGGCTGAACCCGCCGTCCGCACTCGTCCAGACGATGCTGGCATCGACAAGCGCGTAGCCCGACTGATCGAGGAACGGGTTGGGGACTTCGAACTGCGAGGTCTCGCTGCGGTAGGAAACGGTCGAACCGAGGTACAGATCGCCGCTGCCGACAGGCGTAGTGTAGCCCAGCGTTGCGCTGCCGCTCCATTCAGGGGTGTTCTGCACTTCCCGGAAATCGGAAACATCGGTCGGCTGGCCACCGATCAGCGTCACGAACTCGGTGTATTCGGCATCGATCCAGCCGAGCGAACCGGACAGGCGAAGCTCGTCGCCGGCGGTCGCCAGGTCACGGCCGAGGCGGGCATTGGTTTCGAATTCGATGCCCTTGATCTCCGCCGCACCCGCATTGGTCACGACGCCGCAGAACGTGGCGATCCCGCCGACATTGCAGGCGGCCGAGCCGGGAATCTGCACATCGGTGTAATCGGCATAAAAAGCGGCAAGAGCGACATAGACCGCATCGCCCAGCAGGCTGCCCTTGTAGCCCACTTCGTAGCTGTCGACCGATTCAGGCGCGAAGCTGAGGAAGTCCGCCACTTCGGCGTCGGTGGGCATTCCCGGCGTTGCGGCAGGCGCGTTCACGCCCACGCCGCGCGGGTCGAAACCGCCACCCTTGAAGCCCTGCGAATAGCTGGCGTAGAGGTTGTGATCCGGCGTCGGCTGGAAGCTGATCGAGGCGCGCGGGGTGAACTTGTCGAAGTCCTCCGTGCCCTGGAAGTCCGTGCCCGGAGCGCCGAAGGGGATGCCCTCGCCGCCGAAAACCGGCGAACCACCGCCGAGGTAGTTCTGTCGCAGGATATCCGCCGTACGTTCGTCCCATGTATAGCGACCCCCGAGCGACAGGCTGAGCCGGTCGGTCAGATCATAGGTGAAGTCACCGAAGACTGCGAAAGTTTCGGTGTCCACGTTCGCTTCGGTGAAGGCCGTGAAGCCGGCGAAGGTGGTGAACAGACGCACGTCGAACTGGGTGTCGGCCGTGGCGCTGAGGTAGTAGCCACCCAGCAGGCCGGTGAAGCGACCGCCATCATCCCACAGCAGCTGCACTTCCTGGCTCACCTGCGAATTGCGGTAGTAGGCCGGGACGTCGAAACTGACGACTTCCAGCGCGTCGAAGTCGATCGGAGAGGCGCTGTCGTCCTTGCGGTAGGCGGTGATCGAACGCAGGGTCAGCGCATCGGTCAGATCGAAGCGGGCATTGAGGGCCACACCGATGGCTTCCACGTCCTGCTCGGGATCAGTCAGGCCACCGCGCGTGTCGTAGACATCATCGAGCACCGGCGCGCCGGAGGTTGCCCCCGGGATCAGGCGGTGGCCGCCGCGAGCGTTGGACTCGTCCTTGGTGTAATCACCAGAGAAACGGATGAAGTAAGGCTCGCCGTTGCCGCCCACTTCGATGGTGCCGCGCGCGGCCCAGATATCCTTGTTGTAGTTTTCCTCACCCGTCGTCAGGTTCTCGCCGAAACCGTCGCGCGTAAGACGCGCAACCGAACCACCGACGCGGACAAGGTCCGTGACCGGGGTGGAGGCGGTGACGACGCCTTCGAGACGGCCATAGGTGCCAGCCGTGGCGCGCAGGCGCAGGCTGGTTTCGTCCGGCAGCTCGCGGGTGACGTACTTCACCGCGCCGCCGATGGTGTTGCGACCGTAGAGCGTGCCCTGCGGCCCGCGCAGCACTTCGATGCGCTCCACGTCGTAGATGTCGAGAACGGCGGCCTGCGGACGGTTCAGGTAAACGTCGTCGAGATAGATACCCACACCCTGCTCGAAACCGGAGACTGGGTCCTGCTGGCCGATGCCGCGAATGAATGCGGAAAGGGTGGAGTTGGTGCCGCGCGATTCTTCCAGCGTGGTGTTGGGGGTGACCTGCGCAATATCGGTGATGTCGACGGAGCCACGCTGCTGAAGTTCTTCGGCGCCGAAGCTGGACACGGCCACCGGTACGTCCACCAGCCGCTCTTCCCGGCGGCGCGCGGTAACGATGATCGTGCCGCCCTGCGCCTCTTCGGCCTGCGGCAGCGTATCGCCCGCCTCCTGCGCGTGGGCGGGCATGGCGAATGCACCCAGGACGAGCGCAGTAGCAGCGGATTGCCAGAGAGTGGCTTTCGACATCGGTAATCTCCCAAGAACGATTCTTATCGGCGATCCTGATATTGAAACATGAACCACCTTTCAACTTTTAGTTTTTGCGCTTCCTCGGGAAAGGGGTTAGCCATTGCAAAATGGCAACATCGCAGTCCCGCTCACCCGATAGCGAACCCAAGGTTCCACGCACCGAACGCGGGCGGCAGACGCTGCGCAAGCTGCTGGACGCGGCGGCCAAGGAATTTGGCGAGAAGGGTTTCCACGAGGCGTCCATCAGCGGCATCACCCGCCGCGCCGGAACCGCGCTGGGAAGCTTCTACACCTATTTCGACAGCAAGGACGAAATCTTCCGCGCGCTGGTGAAGGACATGAGCGGACAGGTCGCTGCGCAGGCGGGCAAGGCCGTGACGCCGGACCTCGCCGGATTTGACATCGAACGCGCCGCACTGCGCGCATTCCTTGAGTTCGCACGCGACAACAGGGAAATCTACCGCATCATCGACGAGGCGGAATTCGTCGATCCCGCCAGTTTCCGCGAGCACTACGAAACCACGGCCAAGCGCATACTCGAACGGTTGCAAAAAGGCGAAGCCGCAGGCGAATTTGCACCCGGAATGGACGAGGCCCACGCCTGGGCAATCATGGGCATGAACGTGTTCCTCGGCCTTCGCTACTCCGTCTGGGGCGAAGGCAACGAACCGGACCGGATCGCCGATATCGCCAACGCCATGCTTCGCGACGGAATAGCCAGCCGGTAGAGCGCGATCAGTCCCCGTCGTATTCGATGGCGGCGGAGGCTGCCCCGCTCATGATGAAACCCACGGGCCGCTCGGCCTCTTCGGTCAGGTGGCCGATCAGACTGCCGGTGCGCGACAACAGGCCGATGCCCTTCAGCGCCGCGAGCGGCCATCCGATATCCAGCAGGATGGCAGGGATCGGGCCGTTGACGTTCACCGCCAGTTCGCGGCCGATGGTTTCCGGCAAGGCGGCCTGGATTGCGCGCATCATGGCGACATGCTCTCCGCTGGCCCCGCGCTCGTCGGCCAGTTCCAGCAATTTGAGCGCGCGCGGATCGCCCTCGACATGCTGCCAGTGACCGAAGCCCGGCACGGCCTTGGTGTGCTCCCGCCAGCGATGGATGTTGCGCACCGCAACGTCTGCCACCGGATCGCCCGTGGCGCGCTGATCCTCCACGCATTCGGCATAGAACCGCCCCGCGATTTCCGCGCTGCCGAGTGCGACGGAACCGCAGCCGAGGATGCCCGCGGCCACCGCGCCCTGCACCGCTTCCGGCGCGGCAGCCAGCGTCATGCGCGCGGCGACGACCGAAGGCACCATGCCGTGCTCCGCCAATGCCACCAGCGTGGCGTTGAGGAAAAAGCTCTGGTTCTCGTCCGGCTCTTGCCCCGTCACCAGCAGCCAGAAGTAGCTGGAGAAGTCGACCTTTCCCATCAGGTCCTCGCAAAGGTCCCGCCCGCGCACGGTGATGGAGTCGGCATCCGAAGTGCAGATGGCCGAGTATCCTGTGTCCTGCTTGCTGGTGCGCAAAGTCCCTCTCCTTGATTCTATCCAGTTGCGGCGCTTGCCACCTGCCTATAGCGATAGGCCGCAGAGGCAAGGGAGAGACAGATTGGCCAGACCGCTTGAAGGCATTCGCGTGCTCGACATGGGCACGTTCATCACCGGCCCTGCGGCGGGCATGTTGCTGGCGGATCTTGGGGCGGAAGTCATCAAGGTTGAAATGCCCGAAACGGGCGACCCCTTCCGCGCCTTCAAGGGCGATCTCTATTCGCCGCATTACCAGACCTACAACCGCAACAAGAAGTCGATCGAGCTCAACACGAAGGCGAACCCGGAAGACCTCGATGCGCTGGACGAACTGGTGAAGACCGCCGACGTCTTCATCCAGAACTTCCGCCCCGGGGTGGCCGAGCGCCTGCATGTGGGGGCCGAGCGTTTGCAGGGAATCAACCCTCGCCTCGTCTATGCCGACATATCCGGTTTCGGGAACGAGGGGCCGTGGAAGGATCGCCCCGCTTTCGACACCGTCAGCCAGGCGGCGAGCGGCTTCCTGCGGCTGCTGGTGAACCCCGGCAATCCGCGCGTCGTAGGCCCTGCCATCGGCGACGCGGTGACGGGCTTCTACACCGCCTACGGCATCCTCGCCGCCCTTTATGAGCGCGAGAGCACCGGCAAGGGGCGCCGGGTGGAAACCTCGATGTTCGAGGCCATGGCGCATTTCAATCTCGACGATTTTACCCACTACCTCAGCGTCGATGAAGTGATGGGACCGTGGAGCCGCCCGCACGTTTCGCAAAGCTACGTCTTCCAGTGCGAGGACGGCGGATGGATCGCGCTGCACATGTCGAGCCCGCCCAAGTTCTGGGAGAACCTCGCCATCGCGGTCGACCAGCCTGACATGCTTCAGCGCCCCGAGTTCGAAAGCCGCCCCGCCCGCATCGAGAATTACGAGAAGGTGGTCAATTTCCTCGCCCCGATCTTCGCCACGAAGCCGCGCGCCTACTGGGAGGAGCGGCTGAGCACGCTCGAAGTCCCGCACTCCGCTGTCTATACCTCGAAGCAGGTGGTGGAAGGCGAACTGGCGCAGCATCACAGGTTGGTAATCGAAGGCGAAGGGGAGCGCGGGACGTTCCGCACCATCCGCAACCCCATCCGGTTCGATGGCGAGATCGAGGACGCCGTCAGCCCGCCGCCGGAACTGGGCCAGCATAACAAGGAAATCCTCGGCCGATAGCAAGGTCGCCCGCGCGCATTTGCGCCCGCCGCTCTGTTTGATAAAGTCCGAGAACAAGAGCCGCGAGAGTCGGCCATCACGGGAGAGTATCGATGGGGAAACTGCCAAGCCGCCTGCACCACACCGCCTATGTCACCGCCGACCTGGAGGCCACGCGCGCCTTTTACGAGGACGTGATCGGCCTGCCGCTATCGGCCTGCTGGACCGAGATCGATCACCTGTTCGGCAAGGACCGCACCTACTGCCACCTGTTCTTCGATCTGGCCGACGGCAGCTCGCTGGCGTTCTTCTCTTTTGCCGATCCGGAAGACCAGGCGGAGTTCGGCCCTGAACTCGCCCCGTCCCCCTTCCGCCACATCGCGCTGAAAGTGGATGACGAAACCCAGGCCGAGATTGAGGAACGTATCGCCAAGGCAGGAATCGAACCGCCAAAGACCTATGCGCTGGAGCACGGCTATTGCCGCAGCGTCTATGTCGAGGATCCCAACGGCATGATCGTGGAATTTTGCCGCGACGATCCGCGCGCCGCCGATGGTGCCGAGGAGCGCAAGGCGAAAGCCCACGCCGAGCTGGAACGCTGGCTCTCGGGCGATCACAGCAACAATAACAATTTCCGCCACGACGAGGCCGCAGCCTGATGCTGCTTCCCACATCGCTGGTCGGCTCCTATTCGCAGCCCGACTGGCTTATCGACCGCGCGAAGCTGGCCGGTCGCTTCCCGCCCCGCACCCGCGCGATGGAGCTCTGGAAGGTGGAGCCGGACCTGCTCCAGCAGGCCTGGGACGATGCCACCATCGTCGCCATTCGCGAGCAGGAGGCCGCCGGGCTGGACATCATCACCGACGGCGAGATGCGGCGCGAAAGCTATTCCAATCGCTTCGCTACAGCGCTCAAGGGCATCGACATGCAAAACCACGGCACCGCACTCGATCGCAGCGGGGAGCCGGTGCCGGTGCCGCGCGTGATGGGCGACATCAGCCGCAAGCACCCGGTGCAGGTGGACGACGTGAAGTTCATGCGCCGCTTCACCGAAAAGCCGATCAAGATCACAGTCCCCGGCCCTTTCACCATGAGCCAGCAGGCCCAGGACGATCACTACCGCGATCCCGAGGCACTCGCCCTCGCCTATGCCGCTGCCGTGAACGAGGAGATCAAGGACCTGCATGCCGCCGGAGCCGACGTGGTGCAACTGGACGAACCCTACATGCAGGCGCGCCCCGATGCAGCGCGCGCCTATGGCCTGAAGGCGCTGGCCCGCGCGCTGGAGGGCGTCGAAGGCACAACCGCGCTGCACATCTGCTTCGGCTATGCCGCGCTGATCCACGAACGGCCCGAGGGCTATTCCTTCCTGCCCGAACTGGCAGGAACCGCACTCGATCAGGTCAGCATCGAGACGGCGCAGCAGAACCTCGATTGCGTCGTGCTGGAAAGCCTGCCGGACAAGACCATCATCCTTGGCGTGCTGGATCTCTCCACGCACGAAGTGGAAATTCCCGAAGTGGTCGCGCAGCGTATCCGCAAGGCCTTGCCGCACGTGAATGCAAGCCGCGTGATCGTGGCGCCTGACTGCGGCCTCAAGTATCTGCCCCGCAATGTCGCCTTCGCCAAGATGAAGGCCATGGCGGACGGTGCCCGTATCGTGCGTGAGGAGCTTTCGTGAGCCGCTTCGTCACGACGCACACCGGCAGCCTGCCGCGCCCGGATTACCTGCTCGACCTGATGTTTGCCCGCGAGAGCGGCGAACATGTCGATCAAGCGGCGCTGGACGATGCCGTGGAGCGCGCCACCGCCGAAGTGGTCGCCCGGCAGAAACAGGCGGGCATCGATGTGGTGGGCGACGGCGAAATGTCGAAGCCCAGCTACGCCACCTACATCAAGCACCGCCTGTCCGGTTTCGGCGGCGAAACGGGACAATACGAATTCCAGGACCTCGAAGATTTTCCCGGTGCCAAGGCGCAGGTCTTCGGAAACAAGGGACGCGCCAAGCGGTCCGCCCCTGCCTGCACCGCGCCGATCGAAGTGATCGACATGGATGCGCCGCGCATTGATGCGGAAAGGCTCGTGCGCATGGCCGATGGTCACGCCACTTTCATGTCCGCCGCTTCGCCCGGCGTAACCGCGCTGTTCTTCCCGAACCAGTACTATTCCAGCGACGAGGAGTACGTCTTCGCCCTCGCCGAAGGGTTGCGCCACGAATATGAGACTGTTGCCGCTGCCGGGATCACCCTGCAGGTCGACTGTCCCGATCTCGCCATGGGCCGTCACGTGCAATTCACCGCCTTGTCGGACGGGGAATTCCGCAACCGCATCGGCATGAACGTCGCTGCACTGAACCATGCGCTGCAGAACATCCCGGCAGACCAGTGCCGGATGCACCTGTGCTGGGGCAACTACCCCGGTCCGCACCACTGCGACGTGGACCTTGCGTTGATCGCCGACATCGTCTGGCAGGCCAAGCCGCAGACCGTTCTGCTGGAAGGGGCAAATCCGCGCCACGCTCACGAATTCGCCTATTTCGAGGAACACCCGTTACCCGAAGGCAAGGTGCTGTGCCCTGGCATGATCGAACCGCAAAGCCCCTACATCGAACATCCCGAACTGATCGCCCAGCGAATCGGCCGCTATGCCGACCTGCTTGGCCGTGAGCGAGTGATGGCAGGCGTCGACTGTGGGTTCTCGGTCCACGCCGGCAGCAACAGCCTCGATCCGGAGATCGTCTGGGCGAAGCTGGCAGCACTTGCCGAAGGCGCCGCGATCGCCAGCGATAAGTACTGGTAGCGGCGGCTCACATGCCTCTGGACAGCGTGTCCAGCTTGTAGATGGTCATCGCGACGTTGCGAACGCCTTCAGGCGTTTCCCACGCCTCACCGTCGGGCGTCGCCGCGCCCATCGCGCCAACATAAAGCGTGCCGCGGTCAGGCCCGGCAAAGGCCAGCGTGATGGAACGGCGCGGCACGGGGATCACGCCCAGCTTCCCGCCATCGCCCGCGAAGACGTAGACGCCCGCATCGCCGGTGACATAGAGCCTGCCCTCGCTGTCCACCGTCATGCCATCGCCGCCGAAGCCTTCGCTGTCTTCGTCCAGCGAGGCGAAGACACGGGCGTTCGAGGCAGTGCCTTCGCTGTCCAGATCGAAAGCGTGAACCGTTCGCATGTCCGTGACATAAAGCGTTGAATTGTCAGGGCTTGTGGCGAGGCCATTGGTGAATGCCTCGGGCTCGTAGACCTTCGTAACCGAGCCATCTGCGGCGATATGCCACAGCGCCGATTGCGTGACCCAGGCCCCACCCCGGCCATCGGCCAGAACATCGTTGAGACGACCGAGCGAACTGCCATCGGGCATCGCATCGGCGATCACGCGGCGTTCGGGGAGCAGTTGCACCAGCGCGCTGGGCTGGCTGCATTCCAGGCCATTCAGGCCAGGGTCCGTGCAGCCCCGCTCCACCGCCAACAGGCTTCCGTCGACGGCGAAGGAGGCCGCTCCGGCACCCAGCACATAGGGCACTTCCACGAAGGCGCGATCGTCCGGCCACAGCGCCCAGATCGCGTTGCTCTGCTCCTGCGCGAACAGCAGGCGACCATCGGGCGCGGTGGTCATGCCGTCCGCTGTCATCGGGCCGGACCACGCAGTTTCCCATTCGGCCCCTGCCGCAACCACCCCAGCTATAGCCTCGATCTGCACGGCATTCTCGCCCGGCAATGGCGATTCCTGCGCGGCGAGAGGGAGGGACAGGGAAAGGGCGGCAAGGGCCCCTGCGAGGGCGAGCGAAGCCCGGATCATTCCACCACCTCCATCTCGATGGTGTTGACGCCGTTTTCATCGACGCCGGTCCGGTCGTTGTCCCAGTCGATCTCGATCATGCGATCGAAACCCTCGTCGCGAACCCAGCTGACCTGCGTGCGATATGGCTCGTCGAGCGTCACCGGGTCAGTGATGGTGACATCGGACACCAGCCGGTCTCCCTCCATGCGAATCCGTTCGACATAACGCGCCTCTTCCGAGAACGGCGGCGCGCCGTGGAAATATTCGATGGGGCTTTTGACCATGATCGTCTCGATCACGAGCGTGTCGCCTTCCCAGTGCCCCACAGAGGTCCCCCGCACCGTCGGCCACAGGTCGAACTCGTCGGGCATTTCGCGGTCGGTGTAGATGAAGCGCACTTCGCTGTAGGCGTTCACGATCAGCACTTCCTCAGGCGTGATCGTGAACTGGATCGGCGTTGCCGCGTCCATCATCATCGGGAAACCCCAACCCGTCGCCTTGCGTCCGGCATTGACCCGGCGGGCCTCCTCGAGACGACGCCGCCCCTCCTCGTTCCACGCGGCGTTGGCAGCGCGCAGGTTCATGAAGTTCTCGGGCATTTCGCCCGTTTCCCGCGCTTCGAGGACGGAAGGCGCGATGCCGCCGATGGTGGTGCCCGCCTGCTGCTCGCTCACCCAGTATCCGGGCCAGTGGGGAAGTTGAGCGAATTGTTCGACGCGGCTTTCCTCGACCTGATGATTGTCCGCCAACGAGGGTGTTGCCAACAGCGTGAGACCGCAGGCGATTGCCGCCGCAAGAGCCCGCATTACTGGTTCGTCCCGATGGGATTGCCCTCGGCATCGGTCACGTCCAGCACCACGCCGCCGGGCCTGCCGCTGCGCAGCGGATAGATCCGCGCGACGATCTCGGTGCCGGGCCGCAAGGTGCGCGGGCGCCAGCCGCGGGCGTAGAGATACATGGGGGAGCCCATTTCCATGCTCCATTCCACCTCGCGGCCCTGCCCGTCAGTGGAAGTCATTTGGATGTAGGCGTGCGGGTTGGACCACTGGAACTGCGTGACAGTGCCGCTCACGCTCACTTCGCGAGAGCTGTCGAACATCGACATGGAATGATGTGCGGCAACGGTTCCCGCGCCCAATGGCAACAGCATGGCCGCCGCGGCGGCCAGGGCGATACGCATAGTCCTTCTCCCAAACAGTATTCTCTGTTTGGAAGGGATCATGCCACCACATTCGCCGCAGGTCACGGCCCTTTGCGAAGGCCCTATTTCAGCGTCTGGATGATGGAGGAAAAGTCGCGTCCACCGTTGCCTTCGGCATCGAACTCTTCGTAAAGTTCGCGCGCGCGGCGGCCCATCTTCGAGTCGACACCGGCGGTCTCCGCCGCGGCCATCGCCAGCTTCAGATCCTTCAGCATCAGGCCCGTGGCAAAGCCGCCCTGGTAATCGTTGTCGGCAGGCGACTTCGGCCCCACGCCCGGCACCGGGCAATAGCTGGTCATGGACCAGCACTGGCCGGAGGAGACGCTGGAGATATCGTAGAAGGTCTGCGGGTCCAGCCCCAGCTTCTGCGCCATGGCAAATGCCTCGCAGGTGCCGATCATCTGTACCGCCAGCAGCATGTTGTTGCAGATCTTGGCGGCCTGTCCGTTGCCGGCCTGCCCTGCATGGATCACCGCCTTGCCCATGCCTTCCAGCACCGGCTTGGCCTTTGCAAAAGCTTCATCGCTGCCGCCGACCATGAAGGTGAGCGTGCCCGCCTCTGCCGCCGCGATCCCGCCGGAAACCGGCGCATCGACCATGGCATAGCCCGCAGCCTCGGCAGCCTCGGCCACTTCGCGGGCGGTCGCCACGTCAATGGTAGAGCAATCGAGGAACACCGCGCCCACAGGCGCCTTGCCGATCACGTCGCTGGTGTAGACCGATTTCACGATCTCGCCGTTCGGCAGCATGGAGACCACCGCATCCACGCCCTCGCAGGCTTCGGAAGCGGAAGTGAAGGTCTCGCAGCCATGCTCCTTCGCGGCGGCCAGCGCCTGTTCGCTGAGATCGAATGCGCGAACGGCATGTCCGGCTTTCACGAGGTTCGCGGCCATGCCGCCGCCCATGTTGCCAAGACCGATGAATGCGATTTTCATGTCACCGCCCCTTCCACTCGCCGTCGCGTTTCTCGACGAAGGCCTGCATACCCTCCACCTTGTCCTCGCTGGCGGTGAGGATCTGGAACAGGCGGCGTTCGTGGGCGAGGCCGTGCTCCAGCGTTGTCTCGAACGCGGCGTTGACCATTTCCTTGTTCGCGATCGCGGCCATCGGCGGCTTGGAGGCAATCGTCTCCGCCGTTTTCATGGCGTCGGTCAGCAATTCGTCATGCGGCACCACGCGGGCCACCAGTCCGGCCCGCTCTGCTTCCTCCGCATCCATCATGCGGCCCGTCAGGCACATTTCCATTGCCTTGGACTTGCCGACCGCGCGGGTGAGGCGCTGCGATCCGCCCATGCCAGGCGCAACGCCGAGGTTGATCTCGGGCTGGCCGAATTTCGCCTTGTCGCTTGCGAGAATGAAATCGGCCATCATCGCCAGTTCGCACCCGCCGCCCAGCGCAAAGCCGTTCACGGCGGCGATCCATGGTTTGCGCGTGCCTTTCACCACCTTGCTCTGCCAGCCGGAGAAGAAATCCTCGAGGTAGAAGTCCACCGCTTCTTTCTCGACCATTTCCTTGATGTCGGCGCCTGCGGCAAAGGCCTTGTCGCCCGAACCCGTCAGCACCATGCAGCGCTGGCTTTTGTCGGCATCGTAGGCGGCAAAGGCCTCGCCCAGTTCACGCAGCACGTCGCTGTTGAGCGCGTTCAACGCCTTGGGGCGGTTCAGCGTCACCAGCGTCACGGCGCCGCGTTGCTCGACGAGGATGTTTTCGAAAGTGCTCATTGTTTTCGTCTCCTGTTCAGGATGCGCAGCGTTTGCGAATGTTCGTCGGGTCGGCAGGGTACTCTATATTCTGCATCACCAGTCGCTCCGGATTGCCTTGCAGGCTGAGACGGAAGCGGCTGTCCCAGGTCTGGCCCTCACCTTCCATCGCGAGTTCGACTTCCGTGCCGTCTGGCCCATCGGTAACGTTCTCCACCTCTCCGACGGATTCGTAGAAGATCACGCGGTCGGCGGAAATCTCTACCCGCAAGTCCGATGCAGGGTCGCAGCTGCCATCGACGTAGTCCCACACACCGCGAAAGCGTGCCGGGATGCCATCGACCTGCGCGGCGTCGCGAACTTGCGCCAACGGCTCCGCACCATCACCGATGCCGCCGTCGGGCTCCACCGGTATTGCCGTCCGATCGGCTTCGGGCGGTGCTTCTGCCGTATCGTCCTGCGAGCCGCAGGCGGCAAGCGCCAGGACCATCACGGGAAGAGCCAGCTTCGCACGCATCGGTATTACCCCATCGTCGGAATGACGAAGGCGTTGCTACCGTCGCCGCCACCATCGGGCCAGCGCTGGGTGACTTTCTTGGCCTTGGTCCAGAACCGCAGGCCTTCCATGCCGTACTGGTCCGCATCGCCGAAGCCGCTGCGCTTCCAGCCGCCGAAGCTGTGGTAGCTTACCGGTACGGGGATCGGCACGTTGATACCCACCATGCCCACGTTGACCCGGTGCGCGAATTCGCGCGCGGCGTGGCCATTGCGGGTGAAGATGGCAACGCCATTGCCGTACTGGTGCTCGCTCGGCAGTTTGAGCGCGTGCTCGAAATCGTCGGCGCGCACGATCTGCAGGACGGGGCCGAAGATCTCTTCCTTGTAGCTTTCCATATCGGGCGTGACGCGATCGAGCAGCGTCGGGCCGACGAAGAAGCCGTTCTCGTGGCCCTGCAGCGAAAACCCGCGCCCGTCGATCACCACTTCGCTGCCCTCGGCCTCTGCGGTATCGATCCACTTCTCGATCCGCGCCTTGTGCTCGGGCGTGACGACCGGACCATAGTGCGCTTCGGGATCGTTCGACACGCCGACGCGCAGGGCGTTGATCGCGGGGATCAGCTTTTCCTTCAGGCGCTCGGCCGTCTGCTCGCCCACCGGCACAACCACCGGCAGCGCCATGCAGCGTTCCCCGGCAGAACCGAAGGCCGCGCCTGATAGGTCGTTCACCACCTGGTCGAGATCAGCGTCAGGCATCACGATGCCGTGGTTCTTCGCGCCGCCCATTGCCTGCACGCGCTTGCCGGCGGCAACGCCGCGGTTGTAGACGTAGTGGGCGATATCGCTGGAGCCGACGAAGCTGACCGCCGCGATATCCTCGTGGTCGAGGATGGCGTCCACCATTTCCTTGTCGCCGTGGACGACTTGCAGCAGCCCGGCGGGCGCGCCGGCTTCCACGAACAGTTCGGCAAGCCGCACCGGCACACTAGGGTCGCGCTCGCTGGGCTTCAGGATGAAGGCATTGCCCGCCGCGATCGCCATGCCGAACATCCACATCGGGATCATGGCCGGGAAGTTGAACGGCGTGATGCCCGCGCCGATACCGAGCGGCTGGCGCATGGAATAGACGTCGATGCCGGGGCCTGCACCATTGGTGTATTCGCCCTTCAACGCCTGCGGGATGCCGCAGGCGAACTCGATCACTTCCAGCCCGCGCTGCACGTCGCCGTGCGCGTCGTCCACGACCTTGCCGTGTTCGCTGGAGAGGAGTTCTGCCAGTTCTTGCTTGTGCTCTTCCACAAGCCGCTTGAATTCGAACATCACGCGGGCACGGCGCTGCGGATTGGTGGCGGCCCATTCGGGCTGCACCTTCTTCGCCTCGGCTATTGCACGATCGAGCAGCGCGGCATCGCCCAATGCGACCTGCGCTTGCACTTCGCCCGTCGAGGGGTTCCAGATATCGTGCACCCGCCCGCCATCAGTGGCATGGGCTTTCCCGGCTATGAAATGATCGACCTGGCGCATCCGTTCTCTCCGTTCCTGTCAGGAATGAAGCGCATGTCAGATCGAAAAGTTGCACACAACGAAAAAGTTTCACTCGCAACCTTCTCACTTGCCGAAGCGGCGACTTAGACCGGCAGTCCGACGTAGTTCTCCGCAATGCTGGTCTGCGCGGCGCGGCTGCTGGCGATGTAGTCCAGTTCGGCCTGCTGCATCGCCCGCTCGAAAGGGCCGTCCTCGGGAAAGCGGTGCATCAGCTTGGTGAGCGACCAGCTGAACCGCTCGCTCTTCCAGACGCGGGCCAGCGCGGTGTCGGAATAGGCGGCGATCGCATCGTTGTCCGACTTGTTGAAGAACCCGGTCAAAGCCTCTGCCGCGTAGTGCACGTCGCTGGCTGCAAGGTTCAGGCCCTTCGCCCCTGTCGGCGGCACGATATGGGCGCTATCGCCGCACAAGAGCAGCGAGCCATGGCGCATCGGCGCGAAGACGAAGCTGCGTAGCGGCGCGATGCTCTTCTCCAGTGCCGGGCCGCGCGTGATGTTCGCCGCCGCTTCGGGGCCGAGGCGGATGGCGAGTTCGTCCCACAGCCGTTCGTCGCTCCATTCCTCCACCTTGTCGGTAAGCGGCACGTCGACGTAGTAGCGGCTGCGCGTCTCGCTTCGCATGGAGGCAAGCGCGAAGCCGCGCTCGTGATTGGCGTAGATCAGCTCGTGATTGCATGGCGGCACGTCGGCGAGAATGCCCAGCCAGCCGAACGGGTATTCCCGTTGGTATTCCATGCCGACCGAGGCGGGGATAGCCTTGCGGCTCGGTCCGTGGAAACCGTCGCAGCCGACGATGAAGCGGCAATCGACGCGGTGCTGCGTGCCGTCCCTGGTGTAGGGGACGTAGGGCGCATCGCTTTCGACGTCGAACAGCACGGTTTCCTCTGCCTCGTAGATGACTTCCAGCCCGCGCTCCTCGCGCGCGTCCATCAGGTCGCGGGTCAGTTCGGTCTGGCCGTAGACCACCACCTGCTGCCCGCCGGTGAGCTCTGCGATGTCGATGCGGATCAGCCGCTCCCCATCGGCAAGGTTGAAGCCATCGTGCGGCAGTCCCTCCGCCTTCAGTCGCTGGTCCAGCCCCAGCCGCTCCATCAGCGAAACGGTGATGTTCTCCAGCACGCCTGCACGAATGCGGCTGAGCACGTAGTCGGGAGACCGCCGCTCCAGTACCACGCAGTCCACGCCCTCGGCGCGCAGCAAATGGCCAAGCAGCAGGCCAGCAGGACCGGCACCGATGATACAAACCTGGGTCTTCACGAACGTCTCTCCCGATTTTTGCCCGAAAGTGCCGCGCCGGGCGAATTTTTAAAGGGACAGACCCGCGTTCGACTGGTATATTTGAGACATGACGCAGCCGGCTCGCTCCATCCCCGTCTTCAGCCTGTTCGGCGAGGATGTAGGGGAGCAATTACCCGAATACTTCCACTGGGAAACGATCGAGGCGCGCAGTGCGGGCTATCATTGGGAGATAGCCAGCCACCGACACCCTGCATTGTTTCAGGTGCTTTTCCTCAAGGAAGGAATGGCGGAAATTGTGCTGGACCGGACCGCCAGCAGTGTCGAGGCGCCCGCGCTGGTGATCGTGCCCGCCGGACGTACGCACGGCTTCCGCTTTTCTGACCGGGCGGACGGATTGGTAATGACAGGGCGAAAGGCTTTTCTCGGCCTGCTTGGTGCAGGCGATCCGCTGCACAGGGTGATGAACGAAGCGCAGGTGGTGCTGCCGACAGCCGACGCGGCCGAACGCCTTGCAGGTCTCGCCGTGCAGTTGCTTTCTTGCGAAGTCATCGCGGCCGACGCCAATCGCACTGCCCTGCGCGCCAATCTCGCCGAGGCATGGCTGCGGCTCGTCGTGACTGCGCGTGACGTTACCGGCGAGGAGGCTAGCCTTTGCGACAGGTTCATTGCGCTGGTGGAAAGGCACTGCCACGAACACTGGACGGTGCAGACCTACGCGTGCGGACTGGGCTGCACACCGCGCACGCTTGCCCGCGCGACGCGGGAGACACTCGAACTGTCGCCACTCGAATACGTCAACCGTCGCCTTGCCAGCGAAGCGCGGCGGCTACTCAATTTCACCAATGCCAACGTGGCGCAGGTTGCCGATGCTCTCGGCTTCGAGGACCCGTCCTATTTCTCGCGCTTCTACCTGCGGATGACCGGCCGGCGCCCCAGTGCGGAGCGCCGGCAAATCAGTAACCCTCAGATGGGCCAGAATTAAATCGGGTAATGCCCCGGTTCGGTCTCGAAAGTGATCCAGCGCAGTTCGGTGAAAGCGTCGATCCCGGCCTTGCCACCGAAGCGGCCGTAGCCCGATGCCTTCATGCCGCCGAACGGCATCTGCGGCTCGTCCGACACGGTGGAGGCGTTGACGTGGCAGATGCCCGCCTCGATCTGCCGCGCCACCTTCAGGCCGCGCGCGGTGTCCTTCGTGAACACGGCTGAGGAAAGGCCGTACTGCGTGTCGTTCGCCAGTTCGATGGCGTGGGCCTCGTCCCGTGCGCGGGCGATGCCGACGACCGGGCCGAAGCTCTCGTCGCGGAACAGCTTCATGTCCGGCGTCACCTTGTCGACAAGGTGCGCGGGCATCAGCACGTTCTTCGTCGTCTCGCCGCCCACCAGCAGCTCCGCGCCCTTGGCCTTGGCATCCTCGATCAGCGAGTAGCAGTGATCGACGGTCTTCGTGTCCACCACGGCCCCCAGCGGCGTCTTGCCTTCGGTGGGGTCGCCCACGGGCATCGACTTCACCTTCTCGGCGAACTTCGCTGCGAACTCGTCGGCCACGGCATCGACCACGATGATACGCTCGGTGCTCATGCAGATCTGGCCCTGGTTCATGAAGGCACCGAAGCCCGCCGCCTTCACCGCCTCGTCGAGGTCGGCATCTTCCAGCACCACCATCGGCGCCTTGCCGCCCAGTTCCAGCAGCACGGGCTTCAGGTGTTCGGCAGCGCGCTTGGCGATGATCTTGCCGACCTGGGTGGAGCCGGTGAAGTTGATGCGCTTCACCTGCGGCGCGTCGATCAGCGCGCCGACGACTTCGGCGGCATCTTCGGGGGCGTTGGTGACGACGTTCACCACGCCGTCGGGGAAGCCTGCCTCGGCAAACGCCTCGATGATCAGCGCGTGGGTGCGCGGGCACTGCTCGCTCGCTTTCAGGATCACCGCGTTGCCGCAGGCGAGCGGCACGGCAATGGCGCGCACACCAAGGATGATCGGCGCGTTCCACGGCGCGATGCCCAGCATCACGCCAACAGGTTCACGCAGCGCCATGGCAACGGTGCCCTCGTGATCGGAGGGAATGACCTCGCCCTGGATCTGCGTGGTGATGGCGGCAGCCTCGCGCACCATGCCGGCCGCCAGGCCGAGGTTGAACATGGCCCAGCCCGCCGTCGCGCCGATCTCGCCCATCATGGCAGCGACGAAATCGTCCTTCTTGCTCTCCAGCGCATCGGCCGCCTTGTTCAGCACCTTGCGCCGCGCGTTAGGCCCCATCTTTGACCACTGCGCAAACCCCGCCTGCGCCTTCTCGGCAATGGCGGGAATATCGCCGGGCTGCATGGCCTCCGCGCTGGAGGCGACTTCGCCGGTCATCGGGTTCAGGCGTTCAAACTTGCTCATCATTCATCCTCTTGCGTGGGAAAGTCTCGGCTGATTCAACACTGTCAGTCGCTTGCGCGTTCCGCATGGGCCTGTGCCACGTCGAGCCGTGCGCGCCACGGGTCTTCGCCGCCGCGATTGCCGTCCATGCCGAACAGCATAACCGGGCGGCTCTCGTCGTCGTAGATCGGCCACGCGGGCGCTCCGGGGCCGTTGGGATCGCCGGTCTTCGCGAAGTTGACGAAGGCTGCGCTCATCGCTGCCGTTGCGGCGTGATCCTCGGGCGTTGTCTCATCCGGATAACGCGCATCGATGGTGCGGAAGAAGAAGGGTATCTCGGTTGCGTGCGGCAGTCCGGCGGACCATTCCTCTCGCATCACCTGCGGCACGTAGCCGGCGCGGTAGTGCCACGCAGGTTGTCCAGCCCGCGTCATGGACTGGACCATGAAACGCGCAGGCTCGACCATCATCTCGTCGGCGTAGACGACGGTTCGCAGGGCGGCGGCGGGAAGGTCCGCCATATTGGCGTAGGCCTCCCGCGCATCATCCGCCAGCGGACCGAAATGCGCGGCGATGACATCGCCTTCCAGCGGCGGACCGAAGCCGATATCCGCCGTGTTCGCCCCGGCCATGAACGGCACGGGAGCGGCATTGCCTTCGGCATAAGTCTTGTCGATCGCTTCGAGCACGATCATGCCGTCCATCAGCGGTCCGGAGTGCGGGGCGACAGGTTGCTGGCCAAGGCCCACGCCCGTTGCCAGGGTATTGGCGGGCAAGGCGCGCAGCGCGGCCAGCGCTTCCGGCCCCTCTCCTTCGACGCCTGCCCATTCGGCGAAGCCCAGCCCTGCGTCCTCGCCATCCGGGCCATCGTCCGAATGGACCGGCGTGGTGGAGCGCAGACCGGCACGCCCGCCGCCCGACATCACGACGGCCTTGTCGAACAGGTCGCGCGTCATGGGGCTGGCCATCATCATGCTGACTGAACCACCGCCCGCGCTCTCACCGAAAATCGTCACGTTGTTCGGATCGCCGCCGAAGGCTGCGATGTTGCGCTGGACCCAGCGCAGAGCCTCCACCTGGTCCATGTAGCCATAGTTGCCGAGCAGGCCATTATCCTCGTTCGCCGCGGTCAGCGCCGGGTGCGCGAAGAAACCGAAACGGCCGAGGCGATAGTTGAAGCTGACGAGGATCACACCCTGCCGCGCCAGTTCGGACCCGTCGTAGACAGCAGGCGACGAACCGCCGTTCACGAAGCCGCCGCCGTAGATCCAGAACATCACCGGCAGGCGATCGTCCGCAGTAGTGCCTTCGGGCCGCCAGACGTTGACGTAGAGGCAATCCTCCGCAGGCGGCGTGCCCAGCGGGGCCGCGTCGGCGGCGAAAGGTATCTGCATGCAATCATTGGCGTATTGCGTCACCTGGCGCACGCCTTCCCACGGCTCGACCGGCTGCGGTGCGCGCCAGCGAAGGTCGCCTACGGGTGGCTGGGCGAAGGGAATGCCCTTCCAGGACGAGATGCCGTCCACGGTCTCGCCTTCCACCTGCCCCACGTCGAGCGACACGACCTGCGCGGCGGCGGGCGCGGCGATCATGAGAGAAGTCAATGCAAATGCTGACCTGATCATTGCTCTACCTCCTTGCGAAGAACGCAGCGATGGCCTGCTGCACTTCGCTGCCTTTCAGCGCGCCTGCGAACACTTCGGCCTCCCGGTCGATCTGCGCGAACACGGCCTCGCGGTTGTCGGCCATCAGCTTACGGCTTTTCGCCAATGCCTGCGGCGGACGCTTCAGCAGGTCGGCCACGCGGGAGCGGGCGTGGTCCTGCACTTCGCCAGCGGGCATGGTGCGGGTAACGAAGCCTGCCGCCTCGGCATCGCTTGCGGACAATGGATCACCCAGCAGCAACAATTCCGCCGCCTTGGCGCGGCCGAAAACGGTAGGCGCGAGCATGCTCGAGCCGCCTTCGGGGACGAGGCCGAGGTTCACGAACGGCATCGTGAACTGCGCATCATCGGCGGCGTAGACGAGGTCGCAGTGGAACAGCATGGTCGTGCCGATACCGACCGCCGCGCCCTGCACCGCCGCCACCAGCGGCTTGTCGAACCGGGCGACCGCGCGAATGAAGTCGATGGCCTCGGTCGCGCCAGTCTGGGCGACGGCAAGGAAATCCTTCAGGTCATTCCCGGCGCAGAAGGTCTCCCCTTCCCCGGTGAACAGCACGACACGGATATCGTCGGAGGCAGAGGCGCGCTCCAGCGCGGCAATCATCTCGCGGTACATGGCCAGCGTAATGGCATTCTTGCGCTCGGGCCGGTTGAACCGGAGCTCGAGGCAGCCCGGCGTTTCGCGCAACTGGATTTCCTGATCTGACACCGACTTCTCCCGCATGGACCCGGTCGCGATCGGCCAGGCACTCTCCGCGAGCGTGCTAGGGGCAACGCACGAGTCTATCAAGCCGGGGCGTATCCGGCGCAGTTTCTGAAACCTTTGCCCGCCTTGAACGCTGGGATTCGTGCAGAAAGGATTTTCGCAATGGCAGCACGCGCATATTGGCAGGGGCAGATCAGGCTGGCGCTCGTCTCGATCCCCGTTGAAATCTACACCGCTACGAAATCGTCGGCGAAGATCCGCTTCAACCAGATCCACGAACCGAGCGGGAAGCGCATCTCCTATGAAAAGGTGGTGCCCGGCATCGGGCCTGTAGACCGTGACGACATCATCAAGGGCTACGAAGTCTCGAAGGGCGAATACGTGCTGCTGGACGAGGAGGAGATCGACGCCGTCAAGCTGGAGAGCAAGCGCACGCTGGAACTGGTGCAGTTCGTGGACGCGCACGAGATCGATCCGCTCTACTTCGAAAAACCCTACTACGTCGCGCCGAAGGACGAGCTGGCCGAGGAAGCCTTCATCGTGCTGCGAGAGGCGCTGCGCAAGGCGAAGAAGGTGGCCCTGGGACAGCTTGCCATGCGCGGCAGCGAGAAGCTGGTGGCGATCAAGCCGTGCGGCAAGGGCCTGCTGCTGGAAACGCTGCGCTATGCCGAGGAAGTGCGCGAAGGGCAGACCTTCTTCGACGATATCGAGGATGCGAAGCCCAAGAAGGAACTGCTCGACCTTGCCACCACCCTGATCGAGCAGAAGAGTGCGCCCTTCGATGCCGGCGAGTTCGAGGACCGCTACGCCGATGCGCTGCGCGGCCTCATCGAAAAGAAGCGCAAGAGCAAGGGCGGCAAGAAAATCATCGAGGATGTGGAAGAGCCCGAAAGCGGCGGCTCCAACGTGATCGACCTGATGGCGGCATTGAAGAAATCGGTCGACGAAAAGCCGAAGAAATCCGCTGGCAAGAGCAAGAAGTCCGCCTGACATGGCCAAGGCGTCCGATCCCCTCGCCACCTACAACGCCAAGCGCGATTTCAAGGCGACGCCGGAACCTGAGGGCAAGCGTGAGAGCAGCAAGGGCGGCAACGCCTTCATCGTTCAGAAGCACGATGCCACGCGGCTGCACTGGGACCTGCGGCTGGAAATGGACGGCGTGATGAAAAGCTGGGCCGTAACCAAGGGCCCCTCCCCCGATCCCGACGTGAAGCGGCTGGCCGTACGCACGGAGGATCACCCGCTGTCCTACAACACTTTCGAGGGCACGATCCCCAAGGGTGAATACGGCGGCGGCACGGTGATGCTTTGGGACCGCGGTACCTGGGAGCCGATCAAGGGCAAGAGCGCCAGCGATATCGAGAAGGGCCACCTGCATTTCTGCCTCCACGGCGAACGGATGCAGGGCGAATGGCTGTTGATAAGGCTGAAGATAAAGCCGGGAGAAAAGCGGGAAAACTGGCTGCTGCGCAAGTTGCAGGACGATCACGCGCAGGAAGGCGACGCACTGGTCGAGCACGAGCTCACCAGCGTGGCCACGGGCCGTTCGATGGCGGAAATCGCAGCGGACAAGGAGGGGGAATTCTCGCTGGAAGGCAAGAAGGACGACGCCTTCCTGAAACAGATGGAAAAGGCCAGCGCGCATACGGCGAAGAAAGGCAAGTCCCGCTCCCGCAAGGATGCGCCGTTGCCCAAGTTTCGCAAACCACAACTCGCAACGCTGGTGGACGAGGTGCCATCGGGCAACGGCTGGATGCACGAGATAAAGTTCGACGGCTACCGCGCGCTGATCGCCGCAAAGGGCGACAAGGTGCGCGTCTACACCCGCAGCGGCAAGGACTGGACCGACAAGTTCGGCCCGCTGGCAGACGCCATCGGCGCGCTGGACCTGCCGAGTTGTCTGATCGACGGGGAAATCGTCGCCGTCGATTCCAGCGGCAACCCCGATTTCTCCACCCTGCAATCGGTCCTGAAGCGCGGCCACGGCAGCCAGTCGAAAGAGGACGCGCTGCAGTTCCACGCATTCGACCTGCTGGAACTCGCGGCCGAGAGGCTGACCGACCTGCCGAACATAGAACGCAAGGAGCGGCTCGAGGCGCTGCTGGGCGATGCGGCCTCGCCGATCTTCCTTGCCGACCACGTCATCGGCGCGGGCGAGAAACTTTACAACGCGATGTGTAAGGCCGGACAGGAAGGCATCATCTCGAAAACCATCGACGGACGCTATTCCGGCTCTCGCGGCAAACGGTGGGTGAAAGTGAAATGCACGCGGCGGCAGGAATTCGTGGTGATCGGCTGGAAGAAATCGAGCGCGAAGGGCCGCCCTTTTTCCTCGCTTCTGATGGCACAGCACCAGGATGGCGAACTCGTCTACAAGGGCAATGTCGGCACCGGCTTCTCGGCGGACGACCTCGACGAACTGGCAGGAAAACTCAAGCGCCTCGAACGCAAGACCCCGCCAGCCGAAGTGGACAAGGCCAGCAGCCGCGGCGTGACCTGGGTAACGCCGAAGCTGGTGGCGGAAGTCGCCTTCTCCGAATTCACCGCTGACGGCAACATTCGCCACGGAAGCTATCTGGGCCTGCGCGAGGACAAGAAGGCGGAGGATGTGAAGCCCGAGCAGCCCTCCGCCGCGCCCGCCAAGGCCGAGGGGGTCAAGATTTCCAGCCGCGACCGCGTCGTCTTTCCCGACACCGGGCAGACCAAGGGCGATCTGGCGGACTATTACGAAGCCGTCGCCTCGATCATGCTGCCCTTCGTGGGGCATCGCCCGGTCAGCCTGGTGCGCTGCCCTCAGGGACGCGCGAAGAACTGCTTTTTCCAGAAGCACGACAGCGGCGGTTTCGGCGACGCCGTGCAACACGTTCCCATCCGCGAGAAGGACGGCGGGACCGAGGACTATCTCTACGTCGAGGATGCGCGCGGGCTGCTGCAATGCGTGCAGATGGGGACGATCGAATTTCACGGCTGGGCCTCGCGCAGCGACGAGGTTGAAAAGCCAGATCGCATGATCTTCGACCTCGATCCCGACGAGGGTCTGGATTTCGGCGATGTGAAAACCGCCGCGCGCGACATTCGCGACCGGCTGGCGGACCTTGGCCTCACCAGCTTCGCCATGCTTTCCGGCGGAAAGGGCGTGCATGTCGTCGTGCCGCTATCGCGAGGACACGATTGGGAAGCCCACAAGGATTTCGCCCGCCGCTTTGCCGAGGCGCTGAGCGTCGCGGAGCCGGATCGCTTCACCGCCACGATGAGCAAGGCGAAGCGCAAGGGGAAAATCTTCATCGACTGGCTGCGCAACCAGCGCGGCAGCACGGCCGTGGTGCCCTATTCCGCACGAGCCCGCAGCGGCGCACCGGTGGCGGCACCCATTGCGTGGAATGAGCTGAAGGGCATCGATAGCGCGGGAATTTATACCATCGGCGATGCCAAGCATCTGATCGACCGGGCCGAGAGCAAATCGCTCGCGGGCTGGGGTTTTGCCGAGCAATCCCTGCCTGATTTCTGATCTTTCGGATACTTTTGCCAAAAGCACGCGTTGGCAGGGGGAGACCAAGGAGCCCCCTCTTGCCGATCACCATCAACGACACCCCGCACGAACTGCCTGACGATCCCCGCGTCAGCCTGCTCGACTTCCTGCGCCTCCATGCCGGGCTGACCGGCACCAAGAAGGGCTGCGACCACGGCCAGTGCGGTGCCTGCACCGTGCTGGTGAACGGGATGCGGATCAATTCCTGCCTTTCGCTGGCCGTCATGCACGATGGTGACAAAGTGACGACGATCGAGGGCCTGGGAACGCCAGATGCGCCCAGCGCCTTGCAAAAGGCTTTCGTGGAGCACGACGGCTACCAGTGCGGCTACTGCACGCCCGGCCAGATCTGCTCTGCCACGGCAATGATGCAGGAGATCGCGAACGGCTGGCCCAGCGATGCGAGCGACGATCTGGAAGGTCCGGTCAAGCCGAGCGCAGAGGAAATCCGCGAACGCATGAGCGGCAACCTGTGCCGCTGCGGGGCCTATGCCAACATCGTCGCCGCCATTGCCGAAGTTACAGCGGAGGACACGCAATGAAGCCTTTCCGCTATTACCGGCCCGACAGCCTCGATCATGCAGGCCAGCTTACCAGCGATGCAGAAGCACGAGCGATTGCGGGCGGCACCAACCTGATCGACCTGATGAAGCTGCAGGTGGAAACGCCGCAGGAGCTTGTCGATATCAACACGCTCTCGCTGGGCGAGATTGCCGACACCGACGACGGCGGCCTCTCCATCGGCGCGCTGGCGACCAATACGGCCACCGCCGCGCACCCGCGCGTGCGGTCGGATTATCCGGTGCTGGCCCGCGCCATCCTCGCAGGGGCGACCCAGCAGTTGCGGAACAAGGCGACGACAGGCGGCAACCTGTGCCAGCGCACGCGTTGCTACTACTTCACCAACATCGACCAGCCCTGCAACAAGCGCGAACCCGGCTCCGGATGCGGCGCGATCGACGGCATTGCGCGCCTCCATGCCGTTCTGGGCACCAGCCCGCACTGCATCGCCACCTATCCGGGCGACATGGCCGTTGCGATGGCCGCGCTTGATGCGACGGTGCAGATTACCGGATCTGCCGGTGAGCGCAGCGTACCGGTGCGCGATTTCCACCGGCTTCCGGGTGACACGCCGGAGAAGGACAACGTGCTGGAGACCGGCGAAGTCATAACGGCCGTCACCCTGCCCGCGCCCGTTGGTGGCAAGCAGCTTTATCGCAAAGTCCGCGAACGCTCGTCCTATGCCTTTGCGCTGGTCTCGGTCGCTGCGGTGGTCGAGATGGATGGCACCCGCATCGCTCGCGCCGACCTTGCCTTCGGGGGCCTTGCCCACAAGCCTTGGCACGACCCGCGCCTGTCCGAACTGCTCGTGGGCGAGGAGCCGACCGCTGCGCTGTTCGACAAGGCGGCCGACCTGCTGCTGGAAGATGCGCAGGGCTACGGCGAAAATGATTTCAAGATCCCCCTCGCCCGGCGCGCGCTCGCGGCGACCCTTGCCGAAGCTACGGGAGCAGAACTGTGAGCACGCACATGGAACAGGACAAGCCGAACCGCGAGTGCCTGCTGGACAAGACGCCGCAGGGTACGCTCGGCAAGCCGCTCAGCCGGTCGGAAGGGCTGGCAAAGGTCACGGGAACGGCGCCCTACGCTGCCGAATACCCGATTGCCGATTGCCTTGAAGGCGTGCTCGTCACCGCGCCTTTTGCCAAGGGCACCATCGATTCCATCGACAAGGAAGGGTGTCTCGCGATGGAAGGCGTGATCGCGGTGATCGATGACGAACGCCTGACCTCCCGGCCCGCGCAGGGCACGGCGGGAGAGGCTCCCGTACAGAAGCCGCGCCAGATCGACTACTTCGGCCAGCCCTTCGCGCTGGTCGTGGCCGAAACCTTCGAGCAGGCGCGCCACGCGGCGAAGCACCTCGAATTCACGTTCACGGCGGATGATCTTTCCCAGGTTCCCTTCGATCCCGAAGCGGCTGAAAGCGAACGGCAGGAAGAAACGCGCCAAGGCGATCTTGCCCACGCCATGTCGGATGCGAAGCACGCCGTCGATGCGCGCATCACCACCGCCGGACACGCCAGCGCCGCCATGGAACCCCACGCCGCGATCGCGCAGTGGGACGGATCGAACCTCAGCGTACATGCCTCGTTGCAGATGTTGAACTACAATATCTCCGAACTGGCCGATGCGCTGGGGATGGATGAGGACAACATCCGCCTCGTGTCACGCTACGTCGGCGGCGGCTTCGGCTCGAAACTCGGCATTTCGCAGGAATGTCTCGCCGCATCGCTAGCCTCCATGGCGCTGGAGAAGCCAGTTCGCGTGGTGCTAAGCCGACAGCAGGTGTTCCAGACCATCATGCGCCGGTCCGAAACCACGCAGCGCCTTCGCCTCGCCGCAGGGGATGACGGCGCGCTGAGCGGGTTCGGGCACGAGGGGCTGGTATCCAACCTGCCCGAAGAAAGCTTTGCCGAGCCTATCCTGCAAAGTTCGCAATTCCTCTACGGCGGACAGAACCGCCTGCTGGGCCTCGATGTCGCGCGGGTGCACCGCATGACGGCAGGCTCCGTCCGCGCGCCGGGGGAAGCCGTGGGCATGCCCGCGCTTGAAGTGGCGATGGACATGCTGGCGGAGGAAAGCGGCGTCGATCCGGTTGAGCTGCGACTGCGCAACATCCCCGATGCCCACCCGGTGGAAGGCACGCCGTTCTCCTCCCACAAGCTGGCCGAATGCCTGCAGCAGGCCGCCGATGCCTTCGGCTGGGATGCAGGGCCGCGCAAACCCCGCCAGCGCCGCGAGGGCGAATGGTGGGTCGGCACCGGCATGGCCAGTGCGGCGCGCGTACACAACATCTCCAAGGCCAAAGCGCGCGTCACGCTGAAGCCCGATGGCACCGCTCTCGTAGAAACCGACATGACCGACATCGGCACCGGCACCTACACCATCCTCGGCCAGCTCGCCGGGGAAATGCTGGGCTTGCCGCGTGACAAGGTGCTGGTGGAACTGGGCGACACGCGCTTCCCGCGCGGTTCCGGCTCCGGCGGCAGCTGGGGCGCGTCCTCTGTCGGCTCGGCCGTCTATGTCGCCTGCCAGGGACTGCGCCGCGAACTGGCATCCCGGGCCGGGGTGAACGAGGATGACGTGTCGCTCAAGGATGGGCGCATCGCCAACGGACCCAGCCTCATCGACCTGCTCGACGGCAAGGACCTCAGCGAGGAAGGTTTTTACGAGCCGGGCGATATCGACGACGATTTCGTCGCCGCCGGTTTCGGTGCCTATTTCGCGCAGGTCCGAGTGAACCGCTTTACCGGGGAAACCCGCGTCGACCGCATGACAGGCGCCTTCGGGTTCGGGCGCGTGCTGAACGAGAAGACCGCCCGCTCGCAATGCCAGGGCGGCATGGTCTGGAGCATCGGCGTCGCCCTGACCGAAGCCCTGCATTTCGATCCGCAGGACGGCCACCTCGTCAACTGCGACCTCGCCGAATACCACGTACCGGTGAACCGCGACGTGCCCGAACTCGATGTGATCATGGTGGAGGAACGCGATCCCGCCGCCAGCCCCATCCAGGCCAAGGGCATAGGCGAACTGGGCATGTGCGGCGGTGCGGCAGCAATCGCCAACGCCATCTACAACGCCAGCGGAGCGCGGGTGATGGACTTCCCGATGACGCCGGACAGAGTGCTCGCCGCGATGCCCTGACGCCTCTCGGGCAGCGCAAGCCATCTGGCCCTTTTCGCGGCAGCGCGGTAACGCGTGCCCTCGCGTTGCAATGCTGCGGGAGGAAAGCGTGTCGCAGGAGAAGGCCACACGGGTAACGTCGTTCGACGTTGCCGAGAGGGCCGGTGTCAACCAGTCGACGGTGTCGCGGGCGCTCAACGGCGACCCGTCCATCAGCGCGCCCACACGCCACAGGATCGAGCAGGCAGCCGCGGACCTCGGCTATCACATCGATGACCGCGCCGCTCGCCTGCGGACCGGCAAGACCGGCACGATCGCCGTGATCGTCATCACCCGGCCCGGACGCAGCCCGACCGATGTGAACCCGTTCCACTATGCCTTGCTGGGGAACGTCTGCGCTTCGGCTTCGGCCAAGGGGTATCGCTCCCTCGTGTCCTTCCAGTCCGAGGCCGAGCATTTTGATTCCGGTTTCGTCCAGCGCAGACAGGCAGACGCCATCGTCCTGCTCGGCACGGCGACGAACACCGCAGCGTGGGATTTCCACCGACCCTTGCTCGGCCGTCCGGAAACCTCCTGCTGGGGCGCGCCTTTCGAGAACGCGAGGCGGATCAAGGCCGACAACCGGGATGGCGGTCGCCGGGCGGCAGAGCGGCTGCTGCAGGGAGGATATCGCAACCTCTCCTTCATCGGCGATCTCGACGATCGGCAGAGCCAGTTTCGCGAGCGATACGAAGGTTTCCGCGATGCCCTCTCCGCTCACGGTATCGCGGCACCGCCTACCGTATTCGAGGATGCCGAAACGCGCGTCGAGCAAGGCCGACGCTCCGTCCGGAGGCTCCTGGCAGATAGCCAGGAGATCGACGGCCTTTTCTGCTGTTGCGACGCGATGGCGCTCGGAGCCCTCGGCGCGCTTGAGAACGCAGGCATAGAGGTGCCGGGAGATATTGGCGTGATCGGTTTCGACGGCTTGGGAAGCGGCGCCCACAGCAGCCCGCCGCTGACCACCATAGAGCCGGATTTCACCAGTGCCGGAGCCATGCTTGTCGATCTCGCCCTGGGTGCGATCGAACCGGCCGCCGCGAAGGGCGTGCCTGTTCATCTGGTGGAACGCTCGAGCGTTCGTCGCTAAGCCCCGCCCCATGAAAATCTCAAAGCTCGCATCACTGTCCCTGCTTCTCACTTCCGCGCTGGCGCTTGGTGGCTGCGTCCACGCCAATATCCAACACGTCCAGCCCGAAATCGGCCTTCGCGTGAAGAACGCCATCACGATTGATGGTCTGCAATTCCGCGATGCCGACGGCGACGGCCGACTTGCCCCATACGAGGACTGGCGCCTTTCTCCCCTCGAGCGCGCTGCCGATCTGGCGACCCGGATGAGCACGACCCATAAGGTCGGCACGCTGATGCATTCGACCATGCCGGGCCGCGATGGCGAACTGGGTCGTGCGGAAAGCTACGACCTCGATGCGCTTGGCCTGCTTGTGGGCGACAGGCACGTGACCAGTTTCATCACCCGCCTGACGCTCGACCCGGCCCTGCTGGCAGAGCAGAACAACGCCGCACAGGAGGTCGCCGCCGCTGGCAGACTGGGCATTCCGCTGACCATCAGCACCGATCCGCGCAATCATTTCAGTTATGTCCTTGGCGCAGCAGAGGCCGGAACGGGCACCACCCAGTGGCCGGAACTTCTCGGCTTTGCCGCTCTGCGCGATCCGCAACTGGTCCGCGAGTTCGGCGAGATCGCCCGACGCGAATATCGCGCGCTGGGCATCCACATGGCACTCTCGCCGCAGCTCGACCTGCTCACAGAACCGCGCTGGCCGCGCGGCAGCGGAACCTTCGGCAGCCAGGCTGAACTCAGCAGCGAGCTTGGCGGTGCCTACGTCGAATCCTTCCAGGGTGGAGCCGAGGGCTTGCAGCCCGATGGCGTGATGACCGTGGTGAAGCACTGGGTCGGCTACGGTGCCCAGCCCGAGGGGTTCGAGGCGCACAATTACTACGGCCGCTTTGCCGAACCGGGCGACTATCTTGGTCAGCATATTGCCGCTTTCGAGGGCGCGCTGGATGCAGGAACTGCGGGCATCATGCCAGCCTATCCGATCCTGCGCGACGCCACATTGAACGGAGAGCCGATCGAAGCAGTCAGCCCCGGCTAAGCACGCAACTGCTCGACGGCTTGCTGCGCCGGGACCTGGGTTACGAAGGGATAATCCTGTCCGACTGGACCATCACCCGCGACTGCAACGAACGGTGCATGAAGCCAACCGACGAGGCCCCACAGCGGCCGCAGGACATTGCGACCTTCTGGGGAGTGGAAGACCTCAGCGTTCAGGAGCGATATGTGAAGGGCCTCGAGGCCGGGATCGACCAGTTCGGCGGGACCGACGACGTGGCTCCGCTATTGCAGGCCATCGAGACCGGAGACATCGATATCGCGCGTGTCGATCAGTCGGTAATCCGCATCATGGTGCCCAAGTTCGAGCTCGGCATGTTCGACAACCCTTACGTCGATCCGGCAGCGGCGACTTCGAACATCGGCCGGGCCGACGATATTGCAAAGGCCGACAGGCTTCAGCGTGAGTCGCAGGTGTTGCTGCGAAATGAAGGCAGCGCCCTGCCCTTCGCCAGCGGTGCTAAGGTCTGGCTGCACGGGACCGCACCCGAAGCAGCGACGGCTGCGGGTCTGCAGGTGGTCGATGACCTGGCCGAAGCGGATTTTGCGTTGGTGCGCGCCGACACGCCTTCGGAGATGCTTCACCCCAACCACTTCTTCGGCAGCCGTTACAAGGAAGGTCGGCTGAATTTCGAGCCGGGCGATCCGGCCTACGATGCTCTTGCCCGTGCGAAAGCGGCTCAGGTGCCGACGATACTGGCGATCTTCCTCGACAGGCCGGCAGTGCTGACGGAAATCCTGCCGGTAACGGACGTGATCCTCGCCAACTTCGGGGCGAGCGATGCCGCCGTATTCGACGTAGCGCTGGGCCGGGCGTCGGCGCGCGGGCGCCTGCCTTTCGAGCTGCCACGTTCCATGGAAGCCGTGGAGCTGCAAGACCCGGCAGCCCCCGATGACAGCGCGGATCCGCTCTACCCGTTCGGCGCGGGCCTGTGATCTCTCATGGGAGGGGCGCTCGAACAACTGACAAGCGCCCTGATGACATCGCTTTGGTGAAATGGCGGAGAGGGAGGGATTCGAACCCTCGGAACCCGTAAGGGCTCAACAGTTTTCGAGACTGCCCCGTTCGACCACTCCGGCACCTCTCCGCAAGGGGTATCCGCTGTCTGCAAAACTGCAGCCGATTGGGAAGCGCGGCGGTTAGCGGAGTGATCCGTGCTTGCCAAGTCCCTTCCGCGCGAAATCTCTCAAAATCGGGGGACTGCCGCCCCTCAAAGCTTGTCGAAGGGCGCATCCGACATATATTTGCACCATGGATCGCTCGGAATTCTACTCGTCCCAGGCCGGTCGTCGCATCGATGCGCCCCGCCGGTCGCGTGCCCGTTTTGCCATCGGTGACATCGTGAAACATCGCAAGTTCGACTTTCGCGGTGTCATCTTCGATATCGATCCGGTCTATGCCAATTCGGAAGAATGGTACGAGCAGATCCCCGAAGGCCAGCGACCCGATCGGGACCAGCCCTTCTATCATCTGCTGGCAGAGAACGAAGACAGTTCCTACGTCGCTTACGTCAGCCAGCAGAACCTGCTGGCCGATACGGAGGGCGAGCCGATCGACCATCCGCAGGTAGACCAGCTGTTCGAGCATTTCAGCGCCGGGCGCTATCGCCTGCGCCGCAGCTTGACGCACTGATCCCTTATGACTTGATTTTCCAGCCGCTCTTCAGGACGCGGTAGGTAATCACGCCCAGCACCAGGTTGAGCACGCCGACGCCGATGGCCGCGCCGACCACGTGGGCGTTGTCATTCCCGATATCGCTGACGCCCAAAAAGCCGTAGCGGAAGCCGGAGATCATGTAGAAGAACGGGTTGGCCTTGCTCACCGCCTGGAAGAACGGCGAGAGGTTGGAAATCACGTAGAACGTGCCCGACAGCAGGCTGAGCGGCGCGACGATGAAGTTTGTGATCGCGGCGTTGTGATCGAACTTCTCCGCCCAGATGCTGGCCAGCAAGCCGAAGATCGCCAGCATGGTGGCTCCCATCAGGCCGAACCACACCACGGCCCAGGGATGCGCCACGGAAAGGTCGACATCGGGGTACAGCAGCATGGCCAGCGCCACCGCGCCGCCCACCATTACCGCGCGCGTAATCGCGGCCATGACGATGCCGATCATCAGCTCGGCCTCCGACAACGGCGGCATCAGCAGGTCGATGATCGTCCCTTGCAGCTTGCCCGCCAGCAGACTGAAGCTGGAATTGGCAAACGCGTTCTGCATCATGCCCATCATGATCAGGCCGGGCGCTACGAAAGTGCCGAAGTTCACGCCCAGGATCTCGCGCCCGCCGCGACCCAGCGCGACGGTAAAGATCACGAGGAACAGCAGCGTGGTGACGGCAGGTGCCCAAACGGTCTGCGTCTGCACCTTGAGAAAGCGGCGGATTTCCTTAATATAGAGGCTCCACAGCCCGATCCGGTTGATACCGGTGATCTGCGGCTCTCCCTTAGGCGGGAATTTGCGCCCGGCATTGCTGCCGGCGGCGATGAATTCGCCTTCTGCGGAGTTTGTAGCGGGTGCTTGATCGGCCATGGGGGCGCGACTATCTCCCTATGGCCGGGCTGGCAAGAACTAGAGAGGGCCCTGACCGGGGCCGACACGAACGGAATCTGTTTATCCCATGAGTTGGACCGAAGAACGCATCGCCACCCTTACCAAGATGTGGGAGGGCGGCGCGACCGCGAGCGAAATCGCCACCGAACTCGGCGGTGTCTCGCGCAACGCTGTCATCGGCAAGGCGCACCGGCTGGGCTTGAAGGCTCGTCCCAGCCCCGTGAAGGCGAACGAGAAGAAGAAGGCCGCCAAGAAGAAGGAAGCCGCGGCGAAGCCCGCTGCAACCAAGCCAAAGCCGAAGGCACCTGCGCCCAAGAAGGCGAAAGAGCCCGAAGCGCCCAAGCCTGCAGAACCCAAGAGCGAGGAAGCATCCCCCGCCAACGCCAGCCAGCCCATGCCCGACAAGCGGGAAGACCTGCCCAAGATCGTCTCTTACGGTCCCGGCGGCTTCCTGCGGCAGGGTCCGGGCGATCAGCAGGCGCCTATTCCCCCTGCCCCGCCCCGTCGCCTGGTTCCGGCAAAGCCCGATCCCTCGATCGCGGACAAGACCAGCCTGCTCGATCTGAACGACCGCGTGTGCCGCTGGCCGATGGGCCATCCGGGCGAGCCCGATTTCCATTTCTGCGGCGAGAAGGTGAACCCCGGGTTCCCCTATTGCGTCGAACACTGTGGCCGGGCCTATCAGGCACAGTTGCCCCGCGGTGCGCGCCGTCCCCCGCCCCCGCTGCCCTTCGGTGGCCCGCGGGTTCGCTAACCGCGCAATCGCCCAAACCGAGACAATTGCTGGAAAGGCCCGCTAACCGAAAACCGGATGGCGGGCCTTTCCTTTTGTCTGCTTGCGAATCGCCGGACTTGCTTCGCCCCGGCAAAGGGTTCATTTTGCCCGCAAGGGGAATTGACAGGGGGCAGCTATGAGAAAGTCACTTGGCATCGCGATAGGCATTGCCGCAATCGCCGTTGCGCAACCCAGTTTCGCGCAGGACGCAGCCGAATCGGCAGTCATTCTTTCCGGTACGGGGGAACGGACCGGCGCTGCGGCCCGGTCGCTTGGCGCAAACTCTGCCGGTGCCATCGACCGCGCTACCAATGCATTGCGCGAAACGCGCTCAGGAGGAGCCAACAGGTCTCGCCGGGACCGCGGCGCGGCGGCAAGCCAATCGCCCGCCGCAGCCGTTTCCACGTCGCACCGTGTCTACTACAGCGGCGATCCACTGGAATTCATGGATGTCCCGACCTATCGGCTAAGCAACGGCCAGTCTCTTCGTCTAAGCGGGTCGTTTATCGCCATCCCGCCAACCGAATGCGTCAAGAACTGTCGTTAGGAACTTGAGCCTGGCCTAGCTGGCTTCGACCGGTTCCTTCCAGCCCCATACAAGCAGGCAGGGCGGTATGTTGCGCCAGACGAAGCCGGTTTCGATCCGGTCGAAATATTCTTCCGTCAGTTCCTTCGCCGTGGGTCGGAACTGGTAGGTGAGGAATGCGCCGCCGGGGCGGATTACCCGCTGGGTGGCCTTTGCGATAGCCGTTGCAACTTCATCCGGCAGGCTGGAGAACGGCAGGCCGGACAGGACGTAATCCGCTTTCTCGTGTCCCAGTTGCTGCACGTACTTCTCGACATCCGCGGCCGAGCCGAGCACCGCGTGAAAACGGCCGTCGTCGATCGTCTCGTTCAAGTATTCGATAAATCGCGGATTGGTGTCGATCACCAGCAATTGCCCGCCGGGCGGCAAGCGATCGAGGATAGGGGGGCAGAAAGTCCCCACACCCGGTCCGTATTCGACGAACAGCTTGCAGCTCTTCCAGTCGACCCGTTCCAGCATGGCGTCGATGGTGACGCGCGAGGATGGTATCACCGAGGCGACCATGCCCGGATTCTCGATGTAGCCGCGAAGAAATACGGCAAAGGGGCCCAGCAACCGGCTGATAGGCCCGCGCCTTCCGCCATTCCTGGTCAAAGCCTGCTCATTTGAACTCACGTGGCTTGCGCCCTTTTTTCTGCTTCACGTTCCCACCGGCCCGGCGGCAGCCACCCCATGCCAATCATGGCCGGCAATTCCAAGGGCGGCGTTCGGTCCAGGTCCGACTGCTCGAACTCCTGCTACTCCCGACAGTAGGGCTGTGTTCCCCTGGGAACAGGGCGAATGGGCACTGATCCACAGCGGGAACCGGCGTGTCAGCCCGCCCTGCCGAGCGGCGGGACGTGCCGGTCGACGACAAAGGCGGCGGCAGAAACCAGCGCGCCGGCAGCGGCAAGCGTGCCGAAGAACGGCCAGACGCTCTCTCCGCCGAAATCCAGCAGAGCGCCGCCCAGGCCCGTGGCGGAGACGGCGCCCACGCGGCTCATGAAGATGCCGAAACCGATACCACCGGAGCGGCAACTGGGCGGATAGCCGTGCGTCATCATGACGTACATGCCCGCAATCGCCGCGCTGAAGGCAAACCCGGAGAGGCCGACAAGCCAGGTGACAGAGCTGCGGGTCTCGTCGTCCAGCACGGCGGGAAGCCCCTCGATCGTGGAGCCGATCACCAGCATCCACACCACCATCATCGCCGAAAGCACGGCCATGACGATGCGCGAGCCAAAGCGGCGCATGACGATGCCGACCAGGATGGAGCCGATCATCGAGCTGATACCCGCCAGCGCCACTGCGTCACCCGCCTGGTCCAGCGTGAAGTCCTGCGCCGTCAGGAATGTGGTGCCCCAGCTGAGGATGCCATAGGCGACCAGCGTGGCTGCGGCAAAAGCGATGCCGATGCCGAGATTGAGGCGGAAGTTGCTGGGGTGCAGCACCCCGATCTGCGGGCCGTCGGCAACGTCTGTCTCGTGCCGGTCGGGTGCTAAAGCAATGTTCTCGTCCAGCACGAGCTTTGCGTTCATCTCCGCCTGTTCAGGGCGTCCTCGCGCCAGCAGGAAGGACGGACTGTCCCGCAGCACGGCCCAGATCGCCACCACCACCAGCAGCGTGGCCATGCCGAAGATCAGGAAGGTGCCTTCCCAGCCGTATGCGCGTTCGAGGTCCGGCCCGATCCAGCCCACGATGGTGCCGCCGATGGGCGTGCCCACCGCCAGCGTGCTGACCACAACCGGTCGCCACCGATCCGGCAGCCACTCGCCGGCCATGGCCAGCGCGTTGGCATAGGCACCGCCGAAGCCGAGCCCTGCGAACATGCGCCAGAAGGCCATGGTCCAGACCCCGTCCGACGTTGCCGCCGCCATCGTGCCCAGCGAGAACACCAGCGCCGCAATTACCAAAGTCCAGCGCCGCCCGATGGCATCGCCCAGCCAGCCCCCGCCCCAGCCGCCGAGGCCGAAGCCGATCAGCGCCGCCATCATGGCGATGCCGAATGTGGAGCGGGTGACGTCAAAAGCCTCCATCACCTTGGGCGCGACAACGCCCAGCAGTTGCAGGTCGATACCGTCACACACCAGCACCAGCATGCAGACGGTGACGATGGCCCACTGCACGGGTTTGACAGGCTGCGCGTTCAGCGCATCGCCGAAGGTCGTCTTCACGGGATTGCTCGCCATGTTCAGCTATTTCCTTCCGGGCTTTTTGAGCCGAGATCGAGAGCCATGTCGCCGTCATCGGTTTGCGGCACGGGACGATTGCCGGGCGCCATCAGGTTCTTTACCATCTCGCGCCGTGCGTTCTCGAATTTCACGCGACCGGGTGTAGGCTCGTCATCAGGGAATGCGTCCTCGATCTCGCGGTGACGTTCCTTCACTTCCTCCAGGAATTCCCTGTTCGTGAAGATGTAGAAACGATTCTCGCGAATGGCTTCCACCACGGCGCGTCCCGTATCTTCGGGGTCGATTGCCCCGCGCATCGCGTCCCAAAGGTCTTTCAGGAACTGCGGCGCATTCTCTTCGTCCAGCGTCGGATCGTCTTCCGGGGTCGGCACCAGGGCGGTGCGGGTGGCGCCGGGGAACAGGCAGGACACGCCGATGCCCTTCTCGGCAAGCTGGATACGCAGGGATTCGGAGAAGCCGCGCACCGCATACTTGGCAGTGGAATAGGCGGCGAGGCCCGGCAGCGGCACGACGCCTGCCATGGAACTGGTGTTGACCACGTGGCCGCCCTCGCCCTGCGCACGGATGATCGGCACGACGATCTTGGTGCCGTTGACCACGCCGCCCAGATTGACCGACAGCGCCCTGTCCCAATCTTCGAAATCGGGGCTGGCCGCCGTGCCGCCGCCGTTAACCCCGGCATTATTGCACAGGACATGGATCTTGCCGAAATGCTCCAGCGTCTCGTTCACCGCGGCCCGCAGGTTGTC
The DNA here is from genome assembly GCF_039542285.1 of Erythrobacter westpacificensis. Taxonomy (NCBI): domain Bacteria; kingdom Pseudomonadati; phylum Pseudomonadota; class Alphaproteobacteria; order Sphingomonadales; family Erythrobacteraceae; genus Erythrobacter; species Erythrobacter westpacificensis. Next base: position 397,179 of record NZ_BAABHV010000021.1, read on the forward strand.
CCGGTCGGCCACGTTGGCTTTCACGAAATGAACGGCATTGTTGCCCGCCAGCGCGGCTTTCGCCTTGGCGATGTGATCGTCGTTCCAGTCCGCCAGGCTCACCTTCATGCCTTCGGCCAGGAAAGCCTTTGCCATGCCGAGCCCGATGCCGCTGGCACCGCCGGTGATGAAGGCGACGCGGCCCTCCAGATGTTCCATGAATCGCTCCCTCTCCGCGCTCCACAATGCCAGCAGGCTGGCGAATGTCACGCATAAAGCAATGAGGCCAAAGGTCTGCCCGAACTTGCAGAGAGTTGCCGCTGGTGGCAGCTATGGAACCGGGCGGGCGCGGGATTGCGCCGTTTGAGGGAACTGCCATGCCGATTTCGCTGTACGATGCCACGGTGCCGACCATGATTCAGATGCTGAATGCAGCGCAGGGCTGGATCGAGAAGGCCAAGGCCAGCGACATATCGGAAGAAACCATCGCCACGGCCTGCCTGAGGGACGACATGGCTCCGTTCCCCAAGCAGGTGAACTGGATGATCTGTCACTCGCTGGGCGCGATCGAGGCGGTGCGCAAGGGCGAGATGAACCCCGATCTCGAAGACCCCACGACCGAGCTCGAACAGATGCGGCTGAACCTGGGCGCGGCGGAAAACAAGCTGCGCGCCCTCTCGATCGGCGAACTGGAAAGCTTCGTGGGGCAGGAAGTTCACTTCGTCTACAAGCCGCACGACGTCGACATTCCGTTCGCAGGCGAGCATTTCCTGCTCAGCTTTTCTCAGCCGAACTTCTTCTTCCACGCTACGACCGCCTACGCCATCCTGCGCCACGTCGGGGTGGACGTGGGCAAGATGGATTACCTCGGGCAGATTCGCGCAGCCGCCGTCTAGCCAGCGAAGGCCGGCTAGACCCTGGCTTCCAGTACCATGTTCGACGGCGTCTCGGTTGCGCGGCGAACGTTCGCAAATCCTGCCTCGTTCAGCACTTCTGCCAGCCGCTTCTGCCCGGCCTGCGCGCCAAGGCCCAGTCCCACTTCCTGAGATAGGGACACCGGCACGCAGCCCATGCAACTGAAGCCGTAGAATATCTGCCCCATAGGGTGCATATTCTCAGCCATCGTGTCGCCTGCCATGGGTTCCACCACCATGAAGGTGCCATCGGGTTTCATCGCCTCGCGAATGTGCCGCGCCGCGCCGACAGGGTCGCCCATGTCGTGCAGGGCATCGAAGATGCAGGCGAAGTCGAAACCGTCGCCCTCGAAGTCCTGTGCCTTGGCGACGTGGAATTCCACATTCTCCACGCCCTGTTCTTTTGCCCGCGCCCTGGCGGTCTCGATGGAAGGCTCGTGAAAGTCGATGCCGACGAAGTGCGACTGCGGGTATTCCCTCGCCATCAGTATGGTGGAACTGCCGTAGCCGCAGCCGATGTCGGCCACCTTGGCCCCGGCCGCCAGCTTCTCCGTCACGCCTTCGAGCGACGGCAGCCAGCTGGAGATCAGGTTCGCCTCGTAGCCGGGACGGAAGAACCGGTCCGTGCCGCAGAACAGGCACTGCGAATGATCCGACCATGGACGCCCTTCGCCGGATTTGAACACTTCCACCGCTTTCTCATGCGTGTCGTATTGCGCGACAACGGCCTGGAAGAAGCCTTGCATGCACAGCGGCTGGCCTTCGCGGGTGAAAATCAGGGCAGCCTCGGGCGTCAGTTCGAAGGTTTCCTTCTCGCCGTCGAATTCGACGTAACCCGCCGCGGCGACCGATCTCAGCCATTCGCGCAGGTACTTGGGCTCCATCCCGGTCTTCGCGGCCAGTTGGTCCAGCGTCATCGGACCCTCGCCGTCCATCGCTGCCCAGACCCCTGCCTGGTCGCCCATATAAGCCATCATGACGCTGACAGCGCCTGCCACGTGCCCCATGACCTTGCCGGCCATGGCTTCGACCTTGCCGAAATCGATATCCTGTTCGCTCATCGTTCAACCCTCCCAGATTGCGTTTGTCCGAAAGACTAGCACCGGGACGCGCAGAAGGAAGAGGGTTTGGTTTCAGCGTTGGCGGCGGGCGAACCAGATGGTGTGCTGCGGGCCCTTGTTGTTGGGCCGCGCGCGCACGCGCTGCACGTCGACGTCCAGCCCCGCATCTTTCAGGCGGCGGGTGAACTTGTGATCGGGCGCGGCAGACCACACCGCCAGCACGCCGCCCACGTTCAGCGCATCGCGCAATCGGCCGATGCCGGTGCGGGTGTAGAGCCGTTCGTTACCCTCGCGCACGATCCCGTCTGGGCCGTTGTCCACGTCCAGCAGGATCGCGTCGTAGCGCGGCGTGGTGCCGTCCACCGCATCGTCCACCAAAGCGGCGACATCGGCGATGATGACTTCGCCGCGCGGATCGTCCAGGCAATCGCCTGTCAGATCGGCCAGCGGACCTTTCGCCCAGTCGAGAATGTCCTCGACCACTTCGGCCACCACCACTTCACCACCGGTTTCGGGCAGGGCCGCCAAGGCAGCGCGGTAGGTAAAGCCCATGCCATAGCCGCCGATCAGCACGCGCGGAGCAGGCGTGTCCAGGCGCTCCAGCGTCAGGCGGGCAAGCTGTTCCTCGCTGAACTGCATGCGCGTGCCCATCAGCTCGTCACGGCCCAGCATGATGATGAAATCGCGCCCGTGGCTGACCAGCGTCAGCGTGTCGCCGCCGGGTATCTGCGCGGTAGCCAGTTCCTCACGTGGCAGCATCGTTTTCCTCCTCCACGGGCAGGGGAATGAGGAGGCGGGCAATCGCGCCCTTCCCGTCCTCGCGGTTTTCGAGAGTAAACTCGCCATCGAGGCTGCGCGCAAGGTTCACCGCGATGCGCAGGCCTAGGCTGTCGGCATCCCTCAGGTCGAAGCCCTCGCGCAGTCCGCGTCCCTCGTCCTGTATGCAGATAATGTAATCGTCCCCGTTCTCACCGCCGACCAGCGTCACTTCGATGGAGCCGCCCCCGTCGGCGTAGCCGTGCTCGATGGAATTGCTGACAGCTTCGGCCACGATCAGCGCCGTGGGCACCGCGCTCTCTGTCGGCAGGGCGCCGCTCGCCTGGGCATCGAAGGTGTAGGAGATATCCGTCCGCCCCGAAGTCTCCAGCGTGTCCCTCACGATCCGGTCGGTATATTTCGCCAAAGACAATTGCGCGCCGTCGGCGCTATAGAGTGTGCGCTGCAACCGGCCCACCAGGCCAAGCCTGCGTGACGCGTCGGACAATGCCGCCTTGCCCGGCCCTTCGGCCACACGCCTTTCCTGCAAGTTGAGGATCGAAGACATCATCTGCAGGTTGTTGCCCACCCGGTGCTGCAATTCCTGAAAAAGCATCTCGCGTGTTTCGGCGAGTTCAGTGCTGCGCTGCTGCTCCAGCGCGAGGCGAGCGTTGGCCGCCTGCATCCAATGGATCAGCGCAATGTCCACCACCACGATCCCGGCGAAGAACAACAGCGCCACCACTGCACGGTAATCAAGCGCGAAGCTGTCGAACGGCGGGATAAAGAAATACCAGCTCATCAGCCCGCACAGCAGACCGGCCAGCGCGCCGGGGCGTGCGCCGAAGAAGAAGGCGGTGAGGATCACTGGCGGGAAAAAGGTGATGTAAGGGAAGCCGTCCGGCAGTGCGCCGCCGACCCAGCGACGTGCGTAGTACCCTGCGAGGCTCGCCAGCGCGGCCACGAGGTATCCCACCCAAGGCTTGTCGCGCGCTAGCGGAAGTTTCTGCAGGAACGACAGGCTGCCGGCAGACAGGTTATCGAGGGTCTTCAACATCTTGCAGCCGTATCATTCACCGCGGTTCACAAAGCAATAGGGGCCGCGAAGGAGATTACCCTCACGGCCCCGATCACTTGCCCGATGTTTTGAGCGTGTGGCTTAGTCGTCCTTCAGGAAGGCGGGCATGTGGTGTTCGCCACCGCCGTTGTCGCCGCCCTTGTTGCCGCCACGACCACCACGGTCGCCGCCACGGCCACCACGACCACCGCCATCACGGCCGCCGCGCGGTCCACGACGGTCGCCGCCGCGACCACCACGGTCGCCGCCTTCACGCTTTTCGCGCGGCGGACGGGTGTCTTCCAGCTCTTCGCCGGTCTCCTGGTCGACGACGCGCATCGACAGGCGGACCTTGCCGCGATTGTCGATCTCGAGGACCTTGACCTTAACTTCCTGTCCTTCGGACACGACGTCGGTCGGCTTCTCGACGCGCTCGTTCTTCATTTCGGACACGTGGACGAGACCGTCCTTGCCGCCCATGAAGTTCACGAATGCGCCGAAGTCCACGATGTTGACGACCTTGCCGGTGTAGATCTTGCCGACTTCGGCTTCTTCCACGATGCCTTCGATCCATGCCTTCGCAGCCGCAATTTCATCGGCGTTCGAGGACGAGATCTTGATCGTGCCTTCGTCGTCGATGTCGACCTTGGCGCCGGTCTCGGCAACGATCTCGCGGATCACCTTGCCGCCCGTGCCGATCACGTCGCGGATCTTCGACTTGTCGATCTGCATGGTCTCGATACGCGGAGCGTGCTTGGACACCTCACCACGCGAGCCGGACAGGGCTTCGTTCATCTTGGCGAGGATGTGAGCGCGGCCACCCTTGGCCTGCTCCAGCGCCTGCGCCATGATTTCCTGCGTGATGCCGGCAACCTTGATGTCCATCTGGAGCGAGGTGATGCCCTTCTCCGAACCGGCCACCTTGAAGTCCATGTCGCCCAGGTGATCTTCGTCACCCAGAATGTCGGACAGGACGGCGAAGTTGTCGCCTTCCAGGATCAGGCCCATGGCGATGCCGGAGACAGGGCGTTCGATCGGAACACCGGCGTCCATCATCGACAGACAGCCACCGCACACGGTCGCCATCGAAGACGAGCCGTTGGACTCGGTAATGTCGGACAGGACGCGGATCGTGTAGGGGAAGTCCTCGTGCTTCGGCAGTACCGGGTGCAGCGCACGCCATGCCAGCTTGCCGTGGCCGGTCTCGCGACGACCCGTGAAGCCGAAACGGCCAACTTCGCCAACCGAATAGGGCGGGAAGTTGTAGTGCAGCATGAAGTGGTTGTACGAAAGGCCTTCCAGCCCGTCGATCATCTGCTCTGCATCCTTGGTGCCCAGCGTGGTGGTGCAGATCGCCTGCGTTTCACCGCGCGTGAACAGCGAGGAACCGTGCGTGCGGGGCAGCAGGCCGACCATCGCCTCGATCGGGCGAACCTCGTCCAGCTTGCGGCCGTCGATGCGGGTGCCGTCCTTGAGGATGGAGCCGCGCACGATGTCGCTTTCCAGCTTCTTCACCAGCTTCAGGCGGCCCATGTAGCCAGCCGGATCGCTCTCGGCGAGATCGGCGAAGTGTTCGCGTGCCTTGGTGCGCGCCTCGTTGATCGCGTCCTGGCGCTCGGCCTTGTTCGTGATCTTGTAGGCAGCTTCCAGATCGGCACCGATCACACCGCGCAGTTCTTCCAGCAGGCCAGACTTGTCTTCAACCTGGTCGAGTTCCCACGGATCCTTGGCGGCCTGTTCGGCCAGATCGATGATCGCACCGATGACCTTGCGGCTTTCCTCGTGCGCGAACATGACGGCGCCGAGCATTTCTTCCTCGGTCAGTTCCTTGGCTTCGGACTCCACCATCATCACCGCGTCCTGCGTGGCGGCGACGACGAGGTCGAGGCGACCTTCTTCGTCCAGCGCCTTGTCCAGCGACGGGTTCAGTTCGTATTCGCCGTTACGGAAGCCGACGCGCGCGGCACCGATCGGGCCCATGAAGGGCACGCCGGAAATGGTCAGCGCGGCGGAGGCTGCGATCATGGCAACGATATCGGGCTCGGTCTCGCCATCATAGGACAGGACCTGGCAGATCACGTTGATCTCGTTGTAGAAACCTTCCGGGAAGAGCGGACGCACGGGGCGGTCGATCAGGCGGGAGGTCAGCGTTTCCTTCTCCGTGGCGCGGCCTTCGCGCTTGAAGAAGCCACCGGGGATACGGCCCGCGGCGGAGAATTTTTCCTGGTAGTGAACGGTAAGGGGGAAGAAGTCCTGCCCTTCCTTCACGCTCTTGGCGGCGGTCACGGCGCACAGCACCACGGTTTCGCCATAGGTGGCCAGAACGGCGCCGTCGGCCTGACGGGCAATACGGCCGGTTTCCAGAGTGAGGGTCTTTCCGCCCCACTCCAGCGATACAGTTTTCGTGTCGAACATTGATTTTCCTTCTGAACCCATGCGCCACATTGCGTCATGGGGCCTACTTTTTCCGGGAGATCCGGCCCGGTCCGGTGCGAGGCCTCTCTTGGCCTCATGGCCCCTTCACCGAATTGCGAAGGATGCCCTTTCAAAATGCCAGCCGAATGTGACGGCTTGCAGATAGACGAAGGGGCGGCTCTTGGAGCCGCCCCTTCGAGAAACTCTTACTTGCGAAGACCCAGCTTCTGGATCAGCGCGTTGTACCGCTCCAGGTCCACCTTCTTCAGGTAGGCCAGCAAGCTGCGGCGCTTGTTGACCATCTTGAGCAGGCCACGACGGGAGTGGTTGTCCTTGTGGTGATCCTTGAAGTGTTCGGTCAGGTTGCGGATACGCTCGGTCAGGATGGCGACCTGTACTTCCGGAGAACCGGTGTCGCCCTTGCCTACGGCGTTGTCCTTGATGATTTCCTGCTTCTTCTCGGCAGTAACCGACATATTGTACTTCCTTTTCGCAGTATCCTCAGACGTTGAAACCCCTGACGACTTTCATGTCGCCCCCTTCGAGTTCCACCAGTGCCACCGGAGTTTCCTCCAGCTTGGCGAAGTAGAGCCCGTCGGGTTGGGGCAATCCGGATACGACCCGGCCCTGTCGGGCCGCCTGCGCACTATCCGGATCGAGAGCGAGGGCCGGGATACCGTCCAGCCCCGCCTCCAGTGGCAGGAGGTGGTCTTGAAGAGGCGCGCCCTTACCGATTTCGTTCAGCTTGTCCAGCGAAATCGCCTGATCCTCGCTGAAAGGGCCTGCTTTGATGCGACGTAGATAGGTGACATGGCCCAGCGTTCCAAGGGCATGCGCGATATCCCGTGCAAGGCTACGGATATAAGTGCCCTTGCTGACACGGGCGACCAGCGTTGCCGTGTCCGCCAGTTCCAGCGGTGCCTGCGGATCGTAGGGATCGGGACGGCCAAGGGTGGTGGCAAAAGCGGAGCCGACGCGGTCGTCCGCAGCGCCACCGCCCATCACTTCCAGCGAATGGATCGTCACCCGGCGCGTTTCTAGCTCCACGTCCTCGCCCTTGCGCGCAAGATCATAGGCGCGCTTGCCGTCCAATTTCAGCGCGGAATATTTCGGCGGCACCTGGTCGATATCGCCGGTGAAGTGTTCGCAGATCGCCGCGATGGCTGCGCGCGGAGGCCGCCGGTCGGTTCGGTCGACAACCTCTCCCTCGGCATCGAGGGTGTCGGTCTCCTCGCCGAACTGGATGGTGAACTCGTAGGTCTTGTCGCTATCCAGCATCCGGCCGGAGAGCTTCGTCGCCTCCCCCAGCGCAATCGGCAGCACGCCCTCGGCTTCCGGGTCCAGCGTGCCACCATGGCCGACTTTCACCTTGCCGAAGCCCGCTTCGCGCAGATTTCGCTTCACCGCGCCAACGGCCTGCGTGGAGCCGAGACCGCGCGGCTTGTCGAGAATGATCCAGCCGTTTGCCGAGGGTTTGTCTGACATGGGGCCGCCCTAGCCCTGCCTCCGCGCCCCGTCCAGCGACAGTCCGGCCAGGGGTTTTTGCCTATGCACGGGTCCGCCGGAATTTCACCGCAGATGGCTATTGCCTCCCGCATGAAGCTGATCGTCCATCCCGGCCTGCACAAGACAGGCTCCACCTACCTGCAGCACGTGCTGAACGACAATCACGCCGCGCTGGCCGCGCAAGGCGTGTGGTATCAGCCCCAGCAAGGCTATCCCGCGCATCATCACGCGGTCTGGCGCATCCTGCTGGGCGATCCCGCTCCGCTGGTGGCGATGGTGGAGAATGCGCGCAAGGCGGGTTGCCATACGCTGGTGCTGTCTTCGGAAGACCTCGAGGGTGCGCTGTACGACGATCGCCCGCTGGCGGCGATCGGCGCAGCGGCAGCATCAACCGACGTTTCCCACATCGAATGGCACGTTGTGCTGCGCGAACCGGGCAGCGCCTTTGCCAGCCTGTACGCACAGTTGCAGCATCACGTTTACGCCGATGCCTTCCAGCTCTTCTGCGACGTCATGCGGCGCGGGTTCGTGCACATGGCGCAGCCCACGCCCGGCCACGGCACGCCCTACTGGTATTACGCCTTCGATCACCTTGCCGATCTCGACCGTTTCCAGGAACGGGCCGATGCGCCGCTGTTCGCGCACGACTTCGCCCATGCCGCGCCTTTCCCCGGTGCGGGTCTGCTCGACCACCTCGGCGTGCTGGATGCGCTGGTCACTCTTCCCGGTCGCTCGGCTCGCAATGCGCGCCCCGCGGTCGACGAGATCATCCGTGGCTTTGCCGAACGGGTGGAGGAAGCCGTTCCGGGCGACGCCGAACAGGCGCGAATTCTCGACGGGTTCCTCACTTGCATGCAGAACGGGCTGGACAATATCGAGACCTACGCCGCGATCATCGGACAACGCTACGCCGAGAGCCACGCCGGGGCGCTGCGCTGTTTCGCGCCGATCCAGCCAGCAGTGGCCTAAAGCGCTGCGATCCAGTCTGCCACGGCGAAGTAGTAGCCCATCGCCCATTCGACCGGCGGCACCACGAACCTCTCGATGATGTTCGCCTCCGGAAAGACGTACGGCACCACCAGCAGCAGCGCGAAAAGCAGGATCATGCCGAAAGGGCGCAGCTTGTCGTATATGCGCGCGGCGGAACGCGGCAGCAGCCCCTCGACGATATGCGATCCGTCGAACGGGGGTATCGGCAGCAGGTTGAACAGCGCCAGGAACAGGTTGATCGAGATGAAGTAGACGAGCGCGGTAGTGAAAAGATCGGGCGTACCGACACTCGCTGCGTTTACGTCCACCGACAGTCCCAGCAGCACCGCACCTATCAGCGCCAGCACGAAATTCGTCCCCGGTCCGGCCGCCGCGACGGCCATCATGCCAAAGCGCGGGTTATCCAGTCGCTGCTTTATCACCGGCACGGGCTTGGCCCAGCCGAATACCGGCAGGCCCGCCAGCGCCAGACCGCCGGGCACCAGCAGCGTGCCGACAGGATCGACATGACGGATGGGATTTAGCGACAGTCGCCGCTGCTCCTTCGCGGTGGGATCGCCGAGCATCAGCGCCGTCCAGCCGTGCGCCACTTCGTGAAAAACGATGGCGATCACCAGGCAGGGGATCAGGATGGCGGCGAGGATCAGGGTCTCTGTCATCGCTGGCAAGATGGGGAGACTCGCCTCCCCGTTAAAGAGCACTGGACCACGCGAGGGCCGCGTGACAGTCTGCGCCCTTTCAGGCGGGGGCTTCGATGGCGGCAACAGCGACACCAGCAGCGCAAACAGGCTTTCTCGGCTGGGTGGAGAGAACCGGCAATCGTCTGCCCGATCCCGTGTTTCTTTTCTGTGGTTCATCCTGGCGCTGGTGGCCATTTCCGTTGTCGCCGCATGGGCGGGATGGTCCGCCCCGCACCCGGTGGAAATCGACCCCGACACCGGCACCAACCGCATCATCGCGGTGGAGAGTCTTATCTCGGCCCAGAACCTGCGGCGCCTTCTCACCGAAATGCCCGAGACGTTCACGCACTTCCCGCCGCTGGGATACGTGCTGACCGTGATGCTGGGCGCGGGCGTGGCGGAACGATCCGGCCTGTTCGCCACGGCCATGCGGGCGAGCATGGCAAAGGTTTCGGCCTTCTGGCTGACGCCCGCCGTCGCGCTCGTCTCCATGATGGGCAACCATGCGGCTGACGCGGCCTTCGTGGTGATGATCCCGCTGGCGGGCATCATCTACCATGCTGCCGGTCGGCACCCGCTGGTGGGCATCGCCGCCAGCTTCGCCGCCGTTTCCGGCGGCTTCTCCGCCAACCTGCTGCCCGGCCAGCTAGACGCGCTGCTGCTGGGCATCACCGAGGCCAGCGTGAACACCGTGTTCGAGGGCTGGACCGCCAATATCGCGGGCAACTGGTACTTCATCGCCGCCATGACCATCATCTACCTTCCGGTGATCTGGTACGTGACGGACCGGATGATCGAACCGCGCCTGTCGGGCTACGCGCTGGACGGTTCGGCCATGGAGGCAGAGAAGGATGCGGGTGAGCAGACCGCAACCTCGCCGGAGGAGCGCCGTGGCCTGAAGCACGCAGGACTCGTCGTACTGGCGCTGGTCGCCCTCTGGGCCATGCTGGTGCTGATGCCGGATGCGCCGCTGGTCGATCCGGACGCGCCGCCCGAGGGCCGCCTGACGCCCTTCTACCGCAGCCTCTTGCCGTTCTTCCTGCTCGTCTTCCTGCTGCCCGGCTGGGCCTATGGCCGCGCGGCGGGCACGATCAGGAGCCAGGCCGACCTCGTCGAGATGATGGCAGGCGCGATGAAGGACATGGGCTATTACATGGTCCTCGCCTTCGCTGCCGCGCATTTCGTGGCGATGTTCGCGTGGAGCAACATGGGCCTCGTGCTGGCGGTGGACGGCGCCGACGCCCTGCGCGCCAGCGGCCTGCCAAGCTGGGCCATGCTGCTGGGCGTACTGATATTCGGCGCGACGCTGAACCTTTTGATCGGCTCCGCCAGCGCGAAGTGGGCGGTGCTTGGCCCGGTGATGGTGCCCATGCTGATGCTGCTGGGCCTGTCGCCAGAAATGACCACGGCGGCATACCGCGTGGGCGACAGCGGCACCAACATCATCACGCCGCTGATGCCCTACTTCCCGCTGGTGCTGGTGTTCTGCCAGCGCTGGACGAAGGAATTCGGGCTCGGAAGCCTTACGGCGACGATGATGCCCTATGCGCTGGGCATCATGGTGACGGGCATGATGCTGACCGCGGGCTGGGTCATCCTCGATCTGCCGCTGGGTCCGGGCGCTCAGGTGTTCATGGACGTGCCCGCTGCTGTTACCATCGGCGAATGACCACGCTTGCGATCATCTGGTACTCACGCACCGGCGGCAGCCGCCAACTGGCTGAGGCTGCGCGTGATGCGGCACTGGAAGCAGGCGATGTCGATGTGCGGTTCCTGAAGGCGGAGGATGCCGAAGCGGACGACTTGCTGGCAGCAGACGGCTATCTCTTCGCCTGCCCGGAAAACCTCGCCGCGATAGCCGGAGTGATGAAGGCCTTCTTCGATCGCACCTATTACGAAGTGCTCGGCAGGATGGAGGGCCGCCCCTACGCCGCCATCATCTGCGCCGGCTCGGACGGCGAGAACGCAAAAAAGCAGCTCGAGCGGATATGCACGGGCTGGCGTCTCAAGAAAGTGGCCGACACGCCGATCATCAACGTCGGAGCGCAGACGAAGGAAGAAATCCTCGCGGAAAAATCCATCGGCGAAAGCGATCTCGAAAAGGCCCGCGAACTGGGCGGGGCGCTGGGGGCCGGGCTGGAAATGGGCGTTTTCTAGCGCCTAGCGATACATGTCTAGCGCCTCGGCAAAGTGCTTTCGGCACAAGGCGGTGTAGCGTTCGTTGCCACCGATTTCGGTCTGCGCGCCCTCGCCCACGGCCTCGCCGCTCTCCCCGACCCTCAGGTTCATGGTGGCCTTGCGGCCACAGTGACAGACCGCTTTCAGCTCTTCTAGCGAATCCGCGATGCCAAGCAGCACGGCAGAGCCGGGGAACAGGTCTCCGCGAAAATCGGTGCGCAGGCCGTAGCAGAGCACCGGGATATTGCCCTCGTCCGCGATCCGCGCGCACTGCCAGGCCTGCTGGGCCGTGAGGAACTGCGCCTCATCGATCAGCACGCAGGCAAGCGGGCCTTCACGGTGCTGCGCCATTACCTCGCGCCACAAGTCCGTGCCCGGCGTGAAGCGACGCGCATCGGCGGAGAGGCCGATACGGCTGGCGATGGGGCTTTCCGCGCGGTTGTCGATGGCCGCGGTCCACAGCATCGTTGCCATGCCGCGCTCGCGGTAGTTGAAGTCCGCCTGCAACAGCGTGGTCGATTTGCCCGCGTTCATGCTGGCGTAGTAGAAATAGAGCTTGGCCATGGCCGGATTTATGAGAGACCCGACCGCCACTCGACAAGTTCAGGCCAAGCGGAAAAAGGGGAGAACTCTAGTCCTCGTCGTCCAGGTCGCGGCGGACCTTGGGATCGTCGAGCAATGCCTCGATCCGGCTCGCCTCGTCGAAACTCTCGTCGGCGCGGAATTGCAGCTTCGGCGCGAATTTCAGGCCGAGGCGCTGGGCGACTTCGCGCTGGAAGAAAGCGGTGTTGGTACGCAGAGCCTTCACCACCACGTCCTCGTCCTCGCCCAGCAGCGGCTTAACGTAGACCTTGGCGTTGCGCAGGTCGGGCGACATGCGGACCTCGGTAACGGAAATATTGTGGGCGCGCAGCACATCGTCATGCGCTTCGCCGCGCGCGAGGAGTTCCGAAAGGATGTGCCGCACACGCTCGCCCACTTTCAGCAGGCGGACGGACTGGTCTTCGGGCTTGGAGTGTCTGGCCATCAGCCGTCTCCTTCAACTTTCCCGCGATCGGGCCATTCGGTCGTCATGGTCGTTGCCGTGGCGCGGGCGCACAGCTTGCCCTCGGCATCGAACAATTCACCTTCGACGAATGTGACCCGCCGACCGCCCTTCACCGCGCGCGCCGTCACCGTCACCTGTCCCAGCGGCACCGGGCGCAGCAGCGACAGGTTGATGTCGAGCGACAGTTGCAGCTTTCCGCCGCTGGACAGGAACACCGCCGCGCCCATCGCCTCGTCCAGTGGCCCTGCCAGCAATCCGCCCTGCACCGTGCCGCGCATGTTGGCGAAACTTTCGGGTAGGTCGAACGCCATGCGCGCCGTGTGGCTCTCGGCATCGTAGCCGACGAATTTCGCGCCCATCGTCCGGGCGGAGGGCCAGTGCGGCTCGGTCGGAAGGTTGTCCATTGCGAAAACACCTCGTCATCCCGGCGCGAGGCCGGAAGGCGGTTGAACTTGGCAGCAAGGCCCCGGCTTGAACCGGGGCCACAGCCGCTATCAGAGCGTGCGCTCTTCTTCCTTCACCTCGTACACTTCCAGCTGGTCGCCAGCCTTGATGTCGTTGGTGTCTTCCAGGACCACGCCGCATTCCAGGCCAGCGCGGACTTCGTCCACGTCGTCCTTGAAGCGCCGCAGCGACTGAATGACCGTTGCCGAGACGATAACGTCGTCGCGGGTGAGACGGGCGTGCAGACCCTTGCGGATGACGCCCTCTTCCACCAGCAGACCGGCGGCCTTGTCGCGCTTGCCAGCAGGGAACACCTGCTTGACCTCGGCGCGGCCGACGACGTTCTCTACCTTGAGCGGGCCGAGTTCGCCAAGCAGTTCCTTGGTGATCTCGTCGGTCAGGTGATAGATCACGTCGTGATACATCATGCGCACGCCATCGCGCTTCACCAGTTCGCGCGCCTTGGCGTTGGGACGCACGTTGAAGCCGATGATCGGTGCCTTGGAACCGGCGGCAAGCTGCACGTCGGTTTCGGTGATGGCGCCCACGCCTGCATGCAGCACACGCACCTTGATATCGTCGTTCGACAGGTTGTGCAGTGCCGAGGTAATCGCCTCGACCGAACCCTGCACGTCGGCCTTCACCACCACGGGCCATTCGATCACGTTCGACTTGTTGAACATGGTATCGAAGCTGGTGGGCGCGAGAGCGGTGCGCTTCTCGGTCGCCTTCTCCTGGCGGTACTGCGCCACTTCGCGGGCACGCTGTTCGTTCTCGACAACGGTCAGCATGTCACCGGCAGAGGGAACGCCCGACAGGCCAAGCACTTCCACCGGCACCGACGGCCCGGCTTCCTTCACCTGCTTGCCCTGGTCGTCGATCAGCGCGCGGACCTTGCCGCTCTGGGTGCCGACAACGAAGGTATCGCCGCGCTTCAGCGTGCCGCGGTTGATCAGCACGGTGGCGACGGGGCCGCGGCCCTTGTCCAGCTGTGCTTCCACCACCGTCGCCTCGGCATCGCGATCCGGACGGGCCTTCAGTTCCATCAGTTCTGCCTGAAGGTTGATCTTCTCGATCAGCTCCTCGAGTCCGGTGCCTTCCTTGGCCGAAACTTCCACGTCCTGCACGTCGCCGCTCATCTCTTCCACGATGACCTCGTGTTCGAGCAGGCGGTTGCGGATGTTCTGCGGATTGGCCTCCGGCTTGTCGATCTTGTTGATCGCCACGATCATCGGCACGTTTGCCGCCTTGGCGTGATTGATGGCCTCGATCGTCTGCGGCATGATGCCGTCGTCGGCGGCCACCACCAGCACCACGATATCGGTGACATTGGCACCGCGCGCACGCATTTCGCTGAATGCGGCATGGCCCGGCGTGTCGAGGAAGGTGATCTTCGACTTGTCCTTCGTGGTGACCTGGTAGGCACCGATGTGCTGCGTGATGCCGCCCGCTTCGCCGCGCGTGACGTTCGTCTTGCGCAGGGCATCGAGCAGGCTGGTCTTGCCGTGGTCGACGTGGCCCATCACCACCACCACCGGCGGGCGGGGCTTCATGGTTTCTTCCGGATCGACGTCTTCCTCTGCGGAAATGTCGACGTCGCTTTCGGAAACCTTCTGGATGTTGTGGCCGAACTGCTCGACCAGCAGTTCCGCGGTGTCCTGGTCGATGGTCTGGTTTACCGTCACCATCATGTCGAGGTTGAAGAGTTCCTTCACGAGGTCGGCACCCTTCTCGCCCATGCGCTTGGCCAGTTCACCCACGGTGATCGCTTCGGGCACGATAACATCGCGAACCTGCTTCTCGCGCGGCTGGCTGGAGCCACCGCCCTGGGCGCGGCGTTCCTTCTCGCGCGCACGCTTCAGCGCGGCGAGGCTGCGGGCGCGGCGCCCCTCGTCCTCGTTCAGCGCCTTGTTGACGGTCAGCTTGCCGGAACGGCGCTTGTCCGCCCCACCACCGCCAGACGCGCCGCCGCGTTCGGGGCGTGCCGCCTTCTTGTCGTCCTTCTTCTTCTCCGGGCGCTTGGGCTCGGGACGGGCGACAGGCGTGAACTTGCGCGGGCTCGGAGCCTTCGCGGTCTCCTCGGCAGGCGCAGCTTCAGGCGCGGCAGCAGGCGCTTCGGCCTCGGCCTTGGCGGCAGCTTCCTTCTCTGCCTTGCTCTGCTTCGCGGCTTCTTCTTCGGCCTTCTTCTTTTCCTCGGCGCGCTTCTTCTCGTCCTCGGCGGCCTGCCTTGCCTGTTCCTCTTCGCGCTTGCGCGCTTCTTCGGCCAAACGCAGGCGCTCTTCCTCGGCCTCGCGCTGCATGCGGGCGACGCGTTCCTGCGGAGTCTCGTCGCTGGCCGCAGGCTTCTTGGGCGCAGGCTTCTTGGGCGCAGGCGCAGGCGCCGGTTCGGGCTTCTTCGCCTCGGGGGCGGGCTCGGGCGCAGGTGCAGGCGTCGGCGCGGGCTCCTCACCCGGCTTCACGAGCTTGCGACGACGCTTCACCTCGACCGCCACCTTGTTGGTGCGGCCGTGGCTGAAGGTCTGCTTGACTTCCCCGGACTCCACAGCCCGCTTCAGTCCAAGCGGTTTGCGGGTGCGTTTCGGGGTTTCGTTCTCTTCGCTCATGTGCTCGTATTAGTCCTTCAAAATCAAACAGTCACGCTTCCCTGTCTCCGGGAAGCTTGGTCCGCCACCCGGCGAGGTTACGTTTCGGCCACCGTGTCGGCGGCCCCAAGAAAGGTCTGCAGACGCCCCAGCGGAATGGCAATCCGCTGTGCCGATCTGGCATCGGCAAGCGCCAGGTGGACGACATTTTCGCGGCCCAATGCCACAGACAGGGCCTCCCGGTCCAGTGGCAGGCGCTCGCCTTTCCTTCCGGACCCTTCTTCATCGAGGCCGACGCGCCACGCCTGGTCAAGCTTGCGGCACCCGTCCTCCTTCGCATCCGATGCGTGATAGAGGGCAGCTACCGCCCCCATACGCGCTTCGTTGGCGATACGGTCGGACCCCAAGATAAGGCGTCCGCTGCGCATTTCGAGGCCCAGTCTTTCCAGCACGGCCTTTTTCAGCGCGGATTCGATCCGTGTAGGCAAGTCTTCCGGAATGTTGAGCGCACCGGTCTTGAAGGCACGCGACAACGCGCCCTTCAGCTTGCTGCTGGCCATCGCGTCGGCAAGTTCGGCTTTCGACACGCCGATCCATGCGCCCCGCCCCGGTGCCTTTGCAAGGGCGTCGGGCAGCACATCGCCATCGGGCGATACCGCAAGGCGCACGAGATCGTCGCGCGCCGACGTCTGGCCCGTCAACACGCAACGACGCTCGCTCCCCTTCTCAGGGGAAGCGCCGGTTTCGGTTTTAGGCGAACCTAATGCGTCATTGCGAGGATTCCGCATCGGCGGCCTCCTCTGCTTGAGGGGCATCGACAGCCGGAGCCTCGCTGGCGGGTTCTTCGTCCTCGAACCAGTGCGCGCGGGCGGCCATGATGATCTCGTTGCCTTGCTCTTCGGTCAGGCCGAAGGCACCCAGCACCCCGCCCTTGTCCTGCTCGCGCTGCGGACGCCGCATCGGCGGTCCCGCATCGTTGTTGCGGCGACGCGGAGCCTCGCGCTTCTTGGCGATCAGTTCGTCGGTGGCGAGATCGGCGAGGTCGTCGAGATCCTTGATCCCGGCCTTGCCCAGCACCACCAGCATTTCCTCGGTGAGGTGCGGCAGTTCGGCAAGATCGTCCTCCACGCCCAGTTCGCGGCGCGCCTCGCGGTGCGCGGCCTCCTGGCGCTCGAGCGCTTCCTGCGCACGGCTCTGGAGTTCCTCGGCCAGTTCCTCGTCGAAACCTTCGATCGTGGCGAGCTCTTCAAGCTGCACGTAGGCCACTTCCTCCAGCTCGGCGAAGCCTTCGGCAACCAGCAGCTGCGAGAGGGTTTCGTCGACGTCCAGCTCTTCCTCGAACATCTTGGAGCGCGCGGAGAATTCCTTGCTGCGCTTCTCCGAGGCTTCTTCCTCGGTCATGATGTCGATCTGGCTGTCGGTCAGCTGGCTGGCGAGACGCACGTTCTGGCCGCGGCGACCGATGGCCAGCGAAAGCTGGTCGTCCGGCACGACAACCTCGATGCGGCTTTCTTCCTCGTCCAGCACCACGCGGCTGACGGTGGCGGGCTGGAGGGCATTCACCACGAAAGTCGCGGTGTCCTCGCTCCAGGGGATGATGTCGATCTTCTCGCCCTGCAGTTCCTGCACCACGGCCTGCACGCGGCTGCCCTTCATGCCGACGCAGGCGCCGACAGGGTCGATGGAGGAATCGTGGCTGATGACGCCGATCTTGGCGCGGCTGCCCGGATCGCGGGCAGCGGCCTTGATCTCGATGATGCCATCGTAGATTTCGGGCACTTCCTGCGCGAACAGCTTGCGCATGAAATCGGGATGCGCGCGGCTGAGGAAGATCTGCGGGCCGCGGTTGTTGCGCTCCACCTTGCTGATCAGCGCACGCACGCGCTCGCCAACGCGGGCGGCTTCGCGAGGGATCTGCTGATCGCGGCGGATAACGCCTTCGGCACGGCCCAGGTTCACGATCACGTGGCCGAATTCGACCGACTTAATCACGCCGGTGATGACTTCACCGGCGCGGTCCTTGAATTCCTCATACTGACGCTCACGCTCGGCATCGCGGACCTTCTGGAAGATCACCTGCTTCGCGCTTTGCGCGTCGATGCGACCAAGGTCGTCCATGGCGGGCAGCGGGTCGACGATGAAGTCGCCCACGGCGGAACCCGGCTCCAGCTTCTGGGCCTGCTCCACGTCCACCTGCTTGAAGTAGTCGTCCACTTCCTCGACCACCTCGACCACGCGCCACAGGCGCAGGTCGCCGGTCTGCGGGTCGAGCCGGGCGCGGATATCGTTTTCCTGGCCGAAGCGCGCACGCGCGGCTTTCTGGATCGCTTCTTCCAGAGCTTCGATCACGATGCTCTTGTCGATCATCTTCTCCGACGCAACGGCGTTGGCGATCGCAAGCAGTTCAGCCTTGTTGGCAGACATTGGGCTGGCCATCAGTCTTGTGCCTCTTCTTCTTCCTGTTCGAGTTCTTCGATGTCTTCGACGCCGCTCATGTCGAGCGGCCGGGTTGCTGCCATCAGCTTGTCGGTAAAGACAAGCTGGGCGGAATGAATCTTGTCCAGCGGCACGGCGACACGGCCGGCCTTCCTGTCCTCGATGGTGACCACGTCGCCTTCGATGCCGAAGAGTTCGCCCTTCAGGTTACGATGCCCGTCGATCTTGTCAGCCAGGGCAATCTTCGCCTCGTGCCCCGCCCAGTCGGCGTAATCCTTCGGCCGGGTCAGCGGACGGTCGATGCCGGGGCTGCTGACTTCGAGGTGGTAAGTACCCCGCACCAGTTCCTCGCCGCCTTCCTCGACTTCGTCGATGCGGTCGGAAATGCGGCGGGAGAGGTCCATGCACTGTTCAACCACCAATTGCCCGGTGGCCGGGTCCTCGGCCATGATCTGCAGGGTGCGTTCGTCACCCGAACCGGTCATCTTCACGCGCACGAGTTCGAAACCAAGCGCCTTGGCTTCGGGTTCGATCACTTCGGTAAGGCGCGCAATATCGGCCAAGCGGTTCTCCATCAATCGACCCGTCATGGCGGACAAAGCGGTTTGCTGCCGGCCCCTTGCGGCGCCAGCCCTTCAGAGTCACAACAATGTCGGGATGGGCGCTATGTAGGCACAGCCGCCGGGAAAGGCAACATCAAAGCAAGAGTGCGCGAAAGAAAAGCGGCAGACCTGGCCAGCTAGTCCGCCAGGGCGCCTCGCGTGATGCTCGGCTTGCGCTCGGTCCTGGGTTCGCGAACGCTGTCGCTCCAGCCGCCGTTGTCATCGCTGGCGTAGAGTTCGCTGACCGGATCGCCGTACTCGCCAACGACGTAGTCATCTTCCGCGGACGCATAGGCGGCATCACCCATGCCCTGTCCTCGCGCAGCCTCGCGCTGCGGCGAGCCGCCCTCGAAAAGGACCTGCGCCGTCGCATCACCCGTATCGCTGCTTGCCTGGAAACCGTCCAGCCCCCAGCCCCCACGACCGTGATCGATGCGAACAGGACCAGTGCGCTCATGCCGATGGCCTTGCGGTCGCGACGCGTCGACGGACGACGGATGTCGGGCCGGTCAGGGATAGGAATGGCGGGTTGCGGCATGGTATCCATCTCGAAAGCTTCTTGGCACGACCCGGCTTTACAGCCTTGCAACACAAGGCAAGGATTGCGTTACCGGCGCCTGCGCAAATCTACTTAACGCACAGTTCCTAAGCCCCGCTTAACACCCAGCAGAGAGGCGCGCGCCCAACCGGGCCCCTGCTATTGCGATAGCCCATGTTTCTTGATGGCATGGCGCAGTTGGTCGTAGGTGAGGCCGAGCGCCTTTGCCGTCTGCCGCTGGTTCCAGCGATTGGCACCCAGGGCATGCTCCACGATTGCCTTCTCGTGCGCGTCCACCGCTGCCCGAAGATCGTCCACCTTGTCGTATCGCGGGCTGGCCGGCTGGGGCTTTTGCCTTACGCCCTCGCTCTCCGCACTGCCCGATTGCGAACCCGATACCGGCAACGGCTTCCACGGCGAATCGAACGGGTCGAGAATGACTTCGCCGATGGGGTGATCCCAGTTGTCCCAGCGATAGACCGCGCGCTCTACGACGTTGCGCAGTTCACGCACGTTGCCGGGCCAGGGATGGTCCTCCAGCCGCTCCGCCACGTGATCTGCGAAGCCGGGCCATTCTTCCCAGCCCAGTTCCGCCGCCATGCGCCGCCCGAAATAGTCGGCCAGCACCGGAATATCCCCCTCGCGCACACGCAGCGGCGGCAGGGTGATCACCTCGAAGCTGAGCCGGTCGAGCAGGTCGGCGCGGAAAGTACCCTCCTCCGCCCGGCGCGGCAGGTCTTCATTGGTGGCGGCGACGATCCGCACGTCGACGCGCGTCGGGCGGCTGGCACCAATGCGCGTCACCTCCCCGTATTCGACGGCGCGCAGCAGGCGTTCCTGCGCGCCCATCGACAAGGTACCCAGTTCGTCGAGAAATAACGTGCCCCGGTCGGCTTCCTCGAACCGACCCTCGCGCGCTCTGGTAGCGCCGGTGAAGGCACCCTGCTCGTGCCCGAACAGCTCGGCCTCGATCAGGGTTTCGGGAAGAGCGGCGCAGTTCATCGTGACCAGCGGCTCCTCCCATCGGTCCGACAGGCGGTGAAGGCGCTCGGCAATCAGTTCCTTGCCGGTGCCGCGTTCGCCGATTACCAGTACGGGCCGTGCCATCGGGGCGGCGCGACTGGCCCGCTCCACCGCGTCGAGAAAGGCGCCGGACTGGCCAATGAACTGATTGTCACGCTCCATGACCAAATTATAGGGATTTTTCCCAAGTCTTGGCAATAGGCACTAAACTCGTTTCCCCGAACTTGATAAAAACCCGCAGAAATCAGCCATTCAGCCAGTTTGGCACGGCTGTTGCAGTTCATCGGGTAGAAAGGGTTTAGGAGGAAACACCAATGTTCGATCGCCGCTTCTTCAGCAGCCAACTGGGCCAGGCCGCACTGGTCAGCATCGCTGCGATGGTCGCGTTCACGATCTTCGCCGGAATGCTGCCGACTGCCGGGTCGCAGACCATGCTGGTCGGCACCCCGCTGGTGGAACTGGCGTGACCGACAACAACCGCAACCCTTTGGCGCCGCTGGCGCGTGGCACGAAGCGGATTGGCTCTCGTCTCGATCAGGAGATAGAGCGTATCCGCACCAGCCCGACGCCAACCGGCAACTCGCTTAATATCGGAGGACCCTTGATGGGCATTTTCTCTCGCACTCGTGATATCATCGCCGCCAATTTCAACGAGCTTCTCGACCAGGCCGACGATCCTTCGAAGATGATCCGCATGATCATCCTCGAAATGGAGGAAACACTGGTGGAAGTCCGCGCGAGCGCGGCGCGCACGATTGCAGACCAGAAGGAAATGCATCGCCACACCGTGAAGCTGGAGCGGCTGCAGGCCGACTGGTCGGAAAAGGCCCAGCTTGCCCTCTCCAAGGACCGCGAGGACCTGGCCCGCGCCGCGCTGATCGAGAAGCGCAAGGCATCCGACACCTGCGACCAGCTGAAGCAGGAGATCGCCGTGCTGGACGACGCTCTGCGCGCTTACGAGCAGGACATTGCCAAGTTGCAGAACCGCCTGCGCGAAGCCCGCAGCCGCCAGAGCCAGATCTCGGCTCGCCTGGAAAGCGCGGAAAACCGCGTGAAGCTGCGCAGCCTGATGACCAGCGACCGTGTGGACGAGGCTCACGCCCGTTTCGACCAGCTCGAACGCCGCGTCGACTACGCGGAAGGCCGCGCTGATGCGCTGAACATCGCGCAGGACAAGATGTCGCTCGCCGACGAGTTCGCCGCGCTTGAAGGCGGTGACAAGGTCGATGACGAACTGGAGGAAATGAAGCGAGCACTCGGCAAGGGCAGCGCCGCTGAAAAGAAGAACGAAGGGGAATAACCGTGGAAGAACTCATCATCATACCGGCCATTTTCATCGGCCTGCCGTGGGTGGTGCTGCATTACGTAACCAAGTGGAAGACAGCCGCCACCATCACCACTGATGACGAGGCGCTGCTGGAGGAACTTTACCAGCTGGCCAAACGGCTGGACGAGCGGATGGACACGGTCGAGCGCCTCGTCGCTGCCGACAATCCGGACTTCGAACCCGCCCGCATCCGCCACGACAAGTCCGTCGACAACGTACCGCTGCGCGAGCTGGAGGAACTGCTCGCCGAGAAGAAGGGAGACCACGCATGAACACCCCCCGCACCACGCTTTACCGCGATAGCATGAACGGCAAGCTGCTGGGTGTCTGCGCGGGAATTGCCGATTACACCGGCGTCCAGGCCATCTGGGTCCGGCTGGCCGCGATCTTCCTGACCTTCGCCGTCAGCGGACTGACCATCCCGATGTACATCGCCGCCGGCATCCTGCTCAGCAAGAAGCCCGCGCACCTCTACACCGCGCCCGACGAGACGCAGTACTGGCAGCGTGTGCGGCAGAGCCCGAAGCGCACGGCACGCGAAATTCGTGCTCGCATGAAGGATATCGATCGCCGCCTGGCCGACGTTGAAACCTATTACGTCTCCGCCAATCCGCGCCTGTCGCAGGAAATCGAACGACTGCGCTGAGCGCGCCAACCACACGAGGAAAAGGGGGGACGAAGGACATGGGTGAACTGATACCGATCGTGGCCATCATCATGGGCTGCGGCATTCCGATCACCGCCATCTGGGCCAAGCACAAGGAAAAGGTCGCGCAGCTCCAGGTCGATGCCACCGCGCAGAACACCGCCGAACGCGCCGCGCAGTACGCCAGCAGCGTGCAGCAACTGGAAGACCGGGTCCGCGTGCTGGAGCGCATCGTGACCGACAAGGGCTATGATGTAGCGACGCAGATCGAGGCCCTGCGCGACCAGCGCGCCGTCGACGAAGCCGGAAGCGGCGTGTCGCTCGACTTCGCGAAGAAGGAGAACGCCTGATGGAACTGATTACCGAAACCACCGTGATTGCCGGCGTCGCCATCATGACCGCGGGCTGGGTGATAAACACCTGGATGCGCATGAAGCACGGCTATCCGCTGGAAAACAGCTGGGGCAAGGCCGTCTATCCCAAGAACGACCAGGCCGTAGAGCGGGTGAAACTGCTGAGCCAGGAAAACGCCGCGCTGCAGGCTGAACTCGGCTCGCTCAAGGATCGCCTCGCCAATGTGGAGCGCATCGTCACCGACAGCGGCTACCACTTGACCCACGAGATCGAGAGCCTGCGCCGCGACGGGAAGGAAACCAACTGATGGACGGCGACCTGATGCTCATCTTCGGCTTCATCCTCTGCCTGCTGATGCTGATCCTGCCGTTCGCCTTCGTGATGAACCAGCGCGTGCAGCAGCACGAGGAGCGCAAGCTGGAAATCAAGGCCCGCATCGAAGAGGCCAAGGCCCGGCAGGCCAGCGGCCAGCGCCAGGTGGCCGATGACATGGAAGACCGGATGCGCGTGCTGGAGCGCATCGTGACCGATCCCGGCGCGGACATCACGCGCCAGATCGAGGAACTGCGCGCCGATCGCACGGCGCGGGAGGAGAGAATATCGTGAGTTTCTGGAGTGCCATTGTCCTGATCGTGCTGATCACCGCTGTTGCCGGATACTTCCGCAGCCGCAGCAACGGTCAGGATCGCTTTCCGGAAGACGAGGCGACCAGCGCCCGGGAGCGGGAACTGCAAAACGAAGTCGAACAATTGCGCGAACGGGTGAAAGTGCTCGAACGCATTGCCACCGATCCGGCCCGCCGCACGGCCGAAGAAATCGAGAAGCTGCGCGACGAGTAATCGTTGCTGCCACCGCAGGGAGGACCAAATGACGCAAATCGACCTGTTGATCGCCGCCAGCGCCCTGCTTGCGCTGGCAATGCTGACCGCCTCCGTCCTGATGGGCTGGCAGGGCTGGCTCGCCTTGAAGAACCGCGAGCTGGAAATGAACCGCGTTCCGCCCGAAATGGAGAATGGATCGCGCGAAGGCATGGCGCGGATCGAGATCGCCGACCTCAAGGAACGCATCCGCAAGCTGGAAGCCATCGCCAACGGGGTGGACCTCTGACGCCGAGGCACTACATGCCTCGCCATGCGCACACTTGAAGACATCCAGGAAGAATACGAATTCCTCGAAGGCGACGAACGCTATCGCCTGCTGATCGAGCTGGGCCGCGAGCTGGACGAGATGCCGGCCGCCCTGAAAACCGACGCCACCCTGGTGCGCGGCTGCTCGGCGCAGGTCTGGGTCTATCCCACGACTGAGGCCGACAAGTTGCACTTTCTCGCCGACAGCAATGCCGCCATCACCAAAGGCATCGTCGCGCTGGTAATTTCCGCCGTTCAGGACAAGCCCGCCGCCGAGGTGGCTGACATGGATATCGCGGGCGCGCTGGCCCCGTTCGACCTGAAGAATCAGCTGTCCTCGAACCGCACGCAGGGCGTGCCCAACATGATCGCACTGGTGCAGGAACACGCAGCGCGCATCGCACAAGGTTGAGAGGGCTTGCGCCCGCTTTTCCTCGCGGGCGGAGTGATTGCCGTGGGTCTCGGCGCTATCGGCGCCTTCCTGCCCCTGCTCCCCACCGTTCCCTTCCTGCTGCTGGCCGCGTTCTGCTTTGCCCGCAGCAACCCGGATTGGGAACGCCGCATTCTCTCCCACCCGCAGTGGGGGCCTTCGATTGCGCAGTGGCGCGAACGGCGCGCCATCAGCCGCCGCGCCAAGATCGGTGCCATCGGCGCGATGAGCACAGGTGCGCTGCTCACCTGGTTCACGCTGGGTGCGCCCTGGGTTTTCGTATCGATTGCCGTGCTGGTGATCTGCGGTGGCTGGATAGCCACCCGCAACGAATAGACGCCGCGGCTTTCTCGGAACGCGGCCCTGATCTCGCCGTTGATAGGGCAAATGGACGGGTGAACCCGCAAGGAGATCCCAAATGGCAATTCTTATCCTTATCGCCACCATTTTGCTGCCGCCCCTTGGCGTTGCCGCCAAGCACGGTCTGGGCGGGACGACGTTGCTCAACCTCGTCCTGACGCTGCTGGGATTCATTCCCGGCCTGATCCACGGGCTGTATGTGAATTACGCGCGATAATATCGAAACGAAGGAAGGCGCCGCGAACCATTGAGGTTCCGGCGCCTTCTTCGCGCGCAGTCCCTAGATCATGCGCCCGCGCTGTCACGCACGACGGCGATACCAGCTTCGCGCTGCCGGCGCAGGTCCGCTTTCAGGACGGCAGGATCGCGTGCGAAGAGGAACCCGAAGCTGACCCCGCCCTCCTTGCCGACGGTGGCGTGGTGCAGCTTGTGAGCCTGCACCAGTCGCTTGGCATAGCCGCGCTTGGGCACCCATTTGAAATAACGCTGATGCACCAGCCCGTCGTGCACGAACGTGTAGATCAGGCCGTAGACGGTGATGCCGAGCGCGAACCACCAGAGGAAGTCCGACACGAAATAACCGACGATGAACATGACGATCACGATGCTGCCGAAGACAACCGCGAACAGGTCGTTCTTCTCCAGCACGTTGTCGTGCGGTTCGTGGTGATCGCGGTGCCATGCCCAGCCCCAGCCGTGCATGACATACTTGTGCGCCCACCAGGCGAACGCTTCCATGAAAACGACCGCCCCGATTACGGTGAGGACGATCTCGGCTACACTCATTGCTCAGCTCCGTTTCGGCTCCGCCAGGCCGCGGCGGCAGCTCGGCAGCGCCCACCACGGTGTTTGCGGAAACCTGTGATGCTCGTGATGATACCCGAAATGGAAACAGGTTGCGAGGCTGACAAGGGGCGAAAAGGCATCGGAGCGTGCGTTGTGCCGGTCGGCAAAGCCATCCGCATCGTGGCGGTGGGGGCGGTAGGTGCCGAAATAGAACAATTGCATGCTCGATGCGATGGCGGGCAGGCCGAACACCAGCACGATCTGGGCCATGGAAACGCCCACCACCAGCCAGTAGATCGTCACGATGGTGGAAACGTAGAGGATTGACTGCCAGCCGAAATACCGGGTGAGAAAGGTGCGATACCAGCGCCAGAAGCTGCGTGGGTTGGCATGGTCGAAGTCGGGATCGCTCTCGCTGCCGGGATGGCGGTGGTGCTCGAAATGCGCGTCCCGCATCCGGCGCCAGCCAAAGCCTGCGTAGAGGAACAGCAGCCCGCCGCCGATGGCACTGTTCAGACGCGGCATTCCGGGCCCTAGGGAGCCGTGCATGGCATCGTGGCTGATGATGAACAGCCCGACCGAAAGCCAGCACTGCACCGCCGCGATGGCAAGCGCCAGCGGAACGTTGCTCCAGCTCAATTCGAACACGAAAATGGCGTAGATGTGCAGGGAGAGCCAAGCAGCGAAAATCAGCACTGCCAGCCCAAGGCCGATGCCCGCCTGCGCGGCGCGCGCGATCACTGGCGTGTGCTGGCTCATCGTGGCGGCCTTACGGCAATTTCAGGCGCGCGCAAATGCGTCCCGTGGTCCATGTGCTTCGGGGCTGGCGCAGGCTGGCACTCAGGGCTTGCGCGGTATGCCGAAACAACGCTCCGCCACATCCTGATCGATACGCGCGGGACGATGGGTCTTGCTGTCGATGCAGCACCACGCCGACCGGACTTCGGCAAGCACTTCCTCCCCGCGGCGAATCACGGTGTTGTAGAAGCTGCGCGCGCCCTTGATCCTTTCCAGAACGGTCTCGGCGATCACGTCGTCGTCTAGGAACGCCGGGCGGCGGTAGGTTATCTCGTGCTTGATCGCGACCCAGGCCTTGCTCGCCACTTCCTCTGCCGGGGCGAGCTTCTGCCAGTGCTGCAGCACCACGTCCTGCACCCAGTTGAGGTAACGCGAATTGTTCACGTGCCCCATGAAATCGATGTCATCGGGTAGAATCTTGATGGGAATCGCGAAAGACTTGGGAGATGCTTTGGCTGACATAGGTGTAAGTTAGGCGTGAAATCTTAAATTTCCAAGACAGCAGAATCCGTTTTTATCGTAATTCTTGGCGGATTCGATCACGCGCGCTATCTGCCGCCCCATGTCCAGCAAGCCACGCACCCTCTACGAGAAGATTTTCGACGCCCACGTGATAGAGCGCCGCGATGACGGCACCTGCCTGATTTTCATCGACCGGCATCTGGTGCACGAAGTCACCAGCCCGCAGGCGTTCGAGGCGTTGCGGATGAATGGCCGCACCGTGCGCCATCCCGAGCTTACCCTGGCCGTTCCCGACCATAACCTGCCCACGACCCCCCGGCTGGATGCGCAAGGCAACCGCGTGCCCATCGCCGACACGCAAAGCCGTGAACAGCTCGCCGCGCTGGAGCGCAACGCGCCCCATTTCGGCATCCGTTATTTCGATGCGACGGCGCAGCAGCAGGGCATCGTGCACGTGGTCGGCCCGGAACAGGGCTTTTCCCTGCCCGGCACCACCATCGTCTGCGGCGACAGCCACACCGCCTGCCACGGCGGACTCGGCGCATGGGCTTTCGGCATCGGCACCAGCGAGGTGGAGCACGTGCTCGCCACGCAGACGCTGCTGCTGCGCCCATCGAAAACTATGGAGGTGCGCGTCGAGGGCGAACTCGGCCTGGGCGTGACCGCAAAGGACCTGATCATGCACATCATCGGCGTGATCGGGACGGCGGGCGGCACCGGTCACGTGATCGAATACCGCGGCAAGGTGTTCGAGGAGATGAGCATCGAATCGCGCCTCACCGTGTGCAACATGAGCATCGAGGGCGGCGCACGAGGCGGCCTGATCGCGCCGGACGAGACGACCTTCGCCTACATCAAGGGCCGCCCCTTCGCGCCCAAGGCAGACGAATGGGACGATGCCGTCGCCTACTGGAAGACGCTCTACACCGATCCCGATGCGACGTTCGACAAGTCCGTGGTGATCGACGCACGCGATGTCGAACCCTCAGTCACCTGGGGCACCAGCCCGGAAGACGTGGTAAGCATCGGCGGCGTCGTGCCGGCACCGGAGGATTTCGCCGATCCGTCCAAGCAGGAAGCCGCCCGCGGCAGCCTCGACTACATGGGCCTGGAACCCGGCACCCGGATGCAGGACGTGGAAGTGCAGAACATCTTCATCGGTTCGTGCACCAACAGCCGCATCGAGGATCTGCGCGCCGCTGCCGAAGTGCTGCGCGGCCGGAAGAAGCATCCGAACATCAAGTGGGGCATTGTGGTGCCCGGCTCCGGCCTGGTGAAGATGCAGGCGGAGGCGGAAGGGCTGGACAAGGTCTTCACCGATGCGGGCCTGGAATGGCGCGAGCCGGGCTGCTCGGCCTGCCTCGGCATGAACCCGGACAAGGTGCCCCCAAGGGAGCGCTCGGCTTCCACCAGCAACCGCAATTTCGTGGGCCGGCAGGGACCGGGCGCGCGCACGCACCTTGTCTCGCCTGCTATGGCAGCGGCCGCTGCCGTCACCGGCCGCCTCACCGATGTGCGCGAACTGATGCGTGAGCCCGCGTAAGGAATCGTTTGCGCCCGTCGTCCGCCCGGATACGCGGCTGCTGGTGCTCGGCAGCTTGCCGGGTGAGAAGTCGCTGGCGGCAGGCCAGTACTATGCCCACCCCCGCAACCTTTTCTGGAAACTGATGGAACAGGTTATCGATAGCGAACTGGTTGCGCTCCCCTATCGGCAGCGCCTCGACGCGCTGCTCGCGCACGGGGTCGGTCTGTGGGACGCTGTCCGGTCCGCGACACGCAAGGGCAGCCTCGATGCCGACATTCGCGATGCACAGGCGGCGGACCTGCCCTCTCTTGCTGCGACCTTGCCCGATCTTCGGGCCGTGGCCTTTAACGGGCGCGCGTCGGAGAAGGTCGCACGCCCGCAATTTGCGCAGCTCAATCTAGCTCTGGTCGCCCTGCCCTCCTCCAGCCCGGCCCATGCGGCGATGACTTTCGAGGAGAAGGCGCGGCACTGGACAAAATTGCGCCAATTCCTGTCCTGAATCTTGCAACCCTCACGCCCCGAGAGCATTGAAACATCATGACCGATAAAATCCCCAAGACCGCCGCAATCGCTGCCGGTGCAATCGGCTCCGCCGCCGTGGCAGCAGCCCTGCTTTACGTGAACCGCCGCAAGAAGAAGAACGAGCCGAGCCAGCCCGGCCCGATCCCCAGCGGCGAAAAGCCGGAAACCGACTGATGGAAAAGGTTCGCCAGGTCGAAGGCCGCGCCATCCCGTTCGGCCGCAAGAATGTCGATACCGACGTGATCATCCCGGCACGCTGGCTGAAAACGGTCAGCCGCGAAGGACTGGGCCAGGGCGCATTTGAATCCGTGCGCGCCAATAACCCGGACAACGTGTTCGACAGCGAGGAATTCGCCGGTGCGCCGATCCTCGTGGCGGGCGACAACTTCGGTTGCGGTTCCAGCCGCGAACACGCTGCCTGGGCCTTGCTGGATCTCGGCATCCGCGCCGTGATCGCACCAAGCTTCTCGGATATCTTTGCGGGCAATGCCTTCAAGAACGGCATCCTTACCGTTGCCTTGCCGCAGGAACAGGTGGATCGCCTGCTCGAAGTTGCGAAGACGGACCCGATCACCATCGACCTCGACAGCCAGACCGTGACCACCCCGTTCCAGGATCGTTTCACGTTTGAGATCGATCCGTTCCGCAAGCACTGCCTGCTGGAAGGGCTGGACGAGGTGGGCCTTACCCTCACCCGCGAAGATGCGATTGCCCACTACGAAAACCGCCTGGCGCAGGACAAGCCATGGCTTGCGCGCGGCACGGGAGTTGCGGCCTGATCGCTGGCCGCGCTATTCCTTCCCCAAGTTCTCTTACAAGGATCGATTCACAATGACTGATTTCCGGGACCGCGAGCGCGCCGAAGAAGCAAAGTTCGCGCTAGACGAAGAAACCGCTTTCAAGGTCGCTGCTCGCCGCAACCGGCTGGTGGGCGAATGGGCCGCCGGACTGATGGACCTGACGCCGGAAGAAACCGACGCCTACAAGAAAGCGGTCGTGCAGGCCGATTTCGAGGAAGCGGGCGACGAGGACGTGATCCGCAAGGTGCTGGGCGACCTGACGCAGGCTGGCTGCGACGTGGACGAGGCGCAGGTGCGCGCCAAGCTGGAAGAGAAAGCCATCGAGGCCCGCCGCCAGTTCATGAGCGAGTCCTGATCCTATGCCGATGCCCGCTGCCCAGATCGAAGCGCTCATCAAGGCCGCCATTCCCGATGCGACGGTGGAGATAGAGGCGCTGGTGGATGATAACGACCACTGGCTCGCCCGCGTCACTTCCGCCGAATTTGAAGGGAAAAACCGCGTGCAGCAGCACAAGATGGTGTTTGCCGCGCTGGGCGATCGCATGGGCGGCGAGCTTCACGCCTTGCAACTGCATACCAGCGTTCCCAACTGAGGCCTGACAGTTTCTAGCAATTCCCGGTGGGACAGATGACCGATACGAACGCCAATACCAACGAGCGCATTGCCAAGATCGTGGGCGATGCCGACGTCGTGCTTTTCATGAAAGGCACCCCGCTTTTCCCGCAGTGCGGTTTTTCCAACCGCGCCGTGTCGATCCTCGATCATTGCGGCGTCGCTTTCGATAGCGTCGATGTGCTGCAGGACATGGAAATCCGCCAGGGCATCAAGGCCTATTCGGATTGGCCCACGATCCCGCAACTCTACGTGAAGGGCGAATTCGTCGGCGGCAGCGACATCATGATGGAAATGTTCGAAGCCGGTGAGCTTCAGCAGCTGATGGACGAAAAGCAGGTCGCCAAGGCGTCCTGATCGGCATGGGCCGTGTGGGTCCGTTTCCATTCACAATAAAATGCCTAGTCTCCGGGCGAACGATTCGCCTGGAGACCCCATGATCCGCACCCTTTTTCTTGCCGCCACCCTCACTCTCGCTGCCCCTGCCGCAGCGCAGAATGCCATGCCTGCCGACCTGGCAGAGCGGGTGGCCGCAGCCCGCGTGGCGGAGGCAACCGCGCGGCAGATGATCGAGATGCAGGAAGCCACGGCTGCCGCGCAGATGCAGTACGTTGGCATGACAGGTGCCGAATTCGACGATGGCTATCGCGGTGCGGTCGCCTTCCCATCCGAAGATTCGCTGGGCGTCTGGAAAGTCGTCCTCGTGGCTGCGCGCGGCGACGGAGCGCAGGCCGATCTTGTCGCACTGGCTGAGTACGAGGTCACGCAGGGCGAAATTCTGAGCGAAACGTTGCGCGACGCGGGCTCCGAACCTGCGCTTTCCGGCACGGCGCTGCAGATGGCCCGCGCGAAGTACGTCGCACCCCGCGCTGTTATTGCCGCGCCCGGCGCTGGCTATTGTCTCGACGGCGAACCTGCGGCGGAGGGCTCGACCCACTCGGTCAGTTATATCCCGCTGGTGCTGCCCCCTGACGAAACCGGCGCGATGGAGGCCTACGTGCTGAACGGCCCGATCGCCGAAGGGTCGGTGCCGCTGGGCAAGCATTACCGCGTTAGCTTCGACGAATTCGGGCAGGTCGGCGATCCCGAAGTGGTCACCGACACCTGCGAGCTGATCAGCTGGCAGCCCGGCGAGGCCGATCTCGCTAATAAAGTCTACGTCACCGAACATGACGGTGGCGCTGCGCCCAATGCCATCCACGCGTTCATTTCCGCCCAACTGCCGATGAGCATGGGCGTTGTAACCGGAGACATCGTCTGGCCGATAGCTGGCGGGATGATTGCCCCGCCCGTGTCCGCCGCAGAAGCGGGATACTGATCCTGCCATGTGCAACCTCTATCGCATGTCGAAGTCGCAGGACGAGGTCGCACGTTTCTTCGATGCGATCGCGCAGGACCTGTCCGTTGCGCCCGGAGCTAATGCGCCGGACGTGATCTATCCCGGCTATCCCGGTCTCGTTCTGGCTGAGGGCCAGCTTCGCCAGATGACATGGGGCTTCCCGCTCGCTCGGAAGGGCGCGAAGGGTCAGCCGCTGAAGCCCAAGCCGGTCAACAACGCGCGCACCGACAGGTTGAAAAGCCCGTTCTGGCGTTCGAGCTTCGAGAACCGCCGGTGTCTGATCCCTGTCTCCGATTTTGCCGAAGCCGAAGGTCCGAAGGGCGGCAAGACACGCACCTGGTTTTCCCTCCCCGACAGTTCGCTGATGGTGGTGGCCGGGTTCTGGCGGGACAGCGCGGAATTCGGCGCGGCCTATACGATGGTGATGACCGATGCGAACGACCATGTTCGCGGCGTGCACGACAGGATGCCGGTGATCGTGTCACCCGCCGATTGGTCAACCTGGCTCGATAGCTCTCCGCAAGAGGCGTTTACCCTGTGCCGTCCTTTTGCCGGAGACATGCAGGTCACGCGCACGGATGAGCCCTGGGCCGGTCGGCGCTAGTCTTCGCAATTTCGTGGGGGGAGGTCTTCGGGGAGGCGGAGCCGGGAGACTTGGTTGGGGACCATTTGATCGGCCCCGCCTCATTCGAAGAACCAGTGGTTACGCCAATAACACTGCATGGCCCGTGCCAGTTTGGCCGAACCGCAGTTTTCCGCGCTTCACGATGGTTGGCGAAAAGTAAACGCGGTCGGCTCCTGTCAAAATTCCCGACACGTCGCAGTTCCTGCTCCATCGGGCGCGCAGCCATACTGCTTTGGCCCATGATCCGGACCTTTGCGCCTGCTCAGGCGTCTATTATTCAAAGCGAACTTCTTGAAGGAATTGAACCCCATGGGCACGATCACCACCGTCAATCCCGCCACTGGCAAGAATATCGACACCTACGAGGAACTGGCCCGCGATGCCGCGATGGCCAAGGTCGACGCCTGTCACGAGGCGTTTACCAAGTGGAAGCTGAAATCGCGCGAGGGCCGCGCCGAAACGATCAAGGGCCTTGGCAAGGCACTCCGCGACAACAAGGAAGAACTTGCCCAGTTGATGACCGAGGAAGTCGGCAAGCTGATCAAGGACAGCCGCGACGAGGTGGAGCTGTGCGCCGCCATCTGCGACTACACCGCCGGTTGCGGCCCGGCAGAGCTGGCACCCGAACCGCGCGATCCGTCCAATGCGGGGCGCGGCATCGTGACTTATGAGCCGATCGGCGTGATCTATGGCATCCAGCCGTGGAATTTCCCTGCCTACCAGGTGATTCGCTACGCCATCGCCAATCTGATGGCTGGCAACGGCGTGCTGCTGAAGCACGCATCGAACTGCACGGGCAGCGGCCTGATGATCGAGAGGATCTTCCGTGAAGGCGGCCTGCCCGAAAACCTCTTCACCGTGCTGGTGATTGATCACGACACGTCTGACGAAATCATCACGCACGACAAGGTTCGCGGCGTGACGCTGACCGGATCGGATGGTGCAGGCAAGCACATTGCAGAGGCTGCCGAAAGGTGCTGAAGCCCACCGTGCTGGAGCTCGGCTCCAACGATGCCTACATGGTTCTGGAAGATGCCGACCTGGACCTGGCGGCAAAGGTCTGCGCCGAGGCGCGGCTGTATAACAATGGCCAGACTTGCATCAACGGCAAGCGTTTCATCGTGACCGAGAAGGTCTACGACGAATTCCTCGAGAAATTCGTTGCCCGTTTCGAAGCGGTGAAGACCGGCGACCCGACCGCCGACGACACCGACATGGGGCCGATGTCGCGGACGGATCTGCGCGCTGATGTTCACGAGCAGGTCGAGAAGAGCGTCGCCAAGGGTGCGAAGATCGCGTGTGGCGGGCAGATCCCCGATGGCCCCGGGGCGTTCTATCCGGCAACCGTCCTGACAGACGTTGCCCCTGGCCAGCCCGCCTACGACGACGAAATCTTCGGCCCGGTCGCCTCGGTTATCAAGGCGAAGGACGACGAGGACGCCATGCGCCTTGCCAACGACAGCCGCTACGGCCTTGGCGGAGGCATCCTGTCGAAGGACGAGGACCGCGCGATCGAACTTGCCTCGAAGCACTTCGATACCGGCATGGTCTTCATCAACGTCTACGGCGTGGCAGACCCCTCGATGCCGTTCGGCGGGGTGAAGAATTCGGGCTACGGGCGCGAACACGGCGGCTTCGGCATGCGCGAGTTCACCAATACGAAGAGCATCTTCATCGGCAGCGCCTGATCCGGAACCGAATGCGCGTCAGCCGCTGAAAACCATGAGTCCGAACAGGGCAAGGCTGACGATGCAGAACGGGATGGCCCAGCGGTTGTGTTGCTTGCGGTATCGGCCGATCTTGCTCTTGTCGGCCACTAGGTAGGCCAACAGGATCACGCCCGCGGCGCCAAGTATGATAGGACCCACGCCCGTCTCCCTGCAAAACCATTCCGGTAAAGCCGGACAAGTGACGAGCCTGGCGGCGTTGCCGGGCTCGTTGCTTTTGTGGCGCGCCCAGCAGGAGTCGAACCTGCGGCCTCAGGATTAGAAGTCCCGTGCTCTATCCAGCTGAGCTATGGGCGCGTCCCATGGGCCTCTAGCCATATTTGCGGCCGGCGCAAATGGCGCTAGCACTCACACATGGACAATTCCGCCCCGGCCCACGCGCGCTTTCGCTATTTCGATCTGGTGATGGCGGCCTTCGTCGTGGTGCTGGTGCTTTCCAATGTCATAGGCGCAGCGAAACTTTCGACCGTGGCCGGATTCACCTTTGGCGCGGGCATCCTGTTCTTTCCGCTCTCCTATGTGATCGGCGACGTGCTTACCGAGGTCTACGGATATGCGCGCGCACGCCGGGTGATCTGGGCAGGCTTTGCCGCGATGATATTCATGGCCGTGATGAGCTTCGTCGTCGTGGCCCTGCCCCCTAGCGCGAGCTGGACCGGGCAGGACGCCTACGAGCAGGTCTTTGGCCAAGTGCCCCGCATCGTGCTCGCCTCCATCGCGGCGTTCTGGGCGGGCGAGTTCGTCAACTCCTACGTCATGGCGAAGATGAAGCTCTGGACGAGGGGCGAGAAACTGTGGACCCGTACCATCGGTTCCACCGTAGTGGGCCAGGGCGTGGATAGCCTATTGTTCTATCCCATCGCCTTTCTCGGCGTGTGGGAAACGAGCGACGTGGTGCTGGTGATGGTGACGAACTGGGCGCTCAAGGTCGGCTGGGAAGCCGTGCTGACGCCGGTCACCTATCGCGTGGTCGGCTTCCTCAAGAAGCGCGAGGGCGTCGAGATCTTCGATACCGACACCGATTTCTCTCCCTTCGCGTCACGCGAGACGCGCGGGAGTTAAATGGGCGAAATGGCCGCCGGCTTCAATCAGCCAGCAGCCAGATCGCGAGATAGATGAGGATGAAGCTGCCGAACCCGGCAACGGCCCCCACCAGGAATACCAACCGAACGATCAGCGGGTTGATCCCGAAATACTTGGCGATGCCGCCACACACCCCGGCGATCTTGCCGTCTGCATGATCGAGACGGAAGTTCTTGGAAGAAGCGGGTCGGACCGCGTTGTGATTGCTGTCGAACTTGCTCATGCCAGCAGGCCCACAACGCTGGTTGCGTTGGGATTGGCAAAGCTGCTCACCAGCAGGGTGAGAGTGACGGCAGCGGCGGCAAGGCCGGCCATCAGCTTGTTCTGAAATTCGTTGGTCATGTCAGTCTCCTTGAAAGTGTAGTGATTGCGATTGCTCTGCTTCAGGCGAGAAGACCGGCGACGATGCTGGCCTGCGGCGCCGAGAAGCTGCTGACGAGGATCGTGGTTGTCACCGCAACGGCAGCGAGAGCGGCGGAGATGCGAGCGGTGAAGTCGTTTGCGAAAGTCATTTTGTTTCCCTCATTTGTTAGATCAGGACCATTTCGTCTCATGCCCCAGACTTTGCAGAGGGCGTGCCAGTTTTGAAAAACCGCAGAATTCTGCCATTTCTGTTCAGCGTTCAGAAAGGTTGCAATCACAACCAGACCACAAGTTAGGATTTTTCACCAACTTTGGGGATCGATATTCTGGCTGCATTTGGAGTGGCAAGCGCTGCCCCGCTGCAATAGTAGATGCGGCACACCCATGGCGCTCGACCGCATCACCCTTTCCACCTTCCGCAATCATGCCGGAACGCAGCTGGACGACACCCGCCCGCTGAACTTGCTGGTAGGCGAAAACGGCGCGGGAAAGACAAATGTGCTCGAAGCCCTCTCGCTTTTTGCCCCCGGTCGCGGAATGCGCCGTGCCGCCTTGTCGGACATGGCCGCACAGGAAGGCCGTGGATTCGCGGCCAGCGTGTCGCTCGATACGGGCGATGGCGGAGAGCCTGTGAAGCTCGGCACCGGCATGGCCGCAGACCGGCCCGGCAGGCGCATCGTGCAGGTGAACGGCGCGGAAGCCACCGCCATCAGCCTGGGGGAATGGCTCGCCATGGGCTGGCTCACCCCGGCCATGGACCGCCTCTTCGCCGACAGCGCGGGTGCGCGCCGTCGCTACATGGATCGCCTGGCCGTTGCGCTTGAGCCCGAACACGCGCGCTGCGCCAGCCGTTACGAAGCAGCACTGAGAGAACGCAACCGCCTGCTCTCCGACGAGCACGAGCCCGATCCCGCATGGCTCGACTCGATCGAGGCGCAGATGGCCGAGGTCGGCGCAGGTCTGGCGCAGGGTCGCGCGCGGCTTGTCGGCGCGCTGACAGCGAGACTGGCAGAGTTGCCCGAAGCGCCCTTCGCACGCCCGCTGCTCACATACGAGCCTGGTGGTGAACTGACGCGCGAGGGCTTGGCCGCGGCATGGCGGGATACGCGCGCACGCGATCGCGCGGCGCAGCGAACATTATCGGGGCCCCACCGTGACGAGTTGGGCGTCACTATGGCGGGCAAGATGATGCCTGCTGCCGATTGCTCGACCGGGGAGCAAAAGGCCATGCTCGTTGCCATTACCCTCGCCCATGCGGAACTCGCGGCGCGCGGACGTCCCGGCGTCCTGCTGCTGGATGAAGTGGCAGCGCATCTCGATCCGGTTCGCAGGGAGGCGCTGTTCGATCGTCTGCGCGCGAGCGGAACGCAGGTCTGGCTGACCGGAACCGAGCCTGCGCCGTTCGAGGGCATATTGTCAGAAGCCGCAGTCTGGCGCGTGGCAGGCGGCAGGGTGGAGCGGCTCTAGTTCGTGTCCTCTTCGGGCAACGCGTCCACCACGGCATCCAGCGTGGCGGCCACCATGTCTTCGATGCCTTCAGCAGTCGGGTGAATGCGATCGGCCTGCATCAGGTCGGGATCGTCGAACACCGGCTCCATGAAGAAGGGCACCAGCGCCGTGCCGTATTGCTCGGCAAGCGCCGGATACATGCCGTCGAACTGGCCGACGTATTCCGCCCCGTAGTTGGGCGGCGCGCGCATGCCCATGAGCAGGACCGGGATGCCGCGCGACTGCACTTCCTCGATGATCGCGCCGAGGTTCTCCCGCGTCTGGTCAGGAGAAATGCCGCGCAGCAGGTCGTTCCCGCCCAGTTCGATGATGGCGAGGTCGATATCGGCATCGGCATTGTCCAGCACGAAGGCGATGCGCTGGCGGCCCGCCGCAGTGGTATCGCCCGAAACGCCCGCGTCGATCACGCTGGCATTCATGCCGCGCCCGCGCAGCGCGCGTTCCAGCACTTCGGGATAGCCCTGCTCTTCCTCGACATTATAACCCGCCATCAGGCTGTTGCCGAAACCCAGGATCACCCGCTCCGGCCCCATCATGGGCAACGTGTCCTCGGCATGGACTTCGCTTGCTTCGGGAGCTTCGGTGGTGGGGGCCGGTGCCTCCGATCCGCAGGCGGCGAGCGCCAGTGCGAGAGAGGCGATGATCGACGAAGCGCGGATGGCGCTATGCCACCGACTTAGGACTGGCTTGCTCATACCCCATAGCTATGCCATCGCCGCCCGGTGACAAGCCCTATGACAAGTCCTGACACTGCCAAACCCGTCATCGCTGCCAAAGACCTGCGCCTTACCCTTGGTGACGGCGAGGCGGCCGTAGAGATCCTGCGCGGGATCGATCTCGACGTGATGCCCGGCGAAACCCTCGCCCTTCTCGGCCCCTCCGGCAGCGGCAAAAGCTCGCTCATGGCCGTGCTTTCGGGGCTGGAGCGGGCCACCTCCGGTTCTTTGACCGTGGCAGGCGAGGACTTCACCGCGCTGGACGAGGACGCGCTCGCGCTTGCCCGCCGGGGCCGTATCGGGATCGTGTTACAGGCATTCCACCTTCTCCCAACGATGACCGCCGTGGAGAACGTTGCTACCCCAATGGAACTGTCAGGGGACAAGGCCGCGTGGGAACGCGCGGCGGAGGAACTGGAATCGGTCGGCCTCGGCCACCGCCTTACCCATTATCCGGCGCAGCTTTCGGGCGGAGAACAGCAGCGCGTGGCAATCGCCCGCGCCATCGCCCCGCGCCCTCCGCTGATCTTTGCCGACGAGCCGACCGGCAACCTCGATGCCAGCACGGGTGACAGCGTGGTGGACGTACTGTTCCGCCGTCGCAAGGAAACCGGCGCGACGCTCGTTATCATCACGCACGACCGGCACCTTGCTGAAATGTGCGACCGCGTGGTGACGCTGGGCGACGGCCAGATCGCTTCCGATACGAAAGCGGCCTGACGCGCATGGACTGGCGCACCGCATGGACCATTGCCCGGCGCGATCTTGCCAGCGGCTTTCGCGGTCTAAGGCTGCTGCTCGTCTGCCTGTTCCTGGGCGTGGGCGCGCTGGCGGCCATTGGCAGCCTGACCTCCGCCATCCAGGGCGAACTCGATAGCCAGGGGCAGGCAATCCTTGGCGGCGACATGGAAGTGGAGCTGTGGCAGCGCATGCCCAGCGCCGAGGAAATGGCCTATCTCGACGGGCTGGGAGAAGTTTCCCCCGGATACAGGTTGCAGGCCATGGCGACCACGCCGGACTCTGCCGTGCCGGTTGAATTGAAAGCTATCGCGCCGAACTATCCCATGTACGGCGAACTGCTGCTGGCAGACGGCTCGAGCACAGGCGCACCCGTAGCAGGGCAAGCCTACTTGGCCCCCGGCGCGGCAGAGCGGCTGGGTGTGGAAAACGGCGACACCATTACGCTGGGCACCGAGCAGGTAGAGATTGCGGGCATCATCGCGGAAGAGCCGGACAGGCTTTCCGAAGGCTTCGCGCTTGGCCAGACCGTAATCGTACCGCTCGACTTGCCCGAGGCGGCGGGTCTCGTCGCGCCCGGAGCCATGTTCCAGACCAAGACCCGGGTCGCCTTCGATGGCAACCAGGACCCGGACGAGATCACGGAAGCCATGCAGGAAGCTTTCCCGGACAGCCCGTTCGACTTTCGCACCCGTAACCGTGCCTCTCCCGGGGCGGACAGGTTCGTCAGCCGCATGGGCGAGTTCCTGACCCTGGTGGGGCTTGCCGCGCTGGTGATTGCAGGCATCGGCATCGGCGGCGGTGTGAATTCCTACCTCGAAGCGCGGCGCAATTCGATCGCCACGCTGAAAATCCTCGGCGCGACCTCGGGCGATATCGCCCGTATCTACGCACTGGAAATCGGCATCGCGGCCTGCGTCGGTGCTGCCGCCGGTTTGCTGGCGGGCGTGCTGGTCACGCCGCTGCTGGCGAGCGCGCTGGGGTCGCTTCTGCCTGTCACTACAAGTTTCGTGTTCGATCCGCTGGCGCTGCTGCGCGCGGCGCTGTTCGGGCTGCTGGTGGCCCTTGTTTTCGCCGCCCCGCCGCTGACGCGGGCGCGCAATTTTCCGGCTATGGCGCTGATGCGCGCGCGGGTATCGCCGCTGGCACAGCAATGGCGCAGAGCCGCCCTGCCCGTCGGTATCGGCATCGTCGGTATTATCGCGCTGGCCGTGATCGGCTCCAACGACCCGCTGCTTTCTGCGCTTTTCCTGGCCGGCGCTGCCGCGATCCTCGGCTTCCTTGCCCTGCTTGGCCGCGCCATCCGCTGGGCAGCCGCCCGGATGCCTCGCCCGTCGGACCCCATCGTGCGCGCCGCCATTGCCAACATGCACCGGCCCGGTGCCGCGACGGGCTCTCTCGTGACGGCGCTCGGCTTCGGCCTCGCCGCGTTCGTGCTGCTGGCTGGCGTACAAAGCAGTCTCGACGGCAATATCCAGCGATCCGTCCCCGAGCGTGCGCCCGACTATTTCGTACTGGACGTGCCGCGCGACGGGGTGGAGCAGTTCCGCGCGATCGTGAGCGACATCTCCCCCGAAGCCGCCGTGGACACCGTGCCCACCCTGCGCGGCTCTATCGTGTCCTTCGGCCCTGAAGACAACATGATCCGCGTCGCCGACATGGAAGAGCGCGAAGGCACATGGGGCCTGCGCGGAGAGCGCGGCCTGACCTATTCGGACACCCTTCCTGACGGCAACGTCGTCACCAGCGGCGAATGGTGGGACGAAGGCTATGCCGGAGAACCGCTCGTCTCGGTCGACGAGGAGCTGGCGACGGCCGCCGATATTGCCATCGGCGACATGATCACGGTGAACGTGCTGGGCGTGGAATTCACTGCGCGCGTCGCCAATACGCGGCGCATCGACTGGGAGAGCCTCGGCTTCAACAACGTCTGGGTTTTCTCGGCGAACACCTTTGAATCCGCACCCCATAACCTGGCCGCGACCATCGAACTGCCCGAGGGCACGCAGGCGAGCGGCCTGTTGCGCGATCTAGTCGAGGCTTTCCCGTCCTCCAGCGTAATCGAGGTCGGACCGCTGCTGACCGAGGCGCGCACCATCCTTGACCAGGTGAGCCTCGCCATCCTCGCAGCGGCATCGGTGGCAGTGCTGGCCGGCATTGCCGTGCTGTTGGGTGCGATTGCTGCAGCGCGTGCCGCGCGCATCTACGACACGGTGATCCTGCGCGTTCTGGGCGCAAGCCGGGGCCAATTGCTCGCCTTACAATTCGCCGAATTCGGCCTGCTTGTCGCCGTGCTGGCAGGCGTTGCGCTGGCGCTCGGAACGGGCGTCGCCTGGCTGGTGATCGTGCAGATGTTCGAATTCGACTGGCTGCCCGACTGGACCGAGATCCTCGCCGTGCTCGGTGGCGGGCTGGTGCTGGTGCTGGCCTTCGCGCTTGGCGCTTCGCTGCCGCTGCTGCGCGCCCGCCCGGCGCAGACGCTGCGTTCGCTCTAGCGTCTGCGCCCCTCGGCTCAGGCGAAGGTTTCGGCCACTGCCTCGGGCCCGGCCAGCGAAGCGTGCAGCACGGCCATGAAAGCCGCGGAAAGCAGCGCGAGCAGGACCATCAGCACGAGAAAGCCTAGGAAGAAGACGATCATCGTGGCACCCATCGCGGGAGCCGCGGCGTCGATGTTTCCACCTGCTGCAAAGCCCATCATGCTCCCACCCATCAGGGCGAACATCGCCAGAATGGCGCCGACCACGATGAGCGAGAAGAGGAGTATGACGACGAAAATCTTGCCTACGTGGCCGCTCGTCAGGGTCCAACTACGGGTTACGGCGGTTATCGGGTTACGCACTCCGTCGACGGCAATCACCGGCATGATAAGCGAGAGGCGGCAGGCCACGTAAATCATGCCCAGGAACACGGCGACGAGGAACAGCACCGATCCGGCATCCCCGGCAAGCGAGAAGATCGCGCCGACAATGGCAAGCAGAAGGACGGCCGCGATGTAGGCCGCCATCAGGAGTAGCGCGAGACCGAACAGCGTGGGGATCTTGCGCAGGCCTTCCATGAGGGAATCGCCCAGCGTGGTGTCGTGCACGGGCGAGGCGTTGTGAACCAGCGAAGCGCCCTGCGCCATGTAGATCAGGAAGTAGGCAATATAGGCGACGATCATCATCAGCATGGCGCCTGCGCCCATGGCCATGGGGCTTTCCATCGCTCCGGCCATCATGAAACTGGAACCGACGGCACCGAACATGACGAACATCAGCACCAGCTGCAGCACGAAATAAATGGCATAGATGCCGAGGAGCGAACCGATCCGCTGTCTCGTCATGCTGAAAGTCTGCGAAATGATCCCCCCAATACTGAGCGACATAGCGAATCCCCCTGTTGCTGCCCGTCGCTGCACATCGAACACGGAAAACCCGTATCGCGCAACAAAAAGGGGGCCGCGAAGGCCCCCTTTCCTTTTTCTCTCTAACCGTTTGTTTAGAAACGGAAGCGCCCCGTGACACCGTAGGTGCGCGGATCGTTCGGATATCCGACAACGCTGCGCGGCTGGGCGGGCGCGTCGAACACGGTACCCAGGTTGCGGTCGTCGGTCAGGTTGCGGCCCCAGACGGACAGCGACAGGCCACAGTCGCATTCGTAGGTCAGCGAAGCGGTCAGGTTGTCGACCTGCGAGGTGAACGGCAGGCCCGCGTCGATAGCCGGCTGGCCGTTGACGATGGTGCCGTCCGGTCCGCGCACTGCGAAAGCCGGCAGGCCTTCGACCAGCTGCGTTTCGGAGGACCAGAAGTAATTCACGCGCGGGATCAGCAGACCGCTGCCAACGTCGGCTTCATATTGTGCTCCGACAATCACGGTCCATTCCGGGATGCCCGAGGGACGGGTGCCCGAGATATCGCCCTGCGCCGACTGCACGAAGCTGTCGAAGGTCGGGTCGAGGTAGGTGACCGCCGCGTTCAGCGTCAGCGAACGGGTCGGGTAGAAGGTGCTTTCGAATTCCACGCCCCAGGTCGACTGGCTGCCGGCATTCGCCAGCACGAAGCCGGAACCGGTGAAGATGTTGGACTGGAAGCCCTCGATCTCCTGGTCGAACACCGTCAGGTTGGCGGAGAAGGTGTCGAAGTTGGCCTTGATGCCGACTTCCATGACAGTCGACTCCTCCGGGCCGGCAAAGCGCGAACCGTAAGTCTGGTTCGGACGGGCGAGCCCGGCCGCTTCGATTGCGGCCCGATCGGCGAGCGACGGACGCGCGTCGCGCGACAGGTTGACGGAGCTTGCCTTGAAGCCCGTGGCGTAGCTTGCGTAGATGTTCACGTCGGGCGTGAGATCGTAGGCAAGGCGCGCCGAGAAGCTGAAGTTGTCATCGTTGATCCGGCCATCTTCCACGGCGTTGGGAACGCCCAGGAACGGCGGCAGGAACTGCAATGCTCGCAGCGGGTTCAGCGGGTTTGCCAGCGGGTTGTTGACGTTGCCTGCGGCAAAGGCCTGGGCCCCGGCCTGAATCTGGCCGAAGGCCGCCATGTTGTTGGCGGCGAAGGCGCCGATCTCCGCAGCGGTCGCCGCACGGCCCAGCATCAGCGCATCACCCACGCCCTGCGCCAGTGCGCCCTGGAACAGCACCTGCTGGCGGAACGGCGCCAGTTGCGGAGCGTCGAAGTCGATCGCCGAGAACACGTCGGTCGAGGTCGCATCCTGGGTGAACTGCTTGCTGTCGTCGGTGTAGTTACCGCCCAGCGTCAGCACGAGGCCGTCGACGATTTCGAAATCGACCTGGCCGAACAGCGAGTAAGCTTCAGAATCCAGCGTGTAGGCTTCGGTGAAGCCCTGGCCCTGGTTGAAGAAGGTGCCCACATAGTTGGTGCTGAAAGCTTGGCTGAACACCTGTTCCAGCGGCGTTGCGCCCGGAGCGACCGGCGTCGGGAACAGCGAGAAAGCGCCGCCCGACAGGTTGGCGACCACGAGGTTTGCGTAGTCGCGGAAGTCGGCACCGTAGAGCAGCTGGTTCGCCTGCGTCACGTCTTCGTTGATGTAGAAAGCGCCCAGCAACAGGTCGACGCGATCACCGATGGACCCGGCGATGCGGAATTCCTGCGTGAAGGTATCGATCTCCAGATCCTGCGAATTGGGATAGATCAGGTCGGCACTGGTGAAGTCCGAGTCCTGGAAGGTCACGGCTTCCGTCGTGCGGCTTGCGGTGATCGAGGTGAAAGTGAAATCGCCCACGTCCCAGTCGAGCTGGGCGGAAACGCCGCGGTTCTCGATGTTGTTGGTGGAATCGAAGTTCCTGTAGATGACATCGGCAAAGGGATCGCTCGGGTCGGTCACCATGCCGCCCACGCCCAGAACGGCAGCAGTCGTCGGACCGTTCTGCACGTTCACGACGCCGCAGCAGACCTCGTCGATCTTGTCGAGATCGGCGATGAAGCGCAGGCGGATGTCGGTGCCGTTGTCGACCAGCAGCTGCGCGCGGCCGTACCAGCGGTCACGGTCGTTCGAATCGTTGCCGGTGCCCAGGTCCTCGAAGAAACCGTCGCGCTTGTTCACGCCGCCAGCGACGCTGAAGGCCACCATGTCGGTGATCGGGCCGGTCAGGTAACCGCGCAGCACCTTGGCGTTGTAGTTGCCCCAGGTCGCCTCGACGGAGCCGCCAAGGTCGAACTGCGGCTCTTCGGTGGTGACCGAGATCACGCCGGCAGAGGCGTTCTTGCCAAACAGGGTCGACTGCGGGCCGCGCAGCACTTCGATGCGCTGCACGTTCGGCAGGTCGGAAATGGAGGACGCGGTGCGGCTGCGATAGACACCGTCGATGAACACGCCGACGGAGGGTTCGATACCGGCGTTGTTGGCGCCGTTGCCGAAGCCGCGGATGAAGAAGCCGGTGTTGGCCGAGGATTGGCGCTGGCCAACCGTCAGCGAGGGAACCACGGTCTGCAGGTCGCGGATGTCGCGGATCTGATCACGCTCCAGCGTTTCGCCGCTAGTGACGGACACGGCAACGGGCACTTCCTGCAGCGTCTGTTCGCGCTTGGAAGCGGTAACGATGATGCTGTTGCCCTGGTTGCTGTCCTCGCCCGCTTCGTCGGGATAGATGTCCTGTCCGGTATCCGCCTCGTCCTGCGCCATGGCGGCAGCCGGTGCGATTAGTGCAATGGCGGCAGCGCCACACAGGCACTTGCGCGAAAAACCCGCGATGCGGGCAGTCTTGCTGGTCATTGATTTCTCCATCTCTCCCTCGAAAACCTGTCCCGCCGTTTGGCTGTGAACCGGTTTCAAGCGACCTCTATTGGTCGTCCTTGGATAGAGTGCGCAAAAGCTTCGCACAATCGGGACTTTACCAACCGATTACGGAAGA
This sequence comes from Erythrobacter westpacificensis, assembly GCF_039542285.1. Taxonomy (NCBI): domain Bacteria; kingdom Pseudomonadati; phylum Pseudomonadota; class Alphaproteobacteria; order Sphingomonadales; family Erythrobacteraceae; genus Erythrobacter; species Erythrobacter westpacificensis. Next base: position 441,587 of record NZ_BAABHV010000021.1, read on the forward strand.
AACCGGCTGTGTTACATTTCCGCAACATGGAGGAACCTCACGTATAGGTAAAGCGAAGCACCCCACATCCGCTTGCGGCGGAGGCCGTCATAGGCTATCGGCGCGGCAAATTCGCAGGTGCAGCATTTGCTGCCTGCCACAACCCAGGAAACCAAGAACATGTCCGCCCCCCTTCGCAACGTGGCGATCATCGCCCACGTCGACCATGGCAAGACCACGCTCGTCGACCAGCTCTTCCGCCAGTCCGGCACCTTCCGCGAGAACCAGCGCGTGGAGGAACGCGCGATGGATTCGAACGAACTGGAACAGGAACGCGGCATCACCATCCTGGCGAAGCCGACCAGCGTCGAATGGAAGCCCGAGGGTGGCCAGCATTCCTACCGCATCAACATCGTCGACACCCCCGGTCACGCCGACTTCGGTGCCGAGGTGGAGCGTATTCTCAGCATGGTCGACGGCGTCATCCTTCTGGTGGACGCTGCCGAAGGCCCGATGCCGCAGACCAAGTTCGTGACCGGCAAGGCGCTGGGCCTCGGCCTCAAGCCCATCGTGGTCGTGAACAAGATCGACCGCAGCGACGCGCGCGCCAACGAGGTGCTGGACGAAGTGTTCGACCTGTTCGTGAACCTCGATGCGGATGACGAGCAGCTCGATTTCCCCGTTCTCTACGCTTCGGGCCGCTCCGGCTATGCCAGCGAGGACCCCGAAGCACGCGAAGGCGACCTGCTGCCGCTGTTCAACCTGATCGTGAACCACGTTCCCGAGCCCGATCTCGATCCCGATGGCGACTTCGCCATGCTGGCCACCCTGCTTGACCGCGACGCGTTCCTCGGCCGCATCCTGACGGGCCGCATCGAGAGCGGTCGCCTGGAAACCGGCATGCCGATCCGTGCGCTGGACGTGAACGGCAAGGTCGTGGAAGTGGGACGGGCAACCAAGGTGTTCGCCTACAACGGCCTTGATCGCGAGCCCGTGCTGCACGCCAAGGCGGGCGACATCGTCGCCATCGCCGGCCTGACCGACGCCACCGTTTCGAACACGCTGGCCGCCCCGCACGTCACCACCCCGATCCACGCCTCGCCGATCGATCCGCCCACCCTCTCCATGACCTTTGCCGTCAATGACAGCCCTTATGCGGGCCGCGAAGGCGACAAGGTGCAGAGCCGCGTCATCCGCGAGCGTCTGGAGCGCGAAGCCGAAGGCAATGTCGCCATCCGCGTGACGGAAAGCTCCGGCAAGGATGCCTTCGAAGTTGCCGGTCGCGGCGAATTGCAGCTTGGTGTGCTGATCGAGACGATGCGCCGCGAGGGCTTCGAATTGTCCATCAGCCGCCCGCGCGTGCTTTATCGCGAAGAGAACGGCCAGAAGCTGGAGCCCTACGAAACCGTAGTGGTAGACGTGGACGACGAATTCTCCGGCACCGTCGTCGAGAAGATGGCGCAGCGCAAGGCCGAGATGACCGAGATGCGCCCCAGCGGCGGCGGCAAGACGCGCCTGACCTTCATCGCTCCCAGCCGCGGCCTGATCGGCTATCATGGTGAATTCCTGTCCGACACGCGCGGCACGGGCATCATGAACCGCCTGTTCGACAGCTACGGTCCGCACAAGGGCAAGATCGCCGGTCGCCAGAACGGCGTGCTGATCTCGATGGAACAGGGCGAGGCAATGGCCTACGCCCTCAACACCATCGAGGAGCGCGGTGTGCTCTTTGTCGGCCCCGGCGAAAAGCTGTATCAGGGCATGATCATCGGCGAGAATGCCAAGCCGGAAGACCTCGAGGTCAACCCGCTCAAGTCGAAGCAGCTCACCAACTTCCGCGCCAGCGGCAAGGACGAAGGCATCCGCCTGACCCCACCGCGCAAGATGACGCTGGAACAGGCGATTGCCTACATCGGCGACGACGAGATCGTGGAAGTCACGCCCGAAAGCATCCGCCTGCGCAAGGTCCACCTGGACCCGCATGAGCGCAAGCGCGCCAAGCGCGCCGCAGCGGACTCCTGAGAAATGTCGTGTCGTTCATCCCGCGCCATTCGCGGGATGAACGACAGCAACCGATGAACTTTGGCCCCTAGCGGCACATTCGCAGGATGAAAGGCGCTCGGTCGCCGTAGCTTGCCTGCATCGTATTTGCGTCCAGAAGGGTCATGGTGAATTGCACCTCGCCCTGCTCCAGGGAGAGGCGGGCGATCGCGTCCGTACCTGCCACTTGCACTTCGTCCACAGCGCCGCCGAAACTGGCCGTGTCGATACGGCCCGCAGCGATCTCGTAGCGGCGCGAATTGGGCACGAGGCAGGCGGCGGGTTCCTCCGCCCAGCGGCCACGAAATTCGCGCGGGATGATATGGGTGGTGGTCGCCAAGACAGCGTCCTCGCCGCCCTCGCCATCTTCGCTTGCGCCCGGGGCGCAGCCAATCAGTGCGAGAGAAATCGGCAGCAGGGACAGGCAGGCGCGCACCCTCAGATTACCCCGCTCCCGCGCTCCGGTTCCCGCGGAGGTCAGACCCAGTGGCGCTCCGCCATGATCAGGCCGGCGTAGAGGATCACGCCCAGCAGGAAAGGCAGGAAATAGCTCTGCCGCTCCTCCGGCAATTCCTCTTTCAGCACGTTGAGGATGATCCCGCCCGCAAGGAAGGCGAAAAGGCCCCCGATCAGCACCGGAGACAGCGCGATGAAGATGCCCAGCACCCAGCCGCCGACGACAGCGGCACTGATGATCCAGCGCGCCAGCCTGTCGTATGCTTCTCGGTGATCCTGCCGCATTCCGAAATCGGCGGTGAGAAAATGCAGCGCCATGGCAATGAAGAACAGCGCAAGCGCCCAGTCGCCGCTTTCCTCCCGGTGCAGCAGCAGGTAGCCGACCAGCGCGTTGAACGATCCATAGGTGACGAGGTGCAGGTAAAGGACATCGTCCTGTATGCGGTCCCCTTCCCCGGCGGCGCGCGCCTTCTCCCGACTGACCTTCACCGCGCGTTCCAGCCCGTAGAACACGGCAAGCCCGGCAAGGGCCAGTGAATAGACCGCGCTCTCGGCCGCGGTTGGCGAAACGCCCAGTTCGTCGGAGAATTCGCGGCTGTGCATCCCGATATCGGGCAGCACGTGGAGAAACACGTAAGCCACGGCCACACCGCCTGCGAAGGAAAGCCAGCGGCTGCGCGGCGTTACGTCGAGGAAACGCAGGCGATGCACCTGCAGGTGCACGGTGAGGAAACCCGCCACCATGATTGCGGTTACGAAAATCTCGTTGCTCTCCATCGTCATTCCAACGCCGCGTCACCACGGCCCGTTCCATTGCCCTCTCGCCAAGCAGCAATGCCTCGCCTAAGGGCAGAGCGATGGATGTGAGTGAACTTCGCGTCGCGCTGTTCAGCGGGAACTACAACTACGTCCGCGACGGCGCGAACCAGGCTTTGAACCGGCTTGTCGATTACCTGCTGCGACAGGGCGCCGATGTGCGCGTCTATTCACCGACCACAGATACACCTGCGTTCGAACCTGCGGGCGAGCTTGTCAGCCTGCCTTCCGTGCCTATTCCGGGCCGCGGGGAATATCAGTTCTCCACAGGTCTCAGCAAAGAGATCAAGGCGAACCTGGCCGAGTTCGATCCGCACATCGTGCATATTTCCAGTCCGGACGTCGCCGGCCATCGCGCCGCCACCTGGGCGCGGGCGCATGACAAGCCGGTGCTTGCCAGCGTGCACACCCGGTTCGAGACCTATCCGCGCTACTACGGGTTCGGCTTCATCGAGCCTGTCTTCGTCGCCCTGCTGCGCCGGTTCTATCATCGCTGCGATGCCATCGTCGCACCGTCCGCCAGCATGATCGAGGAACTGCGCGAACAGGGCATGCATCACGATATCGGCACCTGGTCTCGCGGGGTCGATCGGCACATCTTCACCCCTGCCCGACGCGATCTGGAATGGAGGCGGTCGCTGGGCATCGAAGATGACGACATGGCGGTCGGCTTCCTCGGGCGGCTGGTGCTGGAAAAGGGCATCGACATCTTTGCGGAGACGATGGTGGAACTGCGAAAGCGCGACGTGCCGCACCAGGTGCTGGTGATCGGGGAAGGCCCGGCAAAGGAATTCTTCGCCGAGAAAGTGCCGGAAGCGAAATTCGTCGGCTTCCAGCAGGACGAGGACCTGGGCCGCGCTGTCGCCAGCATGGACGTGCTGCTCAACCCTTCCGTTACCGAGACATTCGGCAACGTCACGCTGGAGGCGATGGCTTGCGGCGTGCCCGTAGTGGCCGCCGATGCCACCGGTGCGTCCAGCCTGGTGATCGAAGGAGAAACCGGACACCTCGTGCCGCCGCGCGATGTGTCTGCCTACGCCGATGCCTTGACGGCCTACGCTGCCGACCCCGACCTGCGCCGCGCCCACGGAGAGGCAGGCGCCCGGCGCGCCGATGCCTTCGATTGGGATACGATCAACGGGGCCGTGGCCGATACCTACCTGCGGCTAATCGCAGCGCGCAGAAAATAGGTTGCTGGATCAGCGCAGCACGCCGCGGCGCATCATCGCCAGGGCATAGAGCGCCAGGAGGATCTGGCTGGTCCAGATCACAACCGTCATGATCAGCCCCGTACCGTCGAGAACGCCGTCCGGTGCCGGGTTGGTGAACTGGTAGACGGACGAACCCGCCAACCCGATCAGGCCGAGCACGAACGCGTGAACGGCAAAGCGGCTGCGCAGCACCAGCAGGACCGCACCAAGGAACGCGCTCCAGACGCCGATCGCCCAGAACGCCTCCATCCATGCGGGGAAGCTGTAGAAATATTCGAGCTGCTGCGGGGTAAAAGCCGACATGTAGGCCTCGTTCCGCGTCTGCGTCATCAGGTAATCGTAGGCGCCAAAGGCGTTCCACAGCAGCGCCAGGATGCCGATCACCCAAAGGTGCCACGGCGTGGCGGGACGTTCCATGATGGCCATTGTTGCCTCCCCTGTTTCGCGCAAGTCTAGCATGCTTGCGCAAAAGAGGGAATTGGCTTGGAAAGTTACAGGCGCTCGATCTTGCGCGCCAGTTCGTCGATCAGGTCGACAACCTGTTCCTTGTCGAGATCTTTCACCTTGCCGTCGGCAGCCTTGTTACGGATGACCTGCGCAAGGTTGCCCATCGCGCGGAACAGTTCGGACGAACCCTTGGGCCGCGCCTTTTCGCGCTTGCGGCCAAGCCGGTCCCACAGTTCCTCGATCTCGTCCTTGCGCTCTTCCAGCTCGGCAAGGCCGCTCTCGGTCGCCTGGAACAGCTTCTTCGCGTCCTCGCTGTCCTGCTCGGCAATCGCGCCCTCGTCGGCCAGCATTTGCAGGGTCGGGTAGATCGTGCCGGGACTGGGTGAATAGGAGCCGGCGGTCATGTCCTCCAGCGCCTTGATCAGTTCATATCCGTGGCGCGGTTCCTCTGCCAGCATGGCCAGCAGCACGAGGCGCAGTTCGCCCGGCCCGAACAGGCGGCGACGACGATGGCCTTCGCCTTTGTGCGAGCGGGAACGCTTGCGACCACCGCTTTGCGCGAACATGCCTCCGGGGCCGAACACGCCGTCCTTGCCGAACACCCCGCCAGGACCGAAGGGTCCATCGGGGCCAAGCGGACCGTCCCTGCCGAAGATGCCGGTCATGCCGAGCACGTCCTCCGCGTTGTAACGACGGCGACGGCGATAGCGGCGCGGGCCGCGCTCCTCCCAGTCACCATCGTCGTCGTCCATTTCGATCTCCACCTCGACTTCGAAGTCCTCGTCCTCGGGTTGGTCCTCGATATCGCCCTCGACTGGTTCCAGATCTTCGGGTTCGACGATCTCCTCTTCCCGGCGCGCGCGGCGCGGGCGCGATGCGGCGCCCTTTGCCGATTTTCCGGTTGCCCGCGGCTTCCTGCTATCCTTGCTCATTGCAACTCTCCAGTACGTCCCACTCACCTTAAGATATATCTTAGACCTATCGTAACAAGAGGTCGGAGGAAAATTCCCGCCCTGCCCTACCTCCGGCGAGCCAAGCCGCTACATAATGCCCATGGCCGACCTGTTTGCCGATGATGCCCCCCAGAAACCCACCGAAGAGGTGCGCGAGGATGCCCCCTTGGCCGATCGCCTGCGCCCGCGCAGCCTTGCCGAGGTTATCGGGCAGGAACACCTGACCGGCAGCGATGGCGCCATCGGCCGGATGGTGGCCGCGGGCCGGCTCTCCAGCATGGTGTTGTGGGGACCGCCCGGCACCGGCAAGACCAGCATCGCTCGCCTGCTGGCCGACGAGGTGGGCATGCGCTACGAGGCCGTGAGCGCCGTGTTCTCGGGCGTTGCCGACCTCAAGAAGGCCTTTGCCGCCGCCGAAAAGGCCCAGAAGGCCGGCCAGCGCACGCTGCTGTTCGTGGACGAAATCCACCGCTTCAACCGCGCGCAGCAGGATGGCTTCCTGCCCTTCGTGGAGCGCGGCCTCGTGACCCTGGTGGGCGCGACGACGGAGAACCCCAGCTTCGAACTCAACGCCGCCCTGCTCAGCCGCGCGCAAGTGCTCATACTGCACCGCCTCGATGCCGAAGCACTGGGGAAACTGCTGGACCGGGCCGAGGAACTGGAAGGCCCCCTCCCCCTGACCGAAGAAGCGCGCGAGGCGCTGATCGCCTCCGCCGATGGCGATGGTCGGTTCCTGCTCAACCAGGCCGAAACGCTCTATGCGGCAAAAATCGACGATCCGCTCGAGCCAGCCGCACTAGGCCAGTTTCTCCAGCGCCGCGTTGCGGTTTACGATAAGGACCGGGAGGGCCACTACAACCTCATCTCCGCCCTGCACAAAGCGGTGCGCGGGTCAGACCCGCAGGCCTCACTCTATTACATGGCCCGGATGCTGGTGGCAGGCGAGGAGCCGCTGTTCGTCGCGCGGCGGCTGATCCGCATGGCGGTGGAGGATATCGGCCTCGCCGATCCGCAGGCGCTGACGCAGTGCATGGCAGCAAAGGATGCCTACCAGTTCCTCGGCAGTCCGGAAGGCGAACTCGCGCTGGTGCAGGCATGCCTCTACCTCGCCACCGCGCCCAAATCGAACGCCGTTTACAAGGCCCAGAAAGCCGCCTTCCGCAGCGCGAAAGAAACCGGCAGCCTGATGCCGCCGATGAACATCGTGAACGCGCCGACGAAGCTGATGAAGGATGTCGGCTACGGCAAGGGCTACACCTACGATCACAACGCAGAAGAAGGCTTTTCGGGCGACAACTACTGGCCGGACGACATGGACGCACAGACCTATTACGAACCGGTGGAACGCGGGTTCGAGCGCGAGATCAGGAAGCGGCTCGACTATTGGGACAAACTACGGGCAGAGCGCGGTTGAACCGCTTTTCGCATTTCGTCGCGATTGACTGGTCTGGCGCGGCAGGCGCGCGGCACAAGGGCATTGCGATAGCCATCGCCGATGCTGGCGGCGGTCCACCCGTGCTGGTAGAGCGCGGGAAAGACTGGAGCCGGACGGAGGTCCTCCACCTTCTGCGAGAGGAATTGCCGCCCGATACGCTGGTAGGTCTGGATCTTGGTATCTCGCTCCCGTTCCTCGATGCTGGCGCCTTCTTCCCCGGCTGGGAGGAAAGCCCTGAGGATGCCAGATCGCTGTGGGCATTGATCGACAACATTGCGCAGGATGACGAGCATCTGGCAGCCGGAAGCTTCGTCGACCATCCGGAGGCAAGCCGCCATTTTCGCCGCCACGGCGGGCGCGAGGGCGACTTGTTCGGCGGCGGACGCGGCCGGTTCCGCGTGACGGAAGTCGAACAGACCAGGCAAGGCTGCAAGCCCTATTCTAACTTCAATCTCGTCGGCGCGGCGCAGGTGGGCAAGTCCAGCCTTACCGGGATGCGGATGCTTCACGCGCTGCGCGGGCGAGTCCCCGTCTGGCCCGTCGATCCGCTGCCCGCGAGAGGCTCTGTCATCGTGGAAATCTACACGACGCTTGCGGCCATCGCGGCGGGGCGCTCAGCCTCCCGCGCAAAAATCCGCACGATCGAGGAATTGAATACGGCCCTCCAGAATCTCGGGAGTCCACCCGTCGTGGGTAGCGGCACAATCGACGATCATGCCAGCGACGCGCTGGTTACAGCCGCCTGGCTTCGCACGAAAGGCCATGATGCAGCGCTTTGGTCACCGGAAGGCCTGACACCGCACATCGCCAGAACCGAGGGCTGGACTTTCGGCGTGCCCTGACGAGCCGTACGTGAACCAGTCAGCGGCGGCGCAATTCCCGGATCTCCTCGACCCGCGGGTCCAGAGGACGCGGTGGTTCGTGCTGTGGCGCCGAGAGCCGCGAGCCGCTCTGCCCTTCGCGGTAGCCGCTGAGTTCACGAATCGTCTTCATGTTCTCCTCGCGCACCATTCCCGGGATCTGAAAGGCATCGATCAGCCACCAGAAGGCCAGCGGGATGATCCCCACGATGCTCAGACACATCAGCAACTGGGCAATGCCCGTCCCCGTCCGCCCGAGGTAGAAGCGATGCGCGCCGAAAAATCCGAGGAAGAACCACAGCAGGTAGCTGGCGCCCGCGGACTTGCGGTGCGCCTCGAAGATTAATTGTTCCTGGGTACGGGAATCCATTCGCTGCTCCAGGTTGCGTCCCCGTGCGATAGAAGCATATCCGCCGTGCGGTTTCAAACACCACCTTCGCGCGCCCACTTGCCTTCCGATCCGCTTTCGACCAAAGGGGCGACCGCCCATACGGTGAGCCGGTTTAGCTCAGTTGGTAGAGCAGTTGATTTGTAATCATCAGGCCAGGGGTTCGAATCCTCTAACCGGCACCATCGCCTGTGGGACGTCACAACTGATTGGTCTAAATCCAATTAGCTTGGATAAAATTTCCCCCACCACCGCCTAGAGGTCGCTCTGATCCAGTCAGCTGGTCTCTGGCCATTGTCAGCCTGGCGCCCTCATTGCAGTCATTGGAGCCCAAGCCGAAATCACTCGATTGCAGACATTGGCTTCTTTCGGGTGTTCACATCTTCATGCATCGATGTCAGAAAGGAGCTATCTAATTGGCGTTGCTCGGTTTAGCCCGCAATGACGCTACAGAGGGCAAAGCGCCAATGACCGATACGACACTACACAATCCAGACCGCTTCATGGTCGATTTGCGCCAGATATTGTCGCAAGGGAAGAAGCGAATAGGCCTCCTATTGGGAGCTGGCGCACCCGTTTCCGTTCGTGTGAACGTCGATGGCAAGCTTGATGCGAGCGGCGCACCTCTCATTCCAGATGTTGCCCGTCTTACCGAAATCGTTGTTGGTGGCTTGGCCACCAAGGATCGAGAGGTCATTGATAAACTTTTGCCCGAGCTGGGTGACAATCCCAACATCGAGACAATTCTCACGCGTGTTAGACGTTTGTCACAAGCGATCGGAGCCGCCGAGGTTCACGGACTCAACGGCATCGCATTTGAAGAGCTTGCCAAGCGGATATGCGAAAAGATCGGAGCGATCGTTGCGAGCCCGCTTCCCGAAGAACCGAACGCCTTCACGGAGTTAGTTTCTTGGATTGGCGGAACCCAGCGTGACCATCCAATCGAGATATTTACCCCGAATTACGATCTCTTGCTTGAAGAGGCGTTTGAGCGCGCAAGATTGCCTTACTTTGATGGCTTCACGGGCTCACACAAGCCGTTCTTCGATCCCACGAGCATCTCGGAAGACTCACTGCCACCTCGTTGGTCGCGGATGTGGAAGATCCACGGATCACTCGGCTGGGAGGTAAAACCGGACGCGATCATCAGAACAGGCAGTCGTGAAGCTACGCAGCTTATCTATCCCGATCATCTGAAGTACGAGCAGATAGCACGGCAGCCATATTCCGCTTTGTTCGAGCGCTTGCGGGATTTCTTAACGACGCCGGACACGATCCTGATCTGCTCGGGCTTCTCATTCTTCGATGCCCACATTAGCGCGGTCTTGGATGAAGCATTGTCTTCGAACACCCATACCGCCGTGCTCGCGTTTCAGTTCAAGCCCCTTGAGGAAGAGGAACTAGCGGTCAAGCTGGCCCTTCGTAGGCCGAACTTAAGTGTTTATGCGCGAGATGGGGCTGTGATCTTCGGCGTTAAAGGTAAGTGGAGGCCAGGAGAGCCGCCGACGGAAGAATGGAAGAGCATTCGCCGGACATTCTGGCAGTCCGACACAGGTGGCGAAAGCCAGTTTGTTCTCGGAGATTTTGCTCGACTTGCACGCTTTTTCGCATTGGCTCAGGCCACGGACATCCTTTCAAAACCCGAGCCAAAGGCGGAAGACGAAGCCGGAGAAACTGGCGAAGCTGAAGCACCACCAGCGGCTTGTGCCGAGAATGCTTAGCCGCGACCCTACATATCTGGGCAGCGTTGCATCGGTTTCCGGTTCTTCTGTAAGCGTTCATCTCGCTCAATCTGTCGCTTCAGGTCTCTCGATGATCGAGGGACGGGCCTACCGGATCGGGCAGGTTGGCAGCTTCGTAAGGATACCGCAGGGATATCAGGAGTTGTACGGAGTCGTGTCCGGTGTGGGTGCGAAGGCCGCACCTCAGACTGGCGTTGCCCCAGAAGCCGACACCGGGCGATGGATGGAAGTGCAACTTGTCGGAGAGGCAATAAGCGGAGTTTTCGAGCGAGGCATTAGCCAATATCCCAATGTCGGGGATGGCGTGCACATCACAACCGAGAGCAGCCTCGCCAAGATATACGGCGCGAGCGAACGGGGCCAGGTTGTCATCGGTTCCTTGTCTAGCGCCGAGAGCATCCCCGCTAAAATGGCCTTGAACGAGCTGGTCACTCGTCATTCGGCGATCTTGGGCTCAACGGGCTCAGGTAAATCGACAACTATCGCGAGCTTATTGCGCTCAATTTCCAGCTCAGAAGATGGGGAGGAAGCCTACCCAAGCGCTCGCATTCTCATGCTCGACATACACGGCGAATATTCCGCGGCACTCTCCGATATCGCCACGGTTTTCTCGGTTGATCCACAAGCCGGCGAACAGGAACTGCTGATGCCGTATTGGGCGTTGGACACGTCCGATTTGCTCGACTTTCTAACGGGCGGCGTTGATGGTGCGCGCGAGACTGCATTCTCTGACAGGATTTTCCAGCTAAAAGTCGCTTCGCATACAGCTCAGAATTTTCCAGGCGTTCTTGAAAGCTCGATCACAGTCGATACGCCTCTCCCGTTCAGTCTCAAGCAGCTCTGGTATGATCTTATCGATTTCGAGATTGCAACATTCGAGGGGCCAAACCGCGATCAGCCCACGCTGCAAAATCCAGGTGATGCAGACCAGCTCGTTGCTCCGACTTACAAGCCTCACGCAATGGGAGCCCAAGGCCCGTTCTTGAACCAACAGGCCATCGGCATCCGTAGGCAGCTCAACCAGCTTCGGTCTCTGCTGCTTGATCGGCGTTACAACTTTCTCCTCCACCCCGGCAACTGGGAACCCGAACTAGACGGCACGATCAACAAGGACCTTGATGAGCTATTGGCCGGATGGATTGGCGGTCCCAAGCCGATCACAATCCTTGATCTTTCGGGCGTGCCAAGTCTCGTTCTTGAGCGGTTGGTGGGCTCAATTCTCAAGGTCGTTTACGAATCAATGTTCTGGAGCAGAGAGAAATCGGAAGGCGGCATTGAGCGCCCGCTTTTGGTCGTGATGGAAGAAGCACATCGATATCTGTCCAGCAGCGCTAACGGGTTAGCGTCCCAGACTGTCCAAAAGATCGCAAAGGAGGGCAGGAAGTATGGCGTAGGTGCAATGGTCATCAGCCAGCGGCCTTCGGAGGTCGATGAGACGATCCTCTCTCAGTGCGGGACCTACTTCGCATTGCGTCTTTCAAATCCTCAAGATCGGGCAAGGGTCCAGGGTACATTGCCTGATGGTCTTGTTAGCCTGCTCGAGGTTCTACCCGTGCTGAGAACTGGTGAGGCAATTGTCATGGGAGAGGCCGCAAAGCTTCCAATGCGCTGCCGGATCACTCTGCCACCTGAAGAGCATCAACCCAGAAGCAGCGATCCTCAGGTGAGCGAACGATGGTCGATACCTCGACGAGAGGAGGGCTACGATCGGGTTGTAGCCTCATGGCGCGCACAGCGTCCTCGAGCAGTCATCAATACCTGTCCGTCGTCAGAACATTTGGCACAACTCGCGGCGTAGATCAGCGGAGTGTGGGCCTCGTCTCGGATTGA